>NZ_SOCA01000001.1:1200000-1528390 GCF_004364345.1 Prosthecobacter fusiformis | reverse complement strand
AGATACTAATCATCCGTTTGTCTTACATTGCTTCCATTTCAAATCAGACACACCGTCTGCCTTGACCGAAATTGTTTTTTATCCTGTATGCAGTTGTCAGGGAACTTGGAGTTCCTTGCCTTCAGACACCTGACCAGTTCAAACAAGCGCAAGCTTGGATGACCTCTGATCAGAAGTCTGGTGGTCATGGCACAGTGGCACCACCCGTTCCCATTCCGAACACGGAAGTGAAACGCTGTTGCGCCGATGATAGTTGGGCGATAGGCCCTGCGAAAGTAGGTCGCTGCCAGTTTATACCCCCTCCTTCAGCAATGAAGGTGGGGGTTTTTTATGATACTCTTTAATTGCAGACCTAACAGATATACTTTATCGGGAATCAATCATGACACCTGAAGAAATTCAATCCATCAACGAACGCCTCCAGGGGGCAACCCCTCTTGAAATCATCCGCTGGGCAGTGGAGCAAGCGCCAGAGGGGGCCATCGTGACGACGAATTTTCGTCCGTATGAGGCTGTGATCTTGCATTTGGCGACTCAGGTTTCACCTCAGATCCCGGCACTGTGGATTGATCATGGGACGAACCTTCCTGAGACTTATCTGTTTGCGGAGAAGACGCGGGTGAAATTGAACCTGAATTTGAAGCCTTATCTGCCCAAGATGACAGCCGCTCATTGGCTGGCGCTGAATGGTGGCCAGGTGCCAATGCCGGATGAAGTGGAACGTGTGGAGTCCTTTAGCCGGATCATGAAGCTGGAGCCTTTCGAGCGTGGTATGCAGGAGCTGGCACCAAAAGTCTGGATCACGGCACTGCGGAAAGAGCAAAATCCACAGCGGGCGGCTACGCTGCAACCGGTGATGTGGGATGCCAAATTTCAGTGCCTGAAGATCAATCCGATCCTGGAATGGACGCCCGTGGAGATGGATGCCTACCTGGCTGAGTATGACCTCCCAAATGAGCGGACTTATTATGATCCGGCCAAGGGTGACGAAAAGCATGAGTGCGGTCTGCACGCCAAGCTGGTCACTGATAAACAGTAATTTTTCATCCCGATTTACTCCGACGAATGTCCTCCATCACGCATCTACAGTTCCTCGAAAGCGAAGCGATTTTTATCCTTCGTGAAACCGCTGCCCAGTTCCAGAAACCCGCATTGCTTTTCTCTGGCGGCAAGGATTCCATTGTCATGGCTTGGCTGGCGCGGAAGGCTTTTTACCCTTCCAAGCTGCCGTTTTCCCTGCTGCATGTGGATACGGGGCATAACTTCCCGGAAGCAATGACTTACCGTGACTGGTTCGTTGAGGAGATCGGCGCAAAGTTGGTCGTGGGCAGTGTGCAGAAGAGCATTGATGAAGGCCGCTCCCAGGAAGAAAAAGGGATCAATGCGAGTCGCAACAAACTGCAGACGGTGACGCTGCTGGATACCATTGAGGAGCATCAGTTTGATGCCTGCCTTGGTGGTGGCCGACGCGACGAAGAAAAGGCGCGCGCTAAAGAACGCTTCTTCAGCCATCGTGATGAGTTTGGCCAGTGGGACCCGAAAAACCAGCGCCCTGAGCTCTGGAACATCTTCAATGGTCGCAAGCATTTCGGTGAACACTTCCGAGTGTTCCCGCTGAGCAACTGGACCGAGATGGACATCTGGCAATACATCCGCCAGGAAAACATTCCGCTGCCGAGCCTGTACTTCAGCCACAAGCGGAAGATCATTGAGCGGCACGGGCAGCTCCTGGATACGGAGACCGGTTTCATCCCGCTGCTGGATGAAGAAAAACCGAAGGTGAAGGAGATGGTGATCCGTTTCCGCACCGTTGGTGATGCGACCTGCACTGGCGCGGTCGAAAGTACGGCGAGCACCATTGATGACATCGTGGCCGAAGTGGCTGCTGCAAGACAGACGGAGCGTGGAACACGCGCCGATGACAAGCGCTCCGAGACGGCGATGGAAGACCGCAAAAAAGAGGGTTATTTTTGATCTTACGAGACTCGCCCGAAACGCAATTTATACTTTTCTGATCTCATGGACGTTCTCGTCAATCCTACTGAATCCTCTCTTCTTCGTTTCACCACAGCCGGTTCTGTGGATGATGGTAAAAGCACTCTCATTGGCCGTCTGCTTTACGATTCCAAATCAATCTTTGAGGACCAGCTTTTGGCCGTCGAAGAATCCTCCAAGCGCCGTGGTGACGGGCATGTAAACCTGGCACTTTTGACCGACGGTCTGCGTGCTGAGCGTGAGCAGGGCATCACCATTGATGTGGCTTATCGTTACTTTGCGACTCCGAAGCGGAAGTTCATCATCGCGGATACACCGGGGCACATTCAATACACGCGCAATATGGTGACGGGGGCCTCGACGGCGGACCTGGCGATCATTCTGATTGATGCTCGGCTGGGGGTCATTGAGCAGACAATGCGCCATACTTATCTGGCGAGCTTATTGCGCATTGGCCACGTGGTGTTGGCGGTGAACAAGATGGACTTGGTGGACTTTGACCAGGCGGTTTATGATAAGATCGTCAGTGAATATATGGCCTTTGCGGGCGGGTTGGAAAGCCTGCCGAAAATTTGCCCTATCCCGATGAGTGCGCTGAACGGCGATAACGTGGTGGATCGCTCTGCGAATACGCCTTGGTATACGGGGCCTAGCCTGCTGGAGCACTTGGAGACGGTGCAAGTGTATGCAGAGACGGCGGCAGATCCTGCCCGCTTTCCGGTGCAGTGGGTGATTCGCCCGATCTCGGATGCGGCGGATGCCCGGCTTGGGAACCTTCATGATTATCGTGGCTTCGCCGGCCGTATGGCGAGCGGGACATTCAAGGTGGGAGATGAAGTCATCGCCTATCCATCGGCGATGAAGTCCACCATCACAGGCATTCACACCTATGAAGGGCCGCAGGAGGAAGCGATCCCGCAACTGAGCTATAGCCTGACACTGGCGGATGAAATCGATACAAGCCGTGGCGGGATGATTGTGAAGGCGAGCGAGCCGGTGGAAACGAACCAGGAATTCGATGCGATGATCTGCTGGTTTGCCGATAAAAAGACGCTGAAACCACGCAGTCGCTTTCACCTCCGTCATACGACCAATGAGGTGCGTGCGGTGGTGACGGATGTGCTTTATAAGGTGAACATCAGCACGCTGGAAAAATCCCAGGAGAGCAAGGAGTTTGGCCTGAATGACATCGGATCAATCCGGTTGCGCGTATCGGCACCGATCTTCTTTGATTCCTATGGGAAGAACCGGACGACGGGCAGTTTTGTCCTGGTGGACGAGCAGACGAATAACACGGTGGCTGCCGGGATGATTCTCCGGCCTGTGGTGGATGCCCAGGACGAAGATGCTGAAGTGGCGATCTAACGGGGCAACGACCTTATTAAACTAAGACGGCATGACTGGCAGCTTTGCCAATCATGCCGTTTTGTTTGGTGTGGAAGAGATGGATCTGAATAGTACTGCGTAACTGAGGAATACGGTGCTGTATCAGGAGCGGAGGTTTCGGCGAGCTATAGCTCTGGAGTGCTTAGGAGGGCAGCAAATCAATTTCCTGCGGTGGCGGCGCTGCTGAATATCACGGCGTGCTTGTCGTAGGTAGTGTTAGCTCCGACGATGCCGGCGAGGTACTGGATGGCATCGGTGAGGGGGAGGTTGCGCAGGTTTAGAGAAAGGGTCTTGGTGGCCAACGACTGATCTTTGATGATGATGTTGGGGATGATCTTGCCATCGGAAGCGGTCTTGGAAAGTGCGCGAAGTCCCTCCACGGCTTCTTCTAGGGTGACGTCGGAGAATTCAATCTTGGTGAGAACTACGGACTGATAACTGGCTTTTACAGATGCATTGCCCGGCTGCCTATGCGTGCGGATTTGGGCGAGAAGTGCGCGGGTTTCAAAGTGTTTTGGATTTCGTGCCTCCACCTGAGTGAGGAGTTGGTAGGCGGTTTCCATATCCCCCTTGTAATAGGCCGCGCGGCCCATCTGGAAGATCTGATTGACGTCATCCGAGGCAACGACGGCTCCTGAGCAAAGGGTCATCACTGCGATGACGGCCAAACGAACTCCAACACGTTGAATTAGTGCTTTCATAGTAGGGGGGAAGCTGAATTTCCTCATGCATTTCACCAGGAATAGTCGGAAAAGACAAGCCTCTATTTTGTGCGGTGCCAGCAAGGTTGCTGGCGAGTCTCGGTATTTGCACCTTGGGGATGAGAGGCATGGCGGCTGTGGTGAGCCTTGCACCGTTGTCTGCATGACTCTATGGATGGCGGCTCATGGCCAAGATAAGGATCAAAAACATCGGCAAGGTGATCGCGCTGCTTATGCGTGGGATCGGGGCGACGCTGCGGTTTGAAGTGGAGGACAAGGCGGGAGCATTTGATACGTCACGTCCCGGCTGGATCTGGGCGTTTTGGCATAACCGGATGTTTGTCATTCCTTACATTCATGAGCTGTGGTTCGCCCATATTCCCGGGGCCATTCTGAGCAGCCCAAGTGGAGATGGGCAGATCATCGCGGATGTGTGCGCGACCTTTGGTTTTGAAGCGGCCCGGGGTTCTAGCTCGAAACCTCAAAAGGGTCTGGCTGCCTTGATCATGATGGCTGAAAAGGTGAAGGAGGGACGTGACATCGGCATCACCCCGGATGGGCCGCGTGGGCCGATCTATCATCTCCAGCCAGGCATTATCAAACTGGGCCAGTTGACAGGCGGGATCATTATGCCGGTGCGGGTGGAATACAGCCGGGCGATCCGCTTCAAGACTTGGGACCAGTTTTTGCTGCCGCTACCTTTTTCAAAGGTGAAGGTGATTTTTGAGCCGACGATGACGGTGCCACGCAAGATGAGCGAGGAGGAATTTGAAGAGGAGCGACTGAAACTGGAAAAGGCGATGGGGCAGTAGGCTAAGGCCGACGTGCACGTCCTATTCCAAGACGGGTTTCCACCCTGGCTGGACGAGGGGTTTCATGTCTTGCAGCAGGCTGGCGTGCAGTTTGACGACGGTTTCTTCATCCTGGTCCAGGGAGATGTTGCGGGTTTCATCTGGGTCGGTCTGATGATCGTACAGCTCGGTGGCGATGGTGCGGCCGGTCTTCCAATCCCGCCATTCGGTATAGCGGTGAGTGGTGCTGCGGATGGTATAGCCCATGGCTTCTGGCGCGCCTTTGTAATAAGCAGGCCGGGGATGCTGCGAGAGGGCGGCGGAGCGGACCGTGGCAGATGAATCCACGAGGATAGCGGCAAGGCTGACGCCATCCACTGAAGCAGGAGGCGGCAGATGACAAAGCTCGGAAAGAGTGGGGTAGAGATCCATGAGTTCGGCCAGGGACTGGGTTGTCTGTCCGGCAGTTTTACCGTGGGGCTGGGCGATGATGAGGGGGACTCGTGTGTCGAGTTCAAAGTTAGAAGTCTTGGCCCAGAGGGTATGCTCGCCGAGGTGGTAACCGTGATCAGACCAGAAGACGATGAGGGTACTGTCGGTGAGGTGCTGGCGGTCTAGCTCGTCAAGGACGCGACCGATTTGGGTATCCATGTAGCTGATATTCGCCAGATATCCGTGACGAATTTCCTGGATGGCCTCGGGGGTGAGTTCGCGTTGTTTATCGCTACGGATTTCCCGGCCATTGTGCCAGGCGATACGGGGGGCATCGACGGGCCACTCCGGGTTCTTTGGCATGGGTACATCCTCACGCTGATAAAGGTCCCAGTACTTTTTGGGAGCATTGAAGGGGGAGTGGGGTTTCCAGAAACCGACGGCCAGGAAGAACGGTTCTTCTTTCTGTTTCAGTTCGCCCAGGGCCTTCACTGCCAGTGATGCTACACGACCGTCAAAGTAGGCCTCATCGGGTACATCACGGCATTCACATTTTGGATCTTGAGCGATGCTGGGTGGCAGCGCTCCTTCCACCCTGGCTTCGTCGGTGCCATGAGAAGCGAAGTGCATGACGGCAGGGACGCTCCAAGACTGTGGATCGCCGGGGATCTCGTGAATCCAGTTGTGAAACATCTTGCCGATGTTTTGGGTGAAGTAGCCGTTGTTTTTGAAGTGTTGTGGCAGCGTCACCGCGTCCGGTGCTATATCCCGGAAATGCGTGGGCAGATCCCAGATGCGCAGGTTATCCAGTCTTCGTCCGGTGAGGAGCGAAGCGCGGGAGGGATTGCACACGGCCTGCTGGCAATACGCGCGGTTAAAGACTAGGCCACGCTTTGCCAGGCGGTCCAGGTTCGGGGTCTTCACCACGGTGTTGCCATAACAGCCGAGGTCATTGCGGAGATCATCGGCAGCGATGAAAAGAACGTTCATTTTTTCGGCCCCGAAGGCCCCAATGCTGAGCAAGAGCAGGGTGGCGATAAACAGTCTTTTCATACAGTTCTGGCTAGCGGGTGATCAGTTTTTTTCCTGGCAGCAAAAACAAACGGCCAACTTCGTTGCAGATTAGCAGGTTAGGCCCGTCCTTGCCGAGCATGGTGCCAACAGCACCCGTTTCATGGGATCCACCCGGCTGAACGATGGCGTCGTTTTCATCCCGGAAGGGCATGGGCCGGGCAAAGCGGGGCTTGTCTACCGTGCCGGTGTTTAACATGAGCAAAGGTGTGCCCAGGGTTTTCTCGCCAATAACAGGCATGGGCAGGCCGGTTTTTTGGTCAGGGATGGAATTTACTCGGGAGGTGCCGATGACAAAATCCAGTTTTCCGTCCTCATTCCAGTCGAAGAAGTCGAGCTTGCAGCGTCCACTGCGCCCACCGATTCCACCGCTGGCACCGATGGGTTTGCCGTCCGTGAGCAGGAGCTTGCCGCCATCTTCGACGTTGTGGTCATCGATCCGCCAATAGAGGTGGAAATGGTCTTGACCATCGACCAGCGCCAAGGCCATGCGCGCCCCGATCTTCCCGACTGCGGGCCGTGCGCGCCACATGCCGCGTATGTCGATGCCATCGCAGTAAATCGGATGGGCTGCTTCCAACTGCGGCTGTTTTTTACTGCCGCGATTCATATAGACGAGGTAATCCCCGGTGATGTCTCCGGTGATGATATCTGGCAGGCCGTCCTGATTCCAGTCCACCACATTGGGAGAGAGGTAGCCCCAGCGGGCTTCCTGGATGCCTTGAAGACTGCCGGAGTAGCCTGCCTGCACTTGGATATCGCCCCCGCCCGCTTGGATGCGAGTGGATGGAAGAAAGCGTGGCTCCTCATTGCTGCCGATGTTTTCAAAGAAGAGGACAAAACCTTCTGAATTACCCACGATGATATCGAGCACGTCATCACCATTCCAGTCCACCGTTGTCGGGCTGGGCAGGGTGCCAGTGTAGAGGTCAGCTTTTTCCTGGAGAGCAGGAACAGGATCGGCATAGACTGGAGCGCCGTCAGGGGTGAATTTTCCTGTGAAGCGATAATAATAAATGGCACCTTCGCCGCCAGCTATGAGGTCTGAAAGGCCTGCGGCATTTGGATAAGCACAGACACTGGTGCTGATGCTGGGATGACGTAGCGCAGTGCCGTCCGGATCGGCGCAAAGGCGTTTCTTTTCCAGTTTGAAGCCTGTTTCAGCCTGGTTGTGGTAATGAACCAGGATGCCCTGGCGTGAGCCGGTGATGATGTCCCTTTCATGGCCCTGGCCCAGGTTCACCAGTGTCATCCGGTGCATGGCAAAAAAGACTTCCTGCCGTGTCTGGGTGATCTGTTTCAGGTCTTTTAGCGGTCCTTTGAGCAGGGAGGGCAGATGAGCACCAAAGAGATACTTGTAGCGTAATTCACCATTGGCGATGCCGGAGGAATTGAATGGCCGCCACTCTTCCGTACTGTTCCTGCCCGTATAAACTTTGGCCTCATGCGACATTTCAAAAGCCACGTCGTAACTGCTGTCCGCATTGGGCAGCATGGCGATGCTGGCCGGGCTTTTCAGCTCCTTTGGTAGCTTCAGACGTTCAGTCTCTTTGAACTCCAGGCCTTCCCGGTCAAACACCGTGTGAATCATCTCCTCCTTGTCAATCCACAGGCCGTGGGTCAAACCATCGGCGCTCTGAAAAACGATGCCCCGGATAAAGGGGCACTTTACAGGTACAGGTGGTGCAAAGACTGGAGCGCCATTTTCTGCGGTATCCACCCAGCGGCATAGATACATCACCTGTACACCGCCGCTGCCTGCGAGGAACAGGTCTGCACCTTTGCTGTTATAAACAAAGGATGAACCTAACAAATGATGATGCAAATTATCCAATGCCAACGGACCGCGACCATTCTTCGCCGCAGAGGCAAGAGGGCGGGTGCCCGGAGGCAGGGAAGGCTGAGAATGGCATGTCGCAGCACAAAGGATGAGGGCAAGAACAGTACGGAGCATCATATTTTTTACCGGGGTGTCAGCGTAACATCCTACCGACTGCGAGAGCCATCTGGGTCTGCTGCCGATCCCTGACTTCTACATGCAGAAACTTGTCCTCTAAATCCTGTGGCTATGGTGCCTGAATTTCCTCCACTTTTAAAGAGGCAGAGTTGTTTCCTTCATGTCCGAGGGCCGCAAGCTGGGCCATCTGTTCAGGAGTGAGCGCCTGGTTGAACACAGCCACGCCGCCGATGTAACCAGTGAAGCCGACACTGCGGCCGGTGTGGATGAAACGGCCAATGGTGAAAGGACCGCCTTCTTTTTCATCGGGCGGAGTGTATAGATCATGAGGGAACCAGAAGGGGTTGGCTTTCAAAGCGACGAGCTCACGTTTTTTGACCTGAGTGAAGCGGCCTTCTGCGTCTTTGCCCAGAATGACACGAACGCGGGTGAAGGGGTATTGATGGAGTTCGACACGCTCTTCCGGCGACTCCGATACCACTTCAATTTTCAGGGCTTCATCTTCTGGCGGCTGGTAATATTGGTCGGCAGGATAGTCTGGATCTTCGCCTTCCTGCAGGCCGGGCAGCTTGTGCAACTGAGCCTGTAACCAGCCATGGGCAGGCCATTTGAAGAAGTTTTGTTTTTCGGGTGATGTGATCCAGTAATCGGTGGCCTGGCCGTTGAGGTAGGCGGTGACGGTATTGGCTTTGTTGTCAAAGGTGAAACCGAGGAGGCTCCAGGTGGCATCGAGCATTTCCGGTGAGGCGTCGGGGGGAAGGGTGGGGATCAGCTCGGGGGTGACGGCGAGATTACGCGCGTATTTGTCACCAAAGGACTTGGCTCCGTTCTCAGAGACATGGACGGCAGAGGCACCGCTCTTCGCGCCTAAGCCGGCAAAGATGCCATACTGTCTGCGGCCTTGCTCGACACGAAGAATCGGACCTTTTTGTGAATGGAGATCGGTGCCTTCATGCCAGATACCCGCGATGGCATGGTTGCCACTTTCACGGACGACCCAGGCGACCATGGAGACAGACCCGCCGGGGCCTTTGACATCCAGGCCGGTATCGTGCAGGCGCTCGCGCGGGACCAGCAGGCAGGGGCGGAAGGTTTCGTCAGTCTCATTGAGAAAACGGACGGCCTGGCCAAAGGGACCGCGACCGAGCAGAGGAAAGTCCTCATAAGTCGCGGGGCGGCCCTGGCCCCAATAATCGTGAACATAGTTTGCGGCCTCGAGACGGAAATCGTGAGAGGAGCCAAGAGGTTGATGGGCCATGAACTGGCCTGTGGCCGGATCACGCAGAACGAAGTCCCACAGAGCAACGAAGCCAGACAGTTGACGGACGGTTTCTACCCGTTGCTGATATTCTTTGGCGGTGGCTTCGTCAGCCTGGACGTGGCAAGGGAGAAGCAGCAGAGACATGAGGGGCAGAAGGCGGCGGGTCATGAGGTGAACCTATCTTTAGCAGACAGCCGCTATAGAACTCAATACACAAGACTGCGAAACTTCTTCACCCGGTGGAAGGAGATGACGTTACCATTGTGGGCGGAGTACGCTTTTTCATCGCCGCTACGGCTGAGGATGCAGAGGTCTTCCCCATCCATGCACATGCTGGCGTAGTGGCGGGATTCTTTGGGGGTGGCACCGGTACAGACGAGGCCAGCGAAGCACCAGTCCATCATGTTCTTGGAGAAATGAAGTACAAGGCGGTGGCGCTCGTTATCCGGGGTGCCCCAGCGGTCTGGAGACATGCGGTCTGGGCGGATCATGGAGTCTGTCGATTGGGAGCCGAGCATCCAGTAAAGTTTGGTCTTTTCATCCCACAGGATGTGGAAACGCATCTGCCCGCCAGGGCAGGGCACATAGAGCATGGTCTTGCCCGCAGGAGACTTCACCAGGGTGGTCGTCATGCTGCCGTCATCGTTTTCTTTCACCTGGGCAATGGCGGCATAATTGGTTAAACCGGTGTGGGCACGCATCCAAAGATGAAAGGTTTTTCCGTGAGGATCATGCCAGATGTGGTCGGGATCAGTGAACTCGACCACATTGGTCTCCAGCCAGCCGAGGGGGGCAATGCTACGGCCTTTCGGTGGGACAAGGAAGGTGGCCTTCTTGCGATCTACGGGATGAAAGGGGATGCCGAAATAGTTGCTTTGATCCGCATCCCAGATGTCTTCAAAAACGAGTTCGCTGGCAAAGGTCCAGTTCTTCCGGTCGGTGAGGTCTGAGTCGGCTTTGGCCCGCATGAGCACCGGGGCTAAATCGCCGATCTGCCAGGACTGGATGCCCCGAAGAGGGGCATGTTTTTCCATGACGAGATAGATGTTCCCTTTGGCGAAATGGACATTGCAGGCGGACTGGTGCCAGATGCCCTTATCATTGAGGAAAACGCGATCACTCCACGTGATGCCGTCATCGTCGGAACGGATGATGCCCACTTTTTTGCTTCGGCCCAGGATGTAGAGAGATTTTCCGGCGACAAAAGGCCGGGCGAAGCTCATGTCGAAGTTCGCCCGGTGGATCCAGGTTTTACCGCCGTCATCGCTGGTGAGGATGCGGGCTTCATGGACCGCCTGTGCATCCGGCCCCACGGGTTTGCCAGCGGAGGAGATTTCATGCGTGGCTACCAGCCTGCCTGAGTCCAGGCGACAGATGCCGGGAGTATAACCATAGATGTGGCGAGGATTTGGAGATTCCCAGAGCGCCACATAATCCTGAGCGAGCGGGCGGATTTGAGCCTGGAGCTGCCCCAGGACGAGGAATAGCAGGATGGGAAATAAAAGACGCATGTGAAACTGAGCTTACGGGGCAGGCAGAGACGGATGCGAACAGCACAATCTATGGCACTTGAAGTCAATGGTCTGCCGCTGCCGATTCGGGACCTGGAGTGCGGATTCTTGACCCACGCGACTGAAGTGGAGGCGCATTTAGGCAGGGCATGGTAACAAGGTGATGGCTTCACATACAAACCTGATGGTTTGCAGGTCTGGGTTGCTGTTTTCTTGGAGAACCAGGTTGAGTCAGCGTACTTTCATTTCTTCTTTTTCCTCATGAACGAACCTGCCCCGACCAGCAACCGCCGCCATTTTTTGAAAA
This sequence comes from Prosthecobacter fusiformis, assembly GCF_004364345.1. NCBI lineage: Bacteria > Pseudomonadati > Verrucomicrobiota > Verrucomicrobiia > Verrucomicrobiales > Verrucomicrobiaceae > Prosthecobacter > Prosthecobacter fusiformis. The sequence goes on along the minus strand of NZ_SOCA01000001.1, from coordinate 1,516,978 downwards.
CTGCTGCTGCCACAGTGGCTACTTTTAACATTGTGCCCCGCCATGTGCTCGGGGGGCCGGGTTTTGTGGCACCGAGTGAGAAGGTGAATGTGGCCCTCATTGGCGGAGGTGGGCAGGGCCACTCGAACCTGAAGAACCTTTTTCAACTGGAGGACGTACAGGTCATTGCGGTGGCGGATCCGGCGGAGGCTTATGATCACTCGAAGTCTTATGCCTATTACAAGGAGATGGGCGGGCGGATGCCAACGAAGGCCATGATCGAAAAGAATTATGCGGAGAAGACACCGAACTTCCGTTGTGCGGCCTATGAGGACTTCCGGGTCATGTTGGAGAAGGAAAAGGACATTGATGCGGTGCTCTGTGCCACGCCGGATCATACCCATGCCTTCATCTCCGTGCACTCAATGCGGGCGGGCAAACATGTGTATTGTGAAAAGCCGCTGACCCATAACATCTGGGAGGCGCGGCAAGTGTCCAAGGTCGCTAAAGAAACAGGAGTGGCCACGCAGATGGGAAGCCAGGGGCATTCATCAGTGGGTACGCGTGAGACCATCGAATACATCCAAGGAGGAGCTATCGGCACGGTGAAAGAGGTACATGTGTGGGTGCCTGCCACGCGCTATAATTTTGATCTCAAAGGCTATCCCACTGACAAGCCTGCGGCACCAGCCGGACTGAATTGGGATCTCTGGCTGGGGCCTCGGGACAAGCATCATTACCACCCTGCGTATCATCCTTTCTCCTGGCGTGATTTCTGGTGCTTTGGGAGCTCGGGGTTGGGGGATTTTGGGACGCATGACATGAACAGTGCCGTGCGTGCGCTGGAGCTTTGGTCGCCCACACTGGTGGAGGGATATGGCATTGGTTTTTCAAATGAAGAAATCGCGCCGTATGGTTCCCTGGTGCATTTCCACTTTCCTGCGAATGAGAAACGGGAGGCTATCAAGCTGACCTGGTATAGTGGTGGTGCCAAGCCTGCTCAACACGAAGCCTTGGGAGCCTTTACACTGCCAAGACGGGGTGCTCTTTACATTGGTGACAAGGGCGTGATCCAGCATGATGGCAGCGGGGGTGCGCCGCGTCTGTTCCCAGCTGAAAGGAGAGTCGAATACGGCAAGGCTGAGCCACGCCTGAAACGGTCCAATGGGCATCATCGTGACTGGATTGACGCCTGCAAGGGCGGTGCGCCAGCTTCTTGTCCATTTGATTACGGTGCGCAGCTTACCGAAACGGTGCTGCTGGGCGTGCTCTCCCAGCGGCTGGGTAAACCCATCAAATGGGATGTTGAGAACATGAAGGCGACAGGTCTGGCCGAAGCGGATGCCTTCATTAAAGAAGACGTTCGATCTGGATGGGAAATCGTGTAAATATATTCGTTTCCTTATGGCCCATCCTGTCACTCTATCCGTCCTGCTGCCAGAAGATGACGAAGCAACAGCACGTCTGATTCATGGTTCACTCGTCCAATGGTACCAAAGCCGACTGGGGCAGGGGGCAAGGTTTGGAGACAGCCACGTGCCATTCCTCCAGTTTCCACAGGTCTATGAAGCGCTGGACCCGGGGGAGGGGCTGGCGGCACGCGATTCGCAAACCCATGATTTGTTAGGCGTGTGTTTCACTCATGAGCGTGAGACGCATGTGGCCGTCGGTATTGTGGCCACATCACCGGAGGCGGCAGGTCGTGGAGTCGCGCGCCAGATGATGAATGCCGTATTAGAAAAAGCACGCCAGCTAGGCAAGCCTGTGAGGCTAGTTTCCAGCGCGCTGAATCTGGACTCCTTTTCTCTTTATACAAAGCTGGGTTTTGTGCCGGGCACGCTGTTTCAGGACATGATGGTGAATGTTTCATCCACCGGTATGACGGTTCCTGCTCCGGCCGGGGCGGAACGTGTGAGGGAAGCGAGACCTGATGAGGCGGCCAAGCTGGCGGACTTTGAGCACAGTTTGCAGGGTATCCGTCGTGAAAAAGACTTCGCCTTTTTTATGCGGAATGAGACGGGCTCGTGGAAGGTGCTGCTGGCGGAAAACGACAGTGGCGAGATGACGGGCTTTATCACACTGGGTCTCTCCTTTGGCATGCTAGGCCCCGGCGTGGCTGCCGATGAAGCCAGTGCTGCGGCACTTCTCTGGAAAGGCCTGGATCATATGCGTGGGAGCAGCCCTGTGTTTTTAGTTCCCTGTGCGGCCGCAGGGCTAGTGAAGACCCTCTATAGCTGGGGTGCGCGCAACCTGGAGCTGCACGTGGCACAAAGTACGTCTCCTGGCCCTGCGCCACGGGGCATTGCTTTTCCGACTTTTTTACCGGAATCTGCGTGATCTCGGTTACGGGGCAGCCGGTGGTAGCTTGCAGGACTGCCAAGCCAGAAAACGCCATTGTCCATCCTCCTGCCTCCAGACGGCCAGATAGCTGAGCACGCTGTCCATCTTGCCAGTCGCAGTCTCCGCCTGGATGCGCGTGCGCCCGGCCATGAGGGCGATGCCAGGGGCGGGGAAGGTGAAGTTCCGCTCCACATGATCATAGCCCACATATTTGGTCCGGCCTTCTTTGAGGATTGTGATCAGGCTGTCTTTGCTATCCACCACACCATTGGAGTGAGCATAGCGGAGGTCGCCAGAAAACACCTTTTTCAACTGGCTTTCATCTGCCGATTTCATGGCCGCAACGCGGGCGTCATCGGCAGCCATGACGGCGGTCAAATGGACATCCTCTGCGGCGTGTAGTGCGAGGGATATGAATGCAGTGAGGAATAACAAGAAGGATGTTTTCATGGTGATGCCTTTCAGTTAGAATGAGAGGGAAGGGCTTTAATCCAGGCGGTGTTAAACCAGTAATGATTCTTGCTGGTGATGAGCTGGATGGCACCGTCACGGGTTTGGGTTACGGCCAGATAGCCGCAGGGTTCAGCGTAAGTATCGCTCATGGTAAATTCGACCTGATCTATCGTGTTTACTTGGATTTTCTTACCGCCGGGAGTGACCAGCCTGCGGATGGGCCATGTCTTGCCTTCATCGTAAGACAGGGCGACGAAGAGACCGAAACCAGTGAATTCACCGCTTGAGTTCTTGAAGGTCATGCCGCGGCGGTTCTTCCAATCACGCCATTGGTCGGTAAAACTGCAGAATAGGATGGAACCGTCCTGCAGACGGATCATGGCAGCGCGTTGTACGCTGCTGATGGCAGGAAAAACAGAGGCTTCATAGGCCCATGTTTTGCCAAGATCCGCCGTGAAACTGACGGGTGTTTTAAACTGAAACTTTTCTTGGTCCTCAGGCGGATCCAATCGGCTCATGGCCATGATGCCGCCATCCTTGAGCTGGATCATGGGCGCATGAATGCCTGGATAACGGAATCCTTGCCCACCAGGCTGGAAGTCACTCACACGTTGCTTCACATCGTTGAAGGTCCAGCTTTCACCAGCATCCGTGCTCGTCACCAGACTGACCTGCCGGGAGTCGTGTCCCAGCACCAGGGTGCCATCGTGGAGACGAATGACCTGATTGCCAAACTCCCCGGGTGGCTGTATCAAGCGGGCTTTGGACCACGTCGCGCCATTGTCAGTGGAGGTGCGCACCAGATTTTCGCGCAGACCTCGAACGAAGTTGAACAGAGTCTTTTCTCCGTCCCACCAGACTTTGGGGGCGTGGTCATTGACGTCAGGGCCATCCCAGAAGACCGAAGCTGGTTCCCAGTCTGAAGTGCCCCGACGGAGACGGCTGGCGACGTTGCTGAGCTCGGCACCGTCTTCGTTGGCACAGGAGTACCAGACAGCCAGGAGATCCCCGTTCGGACACTCGGTGATGGACGGGCTGTGATTGTGCCTGAAGAACAAAGGGCCGTAGGAGTTGCGGGCGATTTTCACGAAGGGTCTGGGGCCTTCGAAAAGTGGAGCGTCCTCTGAAACGGTCGGGATCTTGGCTAGGCTTTGAGACACGTTTTGACCATTCAGAGGAGTTGGCGCAGGTGGTGTGTTTGCACCTTTGGGCGGAAGCCCCAGCACGACTCTGAAACCGATTCTGTCGCTGCTGGATTCCGGTAGCCAGGCTGAACGGTTGGCAGAGCGTAACACACGAGTGAAAATGGAATGATGCCCACCGCGGAATACGCGAAAATCACCATCGTTGGGTCCCAGGGCATCTGTTTGTGAACCCGTCTGATAAGGGCCATACCAATCAGCACACCATTCAGAGACATTGCCATGCATGTCCTTTAACCCCCAGGCATTGGCAGGGGTCTGACCGCCACGCAACATGTCCAGCCGAGAGACCTCTGTGCGGTATTCGGTTGGTAACACAGCCCCCTTAAAATACCGGTCACGAAACCCGATATCCGAAGACCACTTTTGAAACCCTGGAGGCAAGGAATCTCCTGTGTGGAATAGGGTGGAACTGCCAGATCGGCAGGCGTATTCCCACTCCGCCTCTGTCGGCAGGCGATAAGGCTGCTGCTCTTTGGCGGAAAGCCATTCACAAAAGCTGACGGCATCTTTCCAAGAGACCTGTGTCACGGCATCGGAGTCGGTTCCATGTTTGAGGTGGTCGGGTTTGAACTGCCGGTATTGTCCCAGGGTGACTTCCATCACGCTCATCTGAAAAGGCTGGCTGATGGTGACCCGATGAGCTGGTTTTTCATCGGCGTCCGCATCGTCGAATTTTTCTGGGTGCTTCATCATCTGATGGTCGGTTTCTGGCCCGTCTTGTCCCATCACGAATGTTCCCGAATCTATGCTCACAAACTGCATGCCGATGGAATTGGTCATGGGCGCAGCAGCGACAGCAGTGGAAAGAAGTGCACTGCAGAGACCAAGCCCCATCATGGTTATCCTGTGCTTAACTAACGATGTGGTGGGAGTCTTGCGAGAAGTCATCTGGGAAAGGTCTATGGTTTGCCAATGGTATGTTCACAGACATCAGCATGCCCTGGCAGGTACGCCTCTGGGAGCCGTTATCTCACATTCCTTCGTGCTTTAGCGCGGATGACTCCCTGTCTAGGCGGTCACCTGATCAAGGATGGCGATCAAGCAGAACGGTCTGCGAGGTCTGCGTCAGTCCATCGGGTGTGGTCATTTCGAATGACACGCGCACCTCTTCATCGTGGGGCTGTAATGGTAGGGTGAACTCGAAGGGGAAACGGTCATCCGTTTGTGTTTCACTGCGACCCGCCATGGTCACATGCAGCTTGGCAGACTTCACTTGGTCTTCGTTGGCAGTGAGGTAGGTATAAAGCCAAGTGAGTTCAGAGCCAAAGGACATGATCATTGCCTGTGCATCGCCTGAAGGTGTTTTGAAACGAAGATGTGTGGTTGCCTTTGTGGATGCAGGCTGGGCATTAAACTTGATCTGAAATTTGACGAGCGGAGCCAGTCCTTCGACCACTAGGCTAGTGATGCCTTTTGGAGAAAGCGAGACTTTGGCCTGACCGTTTTTGAAAATCAGCCATTCATCCTGAGCCTTGTTATCACGCCACATGCGGGCCTTGAGATCATGTTTGAGTCCGCCTTCGAAATAAGCGGGGTCAAGTTCTAAAGTGACGTCTTTGAGTTCGCGATCACACTCGTTCATCAGGGCAATGCACAGTTTGTTATCGCCCCTGCCAGTGACGTAGTTTATCTGTACACTGTCCGTTTTGACGAGGCCTTTGGGCATCCATGGTTGGACCTCTTTTTGATCATAGAACTTGCCCAGTGCGCCATAGACCTGGCTTTGCAAGAAGGCGTAGCACTCGGCATATTCACAAGGGAAATCGATGGCTCTCTGGGACCGGTCATAGGCTTCGGCCATGAGGTAATCGACGACCAGATTGGCCATCGGCAGCACATGATTGTAGTGGAAGGAAGTGGTCGGTTTTAGCTCCTCATGGGGGCGCAAGGGGAAGTCTGGCTTGTCATGCACGGTGGAATACATCGTGTTGAAATGATAGCCCGGGAAATTGGCGAACCGCCCGATCATGGCCGACCGCGCAATGTCTCGCAGAAAGTCATCGCCGGTGTCCTGGGCGATGCGGTGAAAAAAGGGCGCATGAGTGGCGAAGTAGAGCGCGATGCGCTGTACGGTGCCATTGCCTTCGCAGAGGAGGCCTTGCTCGGAAACCTGCCAGGCTGGCACCGTCTCTTTGGCGATGGGGATGAGGCCCGGCTGGGTGAGGGATCCGCGCTTTGGAGCCAAGCCGGATTCGTTTACGGTAATGTCTCCATCCGGCACGGATGGATAAAACCAGATGAGCTGGGCAAACTGTCGAGCTCCATGATGTGCTGCCGCAAGATGCTTCGGATCCTGAGTATCCTTATACAGCTCATAAAGGTCTTTCCAAGCAGGCAGCATGTATTCAAAGAAGGTGCCATTGGAAGCCTCGCTGAAATCTATGGGTTCTCGGAGTATACGTTCCGCGATGTATTGGTCCGCCTTCTGGCGGGCTGAATCCAGCCAGCTTTTCTGTCCGGTGGACCGGTACCGCCATAGATCATTCTGCCACGTATTTCCTGGGCTCACCCATTCGATGTTCAGGATGCGATCCAAAGGGTGAAGCCTTTCCACACTGTCGCCAAAATAGGGTGTGGCACCTTTGGAGAGACGGTGAAGTGCGGCCAGCTCGGACAAGGGGACGGCAGGCCCGGCCATTTTACGGGAGGGAATCTGTCCGCTTTTCATGCCTTCTTCATTGAGGGCAAAAAGGAACTTTTCCCGAGACATCAGAAACTCCAACAGCGGCACTCCCTGCTCTCGAAACAAACGTTCATTGTCAGTGACAAGTGCCAGGCCTAACGGATGTAAGGCGCTGACGTTTTTCACCGATCCGGGAGAATCTGGATAATAGAACGCACGGTTGGCCGCATCGAAATTTCCCCAGGGACCGAGGACGTAATCGAGCATGTTATCCAAGGCTGTATTCAATGAAACGAGCGTGTTTTCACGACGGTCTTTAAAGTCGCAGATTTGACGAGCGACATGCTCAAACGTTTCGCTGAGTGTCTTTGGCTGCACGACCAGATCCAATTCAAAGACATGCTTCGTTTGAGCCTCCATTTGCGATTCCTTCGTGCCCGGAAACGGCGCGAAGACGAGTGGCTGGGCCTGCCCGGCGGCATTGCGCAGTGTCACGCCGAAACGCCGGGTGAGGGAGGTAGGCATGGCATAAGGGAACTGGCCTGGAGAGGCGAAAACGCCCAAGGTGCCGCCCTTCGTCTGCACCAAGCAGCCAGGGATCGAGCAGATGTCATCAGGAATGAGGAAACTATCCCCAGGCATCCGACGGCCATTCCAGACTAGGGGTTGAAAAAGCTCGATTACCTCTGCCATCGGGGCCACTGGCGCACCGCTATAGGCGACGGTCCATACACCGGGCTTTTGAACCGTGAAAGTGTAGCGCAGCTTGCCATGAGAGAGTTCTGCCTCGAGTTCAATGGCTTCGTGGGTGAATTTCCAACGGGTGATCTCGCCCGCTTTTTCGATCGTTGGACGGGTAAGGGAGATGATCGCGCCGATTTTAAAGACGTCGCGTTCCAGACTGTTATCCGGGAGTTTGAAGGCCGGAAGGTTGTAAATGGGAGCAGCATTTTTTTGGCTCCGGAAGGTCAAGGAATCAGGTGAATGAATGGCAATGAACTCAGGGAGGAATTCTTGAGCATGTAGGGTGCTCACAAGAGCCAGCATCAATGCGCAGGCACAGGGAAGTTTTCTCATAGATCTGGATGGCGACTTTTTCAGACAAACAGATCCGTGATCACCTTGCCTTTATCGGCCACGGTAAAGGGACGGCCGGAAGGAGAATGCTCGACGTGTTTTAAATTCATTCCCAAGGCGTGGGCAACGGTGGCATTGAAGTCCTGCATGGTCACCGGTTTGTCAGCGACACGCTCGCCAGCCTCATCGGACTGACCGTAAACGTAACCGCCTTTAACTCCGCCTCCGGCCATCCACCAGGTGAAGACACCCGGATGATGTCCACGGCCGGCGGTGACTTCATTGATCTGCGGAGACCGGCCGAACTCGGTGGCCATGACGACGAGGGTGGAATCCAGCAGCCCACGCTGGTGAAGGTCTTCAAGCAATGCGGCCATGCTTTGATCGGCACTCGGGGTCATGTTTTGCATGGAGGCGACCTGGTCATTATGGGTGTCCCAATTTTGATCGTCCTCGACCTCAATGAAACGGACGCCGCTTTCCACCAGACGGCGGGCGAGCAGGCAGCCTTTTCCGAAGGTGTGGTCGCCATAGGCAGCGCGTGTCTTTTCAGACTCGAGGGAGATATCAAAGACTTTCAAGTCCTCGCTTTTCATCAATGCGACGGCCTCTTGTTGCACTTTCAGATAGGCCGCAGCGTCGCGATGGGGGGTGTGCTCGACGAAGCGTTTGCCCAGGAGCTGAGCCATCGCGCTACGGCGGCTGAATGCAGCCTCGGTCACTTTTTGCGGAAGCGCTGCATTTTGTAGCCCTGCCGCAGGGTCAACGATGGGCAGGGGGGCCAGATCGGCTGCCATGTAGCCACTGCCGGGATGGCCGGAGCTGCCGTTGATCAGGATGTTTCCAGGAAGCAATGGGTTACCGGAGCCGAGGAGTTTCGCTGCCCACGATCCTAGGCAGGGATGGGTGATGGTGGGTGTGGTGAAATAGCTCGTGTGTGCTAGGTAGTTGCCGTTTTCATGCACCCCTTGTGTGGATGTCATTGAGCGCACCAATGCAACATGTTGCATCTGCTGAGCCATGCGTGAAAACCATTCGGAAACGAGCACTCCATCGGCCCGTGTTTTGATGGTGCCGACGCCTGCCATCTCAGGCCTGCCAGGCTTCGGATCGAAAGTGTCCACATGCGAAAGCCCGCCACGCAGGTAGAGGTAAATAACGCTTTTAACTTTGCCCTTGGCGGGAGCCGCGTGGAGCATTTTCACGCCCATGCATGAGGCGGCAAAGGCTTCGATGAAGCGGCGGCGGGTGATGTCAGTCATGGCAGGCGAAAAGGTTTATTGGATGAAGAGAAATTCAGGCGAGTTCAGCAGACTCCAGATGAGATCATCCTCCGGCGTGGTGCTTTCTTGGGTGAGGGCGGCAAGCTGCTCCAGTTCCTCAGTATCCGCGCTGCGTACGAGGATGGCCCGATAGATGAGCTGCGTGCGTTGGGCGGCATCTTGAACTGGGCGCAATTGCGAGCGTAAAAACGAGTCACCATCCAAGACCTTGGAGGTGAGTTCTCCGTTCATCAGTGCCAGGGAATGAGTGGTATTGGGGGCGGTCTTGAAGGCATCAATTTCCCGGCGGTCTGACTGGCCAAACTGGCGCAGGAAATGACCCATCGGCAACGGCAAGGGTGTTTCCGACGCACGCAGCATATAGTGGGGTAGTTTGGACCAGCGAGGGTCCGTTTCCTTCGCATAGTAAAATCCGCTCATCTGGACTGAAGCCGCCATTTCTTCGAAACGTGCGTTCTCAGCCCGATGCTGAGTTTGCAGCCGACGTTCCAAGGCTGCATCACCCTTATTTCGGGCTGTCTTTCGTTCTGCGCTCTGCTCCGTCAGCCTTTGCAGATGAGCGCGGTGCTTGATGCGGTAGTCCATTTCTACGCGGGCACGCTCCAGCACTTGGTCTGGAGTCATGTCCGTCAGTTTCAGTAGTCTTTCTTTGTCCAGGTCGGAGTGATCATAGCGTCTCAAACCTTTCCGTTCATCGATGTCTTCTGCTAGGAGTGTCAGATAAGAATCCCAAACCTGCTCAGCCGAGAGACGCCTCAGCAGCGGACCTCTCAGCGCAAAGGCAGCGCCTGTCTCCGGTGTTTCGCGATCTGCATCACTCTGATACAATTGTGTGTTTAAAATCACGGCAAGGAAAGCCCGCTCGTCAAATTTCAGGCCAATCATGGTCTTCGTGAGAAATTCCAGTAGATCACCGTGTTCTGAGCGACTGATGGCGGACAGACTGTCCACGGGCTCCACCAGTCCTGCGCCCATGACTCGCTTCCACAAAAGGTTGGCAATGTTAGTGGCAAAACGTGGGTTGCGAGGAGAGGTCATCCACGATGCAAAAACCTGTCTCCGGTCCTCCATGGAAGCCGGTGCTTCATCGCCAAAAAGCGTGCGTGGCTCCACCTTCTTCCCCCGCGCTGAAGTGTCGTAGGCGTAGTCTTTGGGAAAGCGCAGTTGTTTGGTTGAATCAGCAGTTAGGCGCTTCAAATAGGAAATCGTCCGGCTTACCCCTTGGCGCAGGGCTTCATCGGGCCCCATTTCTTCCATGCGAGTCTTGATCTCAGGCCATTGCCTCACGTTGGCATCTGCATAACCTGAGGAGCTGCCCAGGTTGGTGACGCCATAAGTATAGGCCGCCATCTGAAAAAAGTCCTTTTGGGTAACGGGTTCCAGCGGGTGATCATGGCACTGGGCACACTCGATCCGGGTTCCAAGAAAGATGCGAGTCATGTTGGACATGTGGTCGAGCGGCATTCCCAGATCTCGGAGGTAAAAACCCACTGCTCCCGTTTGCCAGAGGTAACCCTTGGCGGTCAGGAGCTGCCGCACAAATTCGTCATAGGGCATGCCTGATCGAATGGAGTCCTTCACCCACGCATCGTAGAGCCACTTTGGCTGACCATTGATCTGCTGGGGGGCGATGCGCAGTTTATCCGCCTTCCAGTTAAAGGTATGGCTAACGTAACCTTCACCCGCTAGCAATTGGTTGATCAATAGTGCGCGCTTTTGGCTGTCGGTGCTTTCGAGAAAGTGAGTACTTTCCTCCAGGCTCGGGATGCGACCAGCAACATCCAGATACACGCGGCGCACAAATGTTTCATCATTCGTCGGCGAATTGGTTTTTGTGCCTTTTGCCTGGTGGTGCTTCGTTACCAATTGATCCACCTGAGCAGCGAGTTTTAAGGTCTCTTTTTCTATTAAAGGGGCACTGGTGATTTCCAATGGAGGGCTGCGATGCTCAAACTGTACCCACCCCCCGAAGTCCGCGCCTGTAGCGATCCACTGTCGCAAGGTCTCGCGCTCTTCTTTGCTCAAGGGCTGCGCACCACCTTCCAATGGTGGCATCACATCTTCGTCAGTATGGGGGAGCGAAACACGGGCGAGAAGGTCACTCTTGTCTGGATTTCCTGGCACGAGCGAGTCGCTCGCGAGAATGGCCTGCGCGGAATCGAGTTTTAAGCCGCCTTTGGGTTTCATCTGTTTCTCACTGTGGCAACTGAAGCAGTGATGATACAAAATCGGCAGAACGTGTTCTTCGAACTGAGGGGCTTTAGCCTCGGCTCCTCTCGAGAAAATAGCCATGATGATGCCGGTCATGATGGGCATCAGCGAGGCTGGAGTAACAAAATAAGATGACATATCGGATGTGAATCAATCTGAACCTTTAGTTAGGGAAGTGGCACCTCTGGCAGTCGTGCCAACGACACGCGAACTTGATCAGCATAGTGGTTTCCAAACGTGTCCAGCCGCTTTCCGGACTCCTTACTGTCGTGGGAAACGCCAATCTGGATCATTAGATAATCGGTCTCTGGAGGCAGGCGCAATTCGTTGCTGGCGCTCTGCCAGGATTGGGTGCCGTTATCGAGCTTGACCCGCGAGCTCTGTGAAAAGGCGAGCACATTGCGCCGAAGGTTAGGCATCGCTCCTCCTGCCTGGATCTCTTTCACGAGCTTGGCATCCAGTGCATACAGCATGAGCGTGCAAGAGATGGGGGTTGATGCTTCTTCAGCCGTGGCATTAAACATGGCAGACAGCCTAACGACGCCACTGCCATCTGCGATGTCGCCTTTGAAGCGGCGCATATCGAGCAATCTAAAGGTATCGCTGCTGCTGCTGTCCGGAAGGTGGGCGAGTTCATCGTCCCCGCGCAGGAAGCGCAGCATCTTTTTTCCATCTGCTGGCCGGATGCCGTCATGGGGGCCGACAACCTCGGTGAAGTCACCGCTCCATCTGCCGGGTGCGATCGGTTTGCCCCTTGCAAAAGGATTTGTGCCAGTCTCAAAGCTGTCATTGAGCAGAGAGAGGGTCTGCACCTTCCCGACGAGACCGAATCCAAAAACCATGGACGCACTGAATAGGCCCATAGCCAGACCTGCTGCGGCTGCTAACAATGGACGAAGGCGTCCCTTCCAGGATCTTACTTCGGCCACCGGGGCTGCGGTTACGGTGCAAGACTGGATGAGGTCATGCAGGCCATCCTCCAGATCCACATGGGCAAACCAGAGCCGACGTGTAGTGACATCATTGCGAAGGCACTCTTGTAGCTCGATGTTTTCTTCCGGTGTTAGGCGGCCATCTGTGCAGGCGCAAAAGAGCTGGTGGAGACGTCTGGGATCGGCGGTCATGCGTGTTCCTCCTGGAGCTGACGCTGCACGCATTCGGCAAGCATGCGGCGCAGATGGTTGAGCTTATTGTAGAGGGTCTGCGGTGCCCGATTCATTTTGACGGCCAGTTCAGTGATTCCTCTGGCCGAACTGTCCAGATAAGCCGCTCGGATGAGTTGCTGATCTTCACGGCCAAGTTTCCCCAAGCAAGTTTCCAGAGCTTGGATGCGCGATTCGCGCGCAGGTAAATCCTCCAGGCGTTCACTCCCCAGAGTGGCGAGCAGGTCATCGTCAAAATACACGGGGGAGCGGGCGGCGAGGCGAATGAAATTCTTGGCCTCGTAGAAACAAATCGTGCTGGCCCAGGCCATAAAATCAGTGCCAGGCTCAAAGGTGGCAAACTTCTGCCACATTAGTACGCTGGCACGTTGGAGTACGTCTTCAGCGTCCTGTCGGCGACCTAGCAGGCTCATCAAATACCCCATCAACTTTCCATGCGTTGCCGTGAGCACGGCAACGAATTCCGCATGGCGTTCATGCGGTGCCTCGGAAGCATGGTCGGGTAGCATTCACCATTGTATGTTCACCGCAGTCCAAATTTACCGGACAAAATGAAATAATTTTCGGGAGAGGGCAGTTGGCCGCCGCACAAGGCGTGAATGCTATTGAGGCCACGCACCCTTCACGATGGGCTTGCAGGTCAGTTTGGCCGGGTCCACGACGACATGTTTGATAAACTCCCGCCGCCAGGTGTAGGTGATGTGAACAAGCCCGTCAGCGGTCTGGATGATGGCCGGATAGCTGAATTCTCGGTTGGGTTCGTTCTCCAGGACAAGTGTGGCCTCCCAGAGCTTGCCGTCCATTGAAAGGGAAAGGTTCAAGGGTGATCGTGCGCCTTTGGTGCTGCCCTCGCGGTTGCCCGTATGGTTGTAAACCAGCAGGTGACGGCCGTCCTTCAGCGTGACTGCATCTGTGCCACTGTTGTTGTTAGGCAGGGCCATCAAGGACATCTTACCCCAGCTCAGGCCGCCGTCCTCAGACCAGATTTCGAAGAGCCTGCCTTGCTGAGTTCGGCCCAAGGCTTGCAGCTTGTTGCCTGGATGAAAAAGGATGCTTGGCTGGATGGCCTGAATTTCGTGGCCATCATTGACCGGGCCGATGTATTCCCAGGATTTGCCGCCATTGACACTGCGCTCAAAATGCACCCGCCACGAAGGCCCCTGGGGCGATGGAATTTCGACACTGGTCGGACTGAGGATGGAACCATCCGCCAGGATGACAGGCTTGTTTTTCACCGGCCCAAACAATCCGTTGTAGAGACGTTCAGGCCTGGACCAGGTGGCTCCGCCATCTTTGGATTCCTTCTTGTACGCCCACCACTTGCCCGTCTTGTAAAACAGCAGGAGTGGACCTTTGGGAACCTGGAACAGCACGGGGTTCAGACAGTTTACCCTAGGGTCTTCGGTCTCTGCCCCATTGGCCACTTCCACCGGTGGAGTCCATGCACCCTCCAGGTGCCGGGACAGCCAGATGCCCACATCCGGATTGCCTTCCTTGGTTCCCCCAAACCAGGCGGCCACCAGACCCGTTGGCGTTTCCACAATGGTTGAGGAGTGGCATTGTGGATGGGGGGCGGGATCAAAGATGAACTCGGTTTTGACGATGCCAGGCTGCTCTGCAATTGACAATGACGTGACCGATAAGAGAAGGGCCGATAACAGATGTTTCATGGTTTTGGAGAGGTGTAGGAATAGATCAGCCTGCTGGCCGTGGCGCGATTGCTGCTCGGTCTGTCAGGATCGGTTGAGCCGTTTTGAAAGGTTCTTTACCCACTTTGCCGTGTGATCTGCTCAGGCTTCAGCCAACGGCTTTTTCAAAAGGTTCGGGAGGCAGCTTACTCAGGCCACTGGCCATCGACAAAACCGCGAAGCGTCAGCTTGGAAGGGTCGATGACCACATGTTTCACTTTCTGTCGTTTCCAGGTGTAAGTCACATGTACCAGTCCATCGCTGGTCTGGATGATAGATGGGTAGCTGTATTCCCCAGGAGCGCTCTCCATGACCAGGGCTGCCTGCCAGGTGCGGCCGTCTTTCGATGCGGAAATGTTCAGCGGTGTGCGTTTGCCACCCCATTTGCCGGGCGTGCCGCCGATGTGGTTGTAGATGATGAGGTGGGTGCCGTCCTTTAGCGTCACGGCATCCGTGCCGGAGTTATTGTTAGGCAGGGTTCCAAGACTCATCTCACCCCAGGTTTTGCCGCCGTCGTCACTGCGGATTTCAAAGACCTTTTCCTGACGTGATCGGCCTAGTGCGAGCAGTTTGTCACCACCGAGGAAAAGAATGCTTGGCTGGATGGCCTGGATCTGCATTCCGTCATGTAGGGGTTTCGTGCGTTCCCAGGTCTTGCCGAAGTCACGGGTGCGCTCGAAGTGGGCAGTCCAGACATCCTTTTTCTCTTTGGGGTCCTTTTCAGGAGATTCTTCGCTGGTGGGGCAGAGGATGCTGCCATCGGGCAATTGGACAGGTTTGTTTTTGACCGGGCCCAGGATGCCTTCGGGCAAGCGCCGGGGCTGTTCCCAAGTTTTGCCTCCATCATTGGAGACAGTCAGCATGCCCCACCAGGTCTGCGGGGTCGGCCCAGCTTTGTAAAACAGCATGAGGGGGCCATCCTTGGGCTGAAACAGCACTGGATTCCATGTCGGATGACGCACCACTGTGCCGTCAGAAAGGGTGTGTTGAATGCCGTTGGCCACCTCCACACTGGTTGTCCACTTTCCATCCACAAAGCGGGAGACCCAGATGCCCACATCGGGATCCCTTTCACGAGTACCCCCAAACCAGGCTGAAACGAGACCTGTGGGAGTCTCCACGATCGTCGTCGCATGGATCTGAGGATAAGGCCCGGTATCGTAGATGAATTCGGATTTCAGGATAGCTGGATCAGCGGCAGCAGCGAGATAGGGAAGCCCGAACAAACAAGGAAGGATGAGCAAGGATCTCAGAGTCATGGAAGGTAGGTGAAGGATGCTGAAGATGGATGGCGGGCTAAAAATAACGGGTGTTACTCACTCAATCAGACCGAGGGTGCACAGTCTTTCACGGATCATCTCGCGTTCAGGAGCATTGAAGCGTTGGAAGGGCTCGGCCATCTGGTCATCGCAAATGCCCAGGAGGGACAGTCCGCATTTGATGCCCTTGATGATGGCGCTCTTGTGGCGGCCGACGGTGTAAATGCTACCCGCCAGGCTCATGACTTGCGCATGGAGCTGACGAGTGAGGGGCAGGTCCTGGGCCGCAGCAGCGTCATACATTTTTACGTAAAGGCTGGGGTGCAGGTTGGCACCACCATTGATGCCGCCGTGACCGCCCAGGAGCACGGCTTCCGCCGTCAATTCTTCAGGACCGACGAGGATGCTCCATTCGGGCCGCTGGCGGGCCACCTCAATAAGGCGGTGGAAATAAATCATGTCGCAGGAGCTGTCCTTGACTCCGCAGATGCCTGGCATGTCCAGTGCACGGCGGACGAGTTCGATGTCAAAGCTCACCTTGGTCAGGCCTGGCATGTTGTAGAGGAACATGGGCAGGGGCATCTCGGCCACCAGATCCTGGATATACTGCTGAAGCTCTGGGGGAGCCGCCGGGAAATAATAAGGTGGGGCTGTCACCACGGCGCTCACGCCTTGTTCGGCAGAGTATTGCGCCAGATTCACACTCTCCACAAAAGCCGTGTCTGTGATACCCACGAGTACAGGCACCCGGTCTTTGACCAGCTTGCAGGTGCGCTCGATCAGCTCCCGCCGCAGCCGATAGCTCAGGCTGGGGGCTTCCCCTGTGGTGCCGAGAATAAACAGGCCATGCACACCGCCGGTGATGAGGTGCTCAATCAGACGCTCCAGGCCGGCGACATCTAGGGTATCGCGTCCAGACAAAGGCGTGACCAGGGGCGGGATGATCCCGCGAATAGGTTGGGGTAGTGACATGGGGGTGGATGCTCAGCTTGGCTCATGAGCCGCTCGAATGGCAAGATTTTGCTTGTGTCCATCTTTGGCAGGCGGATGACGATTCTTGACTCTGGACGTAAGAAGTCATGAACTCCATGCTTTGGTCTTCCTCCCCGTTATGTCAGCCACTGAACAAGCCGATTATTTCTCCACCCAGGTGGTGCGTACGCGGCGTTTTTACCTGCCCGACTGGAAGGAACGCCAGCGTGAGCGAGGTGGCCTATGCCTGGTGGGGGGAGGCTGTGAATGGTGCGCACCAGACTTCGTGGTGGACCGCCAGACCTTTCCATTTCTTGCTTTCGAATTTGTATCTCGCGGCAAAGGGCAGGTGACGCTGGCCAACCGCATGCAGGAGCTGGGCACGGGCCATGCCTTCTTTTTTGATCCGAACACCGCTCATGTCATCCGCTCCGATGCGGATGATCCTTTGGTGAAATACTTTTTCAATTTCACCGGTTCCCGCGCCAGCGCCTTGCTGGAGGAACTGGGCCTCGGTGCCGGATCCCTCATCCGGGTACTGGACGCCAGCCGTGTCATCAGCCTGCTGGAGGAGGTCATTGACCATGCCTTGCGCGGGGGCCGCCTGGGACTACGCGCTGCCAGTGCTGCACTGGAGCACGCGCTGGTTCTTTGTGCGGACAGCCGCCAGCCTGCGACGACCAAACTGGACCCTGCCTATGCGACCTACCTGCGCTGCCGGGGCCACATTTTGAGGAACTACCCCGTGCTGGCGAACATTGAGGAAGCAGCCCGCCACTGTCATGTCTCAGCGGCTTATCTGACGCGTCTTTTCAAACGTTACGATGAGGAGACGCCTCTTGCCTGCCTCACCCGGCTAAAGCTTTCTCAAGCCGCGATCAAGCTGCGTCAACCGGATGCTCAGGTGAAAGCGGTGGCCAGTGAGCTGGGCTATAAAAGTGCCGCCCACTTCTCCCGCGCCTTCAAAGCGTGGAGCGGCCGCTCGCCAACGGACATCCGCCTGGATGGTTGACGATGTTATGCAAGGATAGGCTTCGTGAGCCACGCCGTCTTCACGCTTATCTTGTGATACACGCTGCGTGGTCTGTTATAAAAGGGATGAAAAGCCGAGGATAGGGCGATTGTGGATTGCCTCACAGCATAACCGGGAGCATGGAAAGAAACTTGTTTCGCCTGCATTGGCCTGGCTTTCATCATCAGGCCATCGCGCTCAAGGAGTTGGTGTAGAACTGAACAACCTTGCTGATGACCATGATGAAACCTAACTCTAATCTCGCTTCCAGCGACTGGCATAAGCTCGAAACTTCCGAAGTCACCCGCTTGCTCAGATCGGATTGCAAACACGGTCTCACTGACGAGGAGGTGAAGAAACGGCAAAAGAAGTATGGGCCTAACAGCATCTCTGCTCGCGCGGGCACACCAGGGTGGAAGCGCTTTCTTCAGCAGTTCAACCAGCCGCTGGTTTATCTCCTGGTGGGGGCTTCTGTCATCACGGCTCTGCTTCAGGAATGGGTGGATTCCGGCGTCATTTTTGGCGTGGTTTTGGCCAATGCCATCATTGGTTATATCCAGGAATCCAAGGCTGAAAAAGCCATTGATGCACTGAACAGCCTGGTCATTACCGAGGCGACCGTGCGTCGCGATGGAAGGAAGGCGCGCGTGCCTTCTTCACAACTGGTGCCTGGAGATGTCGTGCTGCTGCAAAGCGGCGACCGGACACCTGCTGATCTCCGGTTGTTTGAAGTCAACAGCCTTCAAGTGGATGAGTCTGCCCTCACGGGTGAATCCGTGCCGGTGCAAAAGCACGCGGATGTATTAGGCCACGATGTTGTCCTGGCAGACAGGAAGAATCAGGCCTTCGCAGGCACCTCAGTGACCTATGGCACCGCGCAAGGCCTCGTCTCCGCGATTGGAGACAAGACAGAGACAGGGCGCATCGCTTGGCTAATTTCGGAAACGGTGGAGCTATCCACGCCTTTAACCCGCAAAATTTCTGCCTTCAGCCAGTTGCTTCTTTGGGTCATTCTTGGCCTCTCCGTCGTGACCTTTGCCGTGGGCGTAGGGCGCGGTGAGCCACCGGTGGAGATGTTCATGGCCTCCGTTGCGCTGGCTGTCGGTGCCATCCCGGAGGGGCTGCCTGCAGCAGTCACTATCGTGCTGGCGATTGGCGTCAGCCGCATGGCCAAACGCCGTGCCATCATCCGCAAACTGCCCGCTGTGGAAACCCTCGGCAGCACGACCGTGGTATGCTCCGACAAAACGGGCACGCTCACTGAGAACCAGATGACCGTGCAGCGTGTCTATGCAGGCGGGCAGGATTACCAGATCACCGGGGTCGGTTATGAACCGCGCGGGGACGTGCTGGATGCAGTGGGATCTAAAATCGATCTCGCTGTGCATCCGGCTCTGTTGGAATGCTTGCGCGCAGGGGTGCTATGCAACGATTCACAGCTTGTTATTGAAGAAGGACGTCACCTCATGCAAGGGGATCCGACAGAGGCAGCCATGCTGGTGGCGGGAGCCAAAGCCGGTCTGGACCATGAGACTTCCATGCAGGATTCGCCGCGCCATAGCATGATCCCCTTTGAATCCCAGCATATGTTTCGTGCCACACTGCATGAGCACGAAAGTGGACGGGTGATTTATAAAGTTGGGGCCGTGGAGCGTCTTTTGGAGCGCTGTTCCGACATGCTCGGCAGCGAAGACAAACCAGTTGCTTTGGATAAAGAAGCCGTCCGAACCGCTGTGGAAAAGATGGCTTCTCAGGGCATGCGCGTCCTCGCATTTGCCCGCAGTCATCAGGTTCCTCTAGAAGGTGATCTGTCGCATGATCATGTGAAGGGAGGCATGACTTTTTTAGGCCTTCAGGGCATGATTGATCCACCCCGTCCCGAGGCGATTGCGGCGGTGGCGAACTGCCGGCGTGCGGGCATCCTGGTCAAGATGATCACGGGTGACCACGCCCTGACAGCCAGGGCCATCGCGGAAAAGCTGGGCATCGCCGACGGTGATGGTGTGCAGACGATGACCGGCCAGGAACTGGAAAAAATTAGTGATGTGGATCTTCCGGCCATCGCCCATCGGGTGGAGGTCTTCGCCCGCGTCGCCCCAGAGCAGAAGCTGCGCCTTGTGAGAGCCTTGCAGTCTTATGGCCACGTCGTCGCCATGACTGGTGATGGGGTTAATGATGCTCCTGCGCTGAAACAGGCGGACATCGGCATCGCCATGGGTATCACGGGTACGGATGTGGCCAAAGGGGCTGCAGATATGGTGCTCATTGATGATAACTTCGCCACGATCCAAGCTGCTGTGGAAGAAGGCAGGGGAGTCTTTGACAACCTGCGTAAATTCATTGTGTGGACGCTGCCAACGAACTTGGGTGAAGGATCCATCATCCTGGTCTCCATCTTCTTTGGACTCACGCTGCCAGTGCTGCCTGTTCAGCTCCTTTGGGTGAACATGACCACGGCGGTCTTTCTGGGGCTGATGCTCGTCTTTGAGCCCAATGAGCCTGACCTCATGCAGCGGTCTCCACGCGACCCAAAACGTCCTTTGCTTACATTCCCGCTTTTCATGCGCACAGGCTTGATTTCATTAATCATGATCTGCGGTGCCTTTTGGTTATTCTTTAATGAAATGAACACCGGAGGCCAGACAGAGGCAGCAGCTCGCACAGCGGTCATCAATGTCATCGTGATGGTGGAGATCGCCTATCTTTTTAGCTGCCGTTCCTTGAACCACTCGCTCTTTTCCATCGGCCTGTGGACCAACCGCCTCGCGATTCTCGGTGCACTTGGGATGGTGGGTGCCCAGTTGCTCTTCACTTATGCGCCGGTCATGAACAAGCTTTTTCATACCCAGCCTTTAGGGGGTGGATCTTGGGTGAAAATTCTCATTGTCACCCTGCTCTCCTTTGCGGCAGTGGAGTTTGAAAAATGGGTCCGCTTTGGTGGTGGGCGAGGCAAAGACACCCTACCTGAATAATTCTTCTCATCCATGATCTCCGTCGCCTTTTTCGATACTAAACCCTATGACCGCGAAGCGGTTCTAGCAGCCCCTGGCAGCGATGCTGTGGACTGGATTTTCCACGATTTTCGCCTCACGGCAGAAACAGCATCCACTGCTTCTGGAGCTGACGCCGTCTGTGTTTTTGTGAATGATAAGCTGGACCGTCCTTGTCTGGAAAAACTGGCCGCCGCGGGTGTCAAGCTTGCTGCTCTTCGCTGTGCAGGTTTCAACCAAGTGGACCTGCCTGCTGCGCGTGAGCTGGGCATCGCAGTCACCCGTGTGCCTGCGTATTCACCTCATGCAGTAGCGGAGCACGCCGTCACTCTTTTGATGACGCTCAATCGCAAGATCCATCGGGCATATAACCGCGTGCGTGAGCATAATTTCTCTCTCGCTGGGCTTGTCGGATTTGATCTCTATGGCAAGACGGTTGGCATTGTGGGCACCGGAAAAATCGGACGTTGCACAGCCCAGATCTTTCGGGGCTTCGGCACCCGTGTTCTCGCTCATGATCCTTTTCCCGTTGACGAATGGGCCACCTCCAACAGCATCGAATATACGTCTCTGGAAACCTTGCTGAAGGAAAGCGACGTCGTTTCCCTTCACCTTCCGCTGACTCCGGAAACCCATCATCTGCTGAACCGCGAAACCCTGGCGCAAATGAAGCCGGGTGCCTATCTGGTCAATTCCAGTCGCGGTAAACTGGTGGACACCGTTGAACTTATCGAATCACTCAAATCAGGCCACCTTGGAGGCGTGGCGTTGGATGTGTATGAGGAGGAAGAAGGCATCTTTTTTGAAGATCTGTCCGGCCACGTACTTCAGGATGATACCCTGGCCCTGCTGGTTTCGTTGCCCAATGTCCTCATCACCTCTCACCAGGCGTTTCTAACACAAGAGGCCTTGGGTGAAATCGCCCGCGTGACCGTGGCCAATATCAACGCTGTGAAAGATAGCAGCTTCCTTCCAGGTACCGTGCTCACTTGAAGCGAATGCTTGGCAAAGATCCGCATGCTGCGCAAAATCAGCGCTCATGAATCTTCACGATCAAATCTGCGTCATCACCGGGGCCGCACGCGGCATCGGACTTGCTACAGCTCACGCGCTCATCGGCCGGGGTGCCAGGGTAGTCTTGGTTGACCTCGACTTTAGTGCGCTTTCGGAGGCCTTGAATCACCTGCCGGAAAGCCAGGCCCTGGCCATCACCGCCGATGTGAGCCGGGGAGAGGACGTGGCTCGCATCGTGACTGAAACCACCGCCCACTGGGGTGACATCTCTGTGTGGATCAACAATGCTGGTCTGGCCCGCCATCGGTGGATCACCGACTACACCGAAGGCGAGATTGACATCATGCTGGACGTAAATCTTAAAGGAACCATCCTCGGCTGCCAGGCAGCTTTGCGTGCCATGATCCCCCGCCGAAACGGTCACATCGTCAATGTCATCTCGACCGCCAGCCTGCGAGGCATCCCAAGCGAGACGGTTTATTGTGCGGCCAAATGGGGCGTGCGTGGTTTTACTCAAGGCCTTGCCGAAGAAGCCGCCGCCCACCGTATCCGCGTCACCGCTATCTTGCCTGGCGGTGTGGATACGGCCTTCTGGGATGAGGCCTCCACCCGCAGTGCCCCCAAACAGCTCTTCCTCAAACCTGAACACATCGCCGACGGTATCCTACGCTGTCTGGAGATGGATGACTTCTGTGTGCCTCGCGAGCTCGTTCTGCGCTCCTTGGATGACAGTGACTTCTCAGTGAAGCCGGAGTGAATACTCACAGTGGACTAACTTGACTAAGTTTGTGAGGGTTGCTAGAATAGATGCATGAAGACCATTACCACCCATGAGGCGAAGACTCACCTTTCGCGTTACCTCGCCGAGGTGGAGCAAGGCAAAGAATACATCATCGCTCGAGGCAAAACTGCGGTGGCGATGCTGGTGCCCATTCAACCCAAACCAATCAATCCGCGTCCGAAGGTGGGGGAAACTCTTGATCCGCCTTTTGTCTTTCCTGATTCCGCATTTGCACCTCTCACAGAAGATGAGCTTAAGGAATGGGGGCTATGAATCTGCTCCTTGATACCTGCACCTTTCTCTGGCTAGCCCTTCCACCAGGCCGGTTATCGGATGAAGCTAAACGCCAGCTTAATGCGACTGCAAATACGTTTTATCTCAGTGACGTCAGTATCTGGGAAATCACTTTAAAGTACTCTTCCGGCAAACTGCCTTTGCCGGATTCTCCTCGGCAGTGGCTGCCTAGCAGGCTGGAGTTTTATCAGGTTCAAATTCTTCCGCTCACTCAAGCTGCCATCTTCCTCAGTGGCGAACTTCCACGCACCCATGTGGATCCCTTCGACCGTCTTCTTGCCGCGCAGGCTATTGAATCGGGAATGACACTTCTGTCACCGGATCTACCGCTGTCGCTACTGGGTGCCGCTCGGCTGTGGTGAAAAGCTTGACCGTGTCTTCACTCCCACGTTGTTTCCTTGGAGCCGCTGTGTTGAATGGCCTATGCCTTTTCGTACCATTGAGGTCTCGCTGCCAGAGTTTGCCCCTGCGGGTGTTTCTTTTGTCACGGTTAAATCCTCCGCGCTGAAACGCCGGGCGGATCTCAGCCTTTACGTGCCGCCCTCGTCACCCATGGGACCGCTGCCGCTCGTCATCCTGCTGCACGGAGTCTATGGCAGTCATTGGGCGTGGCTTTTTAAAGGCGGGGCGCATCGTGTTCTGGACCGCTTGATCGCCGAGGAAAATCTGCCACCGATGATGCTGGCGATGCCCTCCGATGGACTCTGGGGCGATGGCAGTGGCTACGCTCAACATGCGGAGGCAGACTATCATCGCTGGATCGTGGAAGAAGTGCCGACCGCTGCCACGCTTGTAGATCCACGCGTAGCCCGGGCACCCCGGTTTATAGCGGGCCTTTCCATGGGAGGTTACGGTGCCATGCGCCTGGGAGCACTGCATCCGGAGAAATTCGCCGCCATCAGTGCGCACAGCAGTTGTACGGATATCGCCCATATGCAGGGTTTCGTGGAGGAGACTTCAGCGCAGTTTGTTTTGACCGAGAAGGAGCCGCTGTCCGTTATCGAGTGCCTGAAAAAGAACGTTTCTCTCCTGCCTCCGCTGCGTTTTGACTGCGGCAGCGATGACATCCTCATTGAGCATAACCGCACTTTGCATCAACAGTTAGACCGGGAAGGCATTCCACATGTGTATGAGGAGTTCTCCGGCGGCCATACTTGGGAGTACTGGCATGCACATCTGGTGGACAGCCTGCGGTTTTTTGGAAAAACTCTTGGTTAGGTTAATACTGGCCCGTGGCCAGCATGACGAGTGTGCAGGCTTCCTCCGGGCGGATGCCTGAGGACTCCAGCTTGTCTTGGAGGTCGGGGTTCTCAGAGCCGGGATTAAAGATGACCCGTGCGGGTTTCAGTGCGGTGAGTTTATCGGCCAAGTTTGCGGAGATGGCAGGTCCTACATACATCGTCACCGTGTCCACCGGGCCGGTTACATCGCCGATATCGGCCAAGACGGGATGGCCTTCGATCTCCTTGAGCCGCGGATGCACCAGCACCACCTCATGCCCATGCTGTAGCAGCGCCTTCATGGCCTTGTAGGCATAGCGGTCAGGTTTGTCACTGGCACCGAGGATCACCACACGTTCAGGAGCACTCACGGTTTTTTGGTATCGTCTTCGTCGAGGTGGAAAAGATGCAACGCGCGATGCGCCGCCGGGGCTAGTACGATGCCCATCACAGAAATGAACACCAGCCCGCTGAAAAGAGCATACGCACTGGCAAAGATCTTGGCGGCATCACTCTTCAGTTCACCCATGGGTCCCATGCCTCCCAGGATCATGGAAGCATTCAGCAGGCTGTCCACCCAGCTCATCTCCGCAATGTAGCGGTAGCCCAGGATGCCAATAGCCAGCGCTGTGCCCGCCAGCATCTGCGCCATGAGGAAGAACCAGAACATCCGCCAGGCAAACACATGCCGTGGAGCAAGGGGCGATTCACGAGATTCAAACATCAAGCAAAATGCAGCGGGCTGGAAACTTTCGCCAGCCACCTTTTTGGCGCGTGATCCATCTCATATCTGTCTTGAATGCAGACCTGGCCCTGTCTATGCTAAGTTTGTTTTAACACGGAAGCCTGCGGGCTTTCGCCGCTCTTTGAAATACCTTTTCCCTGGAAGAGAGACTGTTCATCTCTTCCTTCACTTTCCTGCAGTGTTCGTCATCGGGCTGTTAGTGACCCGGCCCGTTTTTATGACTCCGGGAGTCGCGTGACCTGGGATGTCTTGTCATGCCTTTACTGGAAGACAGCGCCCTTGTTCATGGATTCCCACCTCGTCGCCCTTGGGATACGAGGTCCTCAGACCGGACGGCACAACGTGGGACTCAAAGCGCCCTGGCTCTTGTCCAGGGCGCTTTCATTTTTAGGCCGATGTATGGGCGATCCCACCACGGCGAGATGTCCTTGGCGGACTTTAAAAATCCCTTCAGACATCCAAAGAAGTGTCAGGGGACGATGTGTGGGTGTTCGGCCGGAAGCCACCGTCCCTGAGAATAGGGCGCGGCGTGTATACGGACCTTTTATCCATCAAAAGAACAACCATGTCCGCCCCATCCAATACCACTCCTGCCCCTGCGCCGAAATGTCCGTTCACTGGACAGATTCCCGCAGAGACCCATCAGACCACAGATGACCTTAAGCAGACGCTCACGACTAATCACGGCGTCCCCATCTCTGACAATCAAAACTCGCTCAAGGCTGGTCTGCGCGGTCCCGCCTTGCTGGAGGACTTTGTTCTGCGGGAAAAGATCACCCACTTTGACCATGAACGTATCCCTGAGCGCATCGTGCATGCACGCGGTTCAGGAGCGCATGGTTATTTCCAGGTGTATGAATCCCTGAGCGACATTACCAAAGCTGCTTTTTTGCAAAATCCGAAGGTGAAGACAGAGGTCTTCGTTCGCTTCTCCACCGTGGCCGGCGGTGCAGGTTCCGGGGATCTGCCACGTGACGTGCGCGGCTTTGCCGTGAAGTTTTACACCAGCGAGGGCAATTACGACCTGGTCGGTAATAACATCCCTGTCTTTTTCATTCAGGATGCCATGAAGTTTCCAGACCTCGTCCATTCTGTGAAGATGGAGCCGGACCGGGGGTTTCCTCAGGCTGCTTCTGCGCATGACAACTTTTGGGACTTCGTTTCCCTGAGCCCCGAGACCATGCATATGCTCATGTGGACCATGTCAGACCGGGCCATCCCACGTTCCCTGCGCATGATTGAAGGCTTCGGTGTCCACACCTTCCGCCTTGTTAATGCAGAAGGCGTCTCCCATTTCGTCAAATTCCACTGGCGTCCAAAGCTAGGCACTGCCTCCGTTCTTTGGGATGAAGCTGTGAAAATCAATGGGGCTGATCCAGACTTCCATCGCCGTGACCTTTGGGACGCCATCCAAAACGGCGACTTTCCTGAGTGGGAACTTGGTTTGCAGGTCTTCGATGAAGAAACTGCCGCAGGCTTGGACTTTGACGTCCTGGATGCCACCAAGCTCATTCCGGAAGAAATCATCCCATTGCGTATGGTAGGGAAACTGGTGCTCAACCGAAACGTGGATAACTTTTTTGCCGAGACAGAGCAGGTCGCCTTCCTGCCCTCCAACATCGTCCCTGGCATTGAGTTTTCCAATGACCCGCTTTTGCAGGGAAGACTCTTTTCCTACCAGGACACCCAGCTTTCGCGTCTGGGTGGACCTAACTTCCATCAGATCCCTGTCAACGCCCCACGTTGCCCCATGCGTAATTTCCAGCGTGACGGTCTCCGCCAGATGGAAGTGCCTAAGGGACGCGTTAATTATGAGCCCAATAGCTTCGATGGCGGTGCGCCTCGTGAAAATCCCACACGCGGTTTTGTCTCCGTACCCGAAGTAATGGATGGGACCAAAATCCGCAAGCGTTCCGAAACCTTTGCGGATCACTATTCCCAGGCACGTCTTTTCTTCCGTTCCATGACTCCGACCGAGCAAACCCACATTGTGAGCGCTTTCGCCTTTGAGTTGGCCAAGGTGGAAAACAAGCCCATCCGCTTGCGCATGCTGGGTCATTTAGCCAACATCGATGCCGATCTCCATGCCGGAGTGACTGATGCATTAGGCATGCCCGATGAGTCGGAAAGTATTGAACCCGCAGTCGCCCCGCGTGATCTTGAGCCGTCCCCTAGCCTCAGCATCATTCACAAAGCGCCAGTCACCCTTCAGGGCCGCAAGATTGGTGTCTTGGTGACGGATGGCTTTGATTCCACGTTGCTCATGTCATTGCAGCAACGTGCCAAAAAAGAAAAAGCGGCTGTGGCTGTCATCGCACCCAAAATCGGTGGCGCGGTGGACAGTGAAGGCACTCTTTTCGAGGCCGATTTCCCCATCTCCGGCGGGCCTTCTATTTTCTTCGATGCCGTGGTCATTCTCGCCTCTAAAGAGGGTGCAAACGACCTCGCCACTCAGTCTGCGGCGGTGAACTGGGTCAGCGATGCCTTTGCACATCTTAAAGTCATCGGCCACACCCCAGAAGCGCAGCCTCTGCTGGATCAGGCGGGCGTGACACCCACCGATGGCATCCTGCCGTTGCCTTCAGAAACCGCTCTTTCCAAATACATCACGACGGCTAAAAAAGGCCGCATTTGGGAGCGTGAATCCGCCCTTCGCCGACCCGGTTAAGCTGGGTAGCGATTGAGAGAATAATTCTGCCTCTTAGCAGCAAGGTAACGCTTGGCTGCTAAGAGGCGTTTTTTTAATCCTCCTTTATTGAGCGCTGGGTTGATAGGTCCCGGTGGCGCTGACATTGCTTAGAAACTCGCCCACCAGAAACAGCGAACCTGTGATCAGTATGCGTTCTGGGAATTGCCGCGCCACTTCATAGGCATCATCCAGACTTCTGGCCTCCATGGATTCCACGTCGCCATCTGTATCCGTCATAGCTTCCGCCAATGCTTCGGATAGATCGCTGACGGGCACAGATCGAGGAGATTGAAAAGGGGTGAGAACCCAGCGCTCGGCGATTTCTGCCAGGGGCCACATCACATCCACTAAATCCTTGCCTGAGGACCCACCAAAAATGATCGTGGCTTTCTGCCCTGGGTATTCGGTTTTCCACGTCCAGGCCAGCGCCAGCGCTGCATCCCCGTTGTGGGCTCCATCCACCACGACTTGCCCCTTTTCCAGGGAGTGAAAGCGGCCTGCCCAATGCACGTTTTGCAGGGCAGCTTCCAGCACCACGGCCGGTACGCGGATGCCTGCTTCACGCAGTGCCTCCAATGCCACCGCTGCATTCCACGCCTGGTGCGGTCCCATCAGGCCCAGCTTCACATTTGTCAGCGGCCCATCCACCAGGGTAAAAGGTGCTTTCAAAGACTTGGCCGTGCGTTCGATCACCCGCAGGGCGGCTTCGTCCTGGGCGGAGGATACCACGGGCACTCCGCGTTTGATAATTCCCGCCTTTTCGCCAGCGATTTTCGCCAGTGTATCTCCTAATTGCTCACGGTGATCCATACCGATACGGGTCAGTACGCTGACTTCAGGGATAATTGCAT
The DNA here is from genome assembly GCF_004364345.1 of Prosthecobacter fusiformis. NCBI lineage: Bacteria > Pseudomonadati > Verrucomicrobiota > Verrucomicrobiia > Verrucomicrobiales > Verrucomicrobiaceae > Prosthecobacter > Prosthecobacter fusiformis. The sequence continues at coordinate 1,489,129 of NZ_SOCA01000001.1, read as the reverse complement.
TCGTCGCATCCAGGCGCCCGCCCAGCCCCGTTTCCAGCACCACCCAGCCGAGTCCGCGCAGGCGAAACCAGTCCAGGGCCACGGCCAGGGCGATTTCAAAAAACGTCGGATGCGGATCCCAATCAGCCACCAGGGTGCGGATTTTTTCCAATCCCGCCTCCAGTTCCTCATCACTGATCTCCCGTTCCGTATCGCGGATGCGTTCATTGAAGCGGACCAGATGAGGGGAGGTAAACAAACCCGCTTGGATGCCGGACTCCTTCAAAATCGCATGCATGAAGGCACAGGTGCTGCCCTTGCCATTGGTCCCGGCCACATGGATGAACTTCATTCCTTCCTGGGGTAGCGACATGGCCTCCAGCAGCTTATGGACATTATCGAGACCGAGTTTGATGCCGTAAAGTTGCGTGCTGTAAAGCCAGTCGAGTGCGGGAGATGCCATGAGGTTTGAAGTGGCGCAACAAACCTCCCTTTTGCCTTTTTGGCAGCAGGTTTTTAAGTTTTCCCAAAATCATGTCCGAGCACTGCCAGGGACGCAATGACCGCCGTTTCAGCCCTCAAGATCAAAGGCCCCAGGGTCACGGGGATGAAGCCCTTTTGTTGGGCCAGGCTTTCCTCAGCCGGGGTAAAATCTCCTTCAGGGCCGATAGCGATGAATGCCTCGCGGTGCCCGGTGGTGATGCCGTGCAAAGTCCGGCTGTGCTCGCTGAGCGCGGGCAGTAATTTCAGGGATTCCGCAGGCAGATCCGCGATCACCTGCCCAAAGGGACGCGGCTTTTCCAATCGGGTGACAAAAGGCGTGTGGCACTGCTTGGCGGATTCGATCATATGCCGCTGCCATTTGATCATCTTTTTTTCCAGATGCTCGCCTGTGAGATGCACCACCGTTCGCTCAGTGATGATGGGCCGGATGCTTACCGCCCCCAGCTCCACTGCCTTTTCCAACAACCATTCAAAGGGCTCTGCCTTGATCATCGTCGGTAGTAAGTGAATGCGATGCGGAAGGGCCGCGTGAATCTTTTGCTCGGTGATGCGCAGACTCACGCTGCTTTTGCTCACCGCCGTGATTTCTGCCTGGGCCACGCGGCCTTCTCCATCGAAGACCTCCACCCTATCCCCTGCCTGACGCCGTAGCACACGCGAGCAATGCGCGGCTTCATCGCCGCCCAGTGTCAGCGTATCCGGGTGCCATTCGGGAGCAGGGAGATAAAAGCGGCTGAGGGACATGGAGCCACTGTGAGCGGGGATAAGATCCGGGCAAATGCTGTTGCACGCCATCACTCCCCAGACAGCCGGATGGCCACCACCTTTTCCGTATCTCGCGCATACAGGATGCCATTGGCAAAGGCTGCATGGCTGCGATGGCTGGAGCGCAGGATCTGCATCGTCGCCAGCTGGTCAAACTTATCCGGTGCCGCCTTCACGATCCACAGTTCCCCCTGCTCGGTCACCACGAGCAACTTGTCTCCTGCCAAAAGCAGCGTGCCACCCGGAACCCCCGGTGAGTCCCAGCATACCTTGCCTGTGGCCACTTCGATGCAGCGCAGCTTCTGGCCTGTTTCCTGGCGGCCGTCGAAACCATAGAGATGCCCGTCTTTATAAACCGGAGTGCTGTAATGACAGTCCATGACCTTTTGCTTTTGCCACACGGTTTCAAAGGCAGGCTGCTTCAGCGGGGTGATCTTCAAAAGATTCGCCCCCACCCCATAACCTGCGGTGACAAACCAGCGTCCTTCCCCACAGGGAACAGGCGTGGCCGCATTCACAGAGGCCTCCATGTCAGCGCGTAGAGGGATGGAATCCAGCACAAAGCCTGTCTCTGGATTGACCGACCACAGGCGGTTACGCATCCAGGACAGCACCGTATCATCCACGACCACCGGCGATGCATACCCAGCTTCATCACCCGTGCTATTCCACACCAGTTTACCCGTCGCCGTGTCCAGGGCGATCATACCCGCCGGTTTGTCATCCAGGCTGCCGCCTGCCACAATGATCACCTTGTCCCCCACGACCAAAGGAGACGGTGCACGGCCAAAGAACCCCGGCTGGGAATTCACAGCCGAGGCTGTATCATAGGCCCAAATTTCCTTTCCAGTCTTGAGGTCCAGAGCTGTCACGCGTCCTTCGGGTCCATGGGTAAAGACACGGCCATTTGCCACAGCTGGGACCGAGCGGGGTCCGTTGTCGAACCCGAAACTGTCCACGTAATCGGTCACATAGGTGCTGCGCCACAGGACCTTCCCCGTCTTTGCCTCCACTGCCTCGGTGGTCATGTCACTGCCTTCCCGGTGGAATAGGATGACCTTGCCGCCGGTGACCACCGGCCCTGCAAAGCCGGCCCCGACCGACTTTTCCCAAAGCTGGTCCGGCTCCGCCTTGAACGTCTCTTTCAAAGCAGGCTCGGACGCATCTGCGATGCCATTGCGCTGTGGGCCCAGGAACTGGGGCCAGTCAGCGGCAAACAAAGACGAAAGGCTGAATGCGCAGATGAAAAAAGGGAAGGAGGCGGTCCGCATGCCCCATCATACGCCGGGTATGGGTCACGCCAGTACAAAGCTTTTGGAAACCCCGCCCGGCCTGGGCATCAGCCTTCTTTCCGCTGAGCCCATTTCTTCCCGGCGGCCAATGCGCGTACTGTTTCTTCCAGGCGGCGGGCGATAGTATCCGGCTGCTTGGCCATGCCCACCCAGACTTTATATTCGCGCTGATAAGTAGGCTTCAGCTGTTCATAAAATGCGGCTGCTGCTTTGTTCTTTTTCAGTGCCGCGGCCAGCACCTCCGGCATGGGCCATTCCTCGCGGGGTGCGGCTGGGGGTTTGGGCTGCGTGGGCTCTGTATCCACCTTTACCGCCGCATGCAGCAGGCTGCGGAGTGCACGCAAATTCAGGCCTTCCAATCCATCGGGCAGGTCGATGCTGTGGATGGAGGCATTCTCTTGGCCATGGTTGAAAAGGCGCGCTGGATCCGGCAGTTCACTGCCCCGGTAAAAGGTGAGTTGTGCGTGGTTTTTGAATCCGCTGATCCCGCAGACACGCTTTTTCTGGCTGAAGCAAAGCATGTTAGAATTAACCGACTCCTTCAGATCCGGCTCCCATCGGAAGATCAAATCTCGCAGCTCTTCACAGACGGCCTTGGACCCCTCCGGGCAGGTGGCGATCCATTGATCCGGGTCATTTGTGCGGGAGCGGCGGCAATCCATGCTGGGTGTAGAATGCGCCAAGTTTTCTTCCCTGACAAAATTTTCGTCAAGCCATCAGCTTTTGTGCTGGGTTCAACTCACGATCTGGAAAAGGCTGGGATAGTTACCCGTAGAGGGTTGGTACCAACCACTGTTTCTCGCCATGAACAAACTCGCTCTCCTTTTACTGACGCTCACACCTTCGCTCTGGGCTGCGGAGGCCTTCGAAGCCAGCCTTGGACGTGAAAAGGAATTGCCTGGTGGTAAGGAGGCCGATGGCATCCGGGGGGACTTTGTGCTGCGCAATGATAAAGTGGAAGCAGTCATTTCCTGCAATGCTCCCAACCGCCGTGCAAACATGAGCACCTTCTACGGAGCCGATGGCATCTCCCCAGGCTCGCTTTATGACCTGACCCTGCGCGGTGCGAACAATGACCAACTCGTCGCCTATTGCCCCGGCGGACATGGCCCGGTCTCTTATGTGCGAATCATCGGCAAAAAGGTGCCTGGGGAGGCCGCCGTTGAAGCTGTGACCACCGCCGCGATGAACGGGGGCATTTACAAAAAGAACGAATACCGCATCAAGGATGGCAAGCAGGGCATCTTCATCACCACGACCTGGCGCAATGAAACCGACAAGACTCAAAAGGTGGCGGCCAAGTCCGATCTGACCCGGTTTAACTCCACGGGGGATACCGTGGAAGGCATCTTTTGGACCGATGCGGTGAACCCCGCCCACAAGTGCGGCTATGCCCTGGCTACTCTGAAGAATAATGGCAAAAGTGCCGGCAAAAATAGCGAAGACCTGGAAATGGGTCCAGGCGAAGAGGTGGTCAAAGTCCGCTTCTTTGCCGTTGGCACCTCGCCAGCCCAGGCCTTGGGCGAGGCGCTGGAGGCCAAAGGCATCCCGGTGGGCATTGTCGAAACCAATGTCTCAGGTGAAGAACCGGGAAAGGGCGACCTACCGCTGGCTACAGGATCAGTCGCCATCAAGCTGGGTAAATCGGATGTGCTAGCTTATCCCGATGAGGAAGGCCGGTTCATCTGCAAACTGCCAGCAGGCAGTTATTCCTTCCGGGCTTCCGAGCTAGGGCGGCAGGATGTCGAGGCGATGGTGAATGTGAAGGCTGGAGAAAAGGTCCAGCCAGCACTCGGTCTGGGGCTGGCCTCCCGCATCCGTTTTGACATCACGGACGAATCAGGTCTTTCCATTCCCTGTAAGGCCCACTTCGAGCCCTTGGATAAGGACACTCCAAAGCTGGACCTAGGGCCTAAAGAGCGCGCGCATGGCTGTGTGGACCAGTATCACAGTGAGAAAGGCCAGTTCACCGTGGGACTGCCTGCGGGTAAATATCGCGTGGTGGTGGTCCGTGGTCCTGAATACGGACATTTGGCCAAGGACGTGACGGTGGAGCCTCACAAGGAATTTGTCTTTAAAGGCACGCTGAAACGCTTGGTGGATACCACAGGCTGGATCAGTGCAGACTTCCACAATCACAGCACACCCAGCGGTGACAACGTTTGTGACACCGATGGCCGCGTGATTAACATCGCTGCTGAGCATCTCGAATTCGCCCCGACCACAGAGCATAACCGCTTTTTCGACTGGGAGCCCACCATTCAGGCGCTGGGCCTCAGCCCTTTCATCAAGACCGTCAAAGGGGTGGAAATGACAGGCAGCCGCCAGCACATCAATGCCTTTCCCTTTGAGCCAGAATCCTATGTCCAAGATGGTGGCGCTCCGGTCTGGAATGACGATCCTCGCGTCACCGCTCTCACCCTTCGCCGATGGCAGGGAGAAAGGGAGGACCGCTGGGTGCAGTTCAACCACCCGAACTTGTCAAACATGTTTGTGGACCGGGATGGGGATGACATTGGGGATGGCGGCTTCATCGGTGTCGGGTCGATGATAGATGGGATGGAATCCCAGAACGGCGGCAGCACAGACATCTTGATGGATGCTCCCTTCAAGTTTTCCCGCACGCCCAAGTCATTGGCCACAAAGGTGAGCCTAGTGCGTGAATTCATGTGGCGGCAGCTTCTCAACCAAGGACATCGACTGGTGGCCGTGGGGGTGGCGGATGCTCATACCGTGTATGGTAATGGAGTTGGCTGTTGGCGCATCTACCTGCCCAGCAGTACGGATGATCCCGCTAAAATTGACTGGGCGGAGCTGGCTCCGAAAGCCAAGGCGGGTAACATCATTCTGACCACAGGCCCGTTCCTGGAGGTGAGCACAGCCGATGGAAAAATCGCTGGCAGTGATGTCTCCGCAACCGATGGCGTGAAACTCAAAGTCCGGGTGCAATGCACCGATTGGCAGGACATCAACCGTGTGCAAATCCTGGTCAACAGCCGTCCTGAACCAACGCTCAACTTCACTCGTGAGACTCACCCGCAAATGTTTCAGGATGGGGTGGTGAAATTCGACCAAGTCGTCACAGTCCCTTTAAAAGAGGACTCCCACCTCATCGTCGTGGCCATGCATGACGCCATGGACTTGAAGACAGGATATGGCACCAGCAATTACGGCACCATGCGCCCCTGCGCCTATAACAACCCCATCTATGTGGATGTGGACGGCGGAGGGTTTACTGCCAACGGTGATAAGCTGGGCTATGATCTGCCTACGATGGGCATCACGGTGGACGAGGCCAAGGCCCAGCTTGGAATAAAGAAGTGAACGGGAAGCCGGTTTGTTTTTACCAGCCGAACTTCTTGATCACCGCCTTCTTCCGCAGGCCTTCCATCCATTTGTCGATGATGGCCTTGGATTTTTCAGCAGAGACGGCGCGCTCGATTTCGTCGCGAACTTCATTCATTGGCTTGGAGTTGCCATACTTGATGGCGTCACAGGCAATGATGATGTAAGCGGCCTCGTCGTCGATCACTTCGCTCAAACCGCCTGTCTTCAGGTTGAAGGCGACGTTGGCGATGGAAGGTTTCATCTGCTCGCGTGCCATCCAGTCCCAGGCTCCTCCGTCTTCGGCATGGCTGTCTTGGGAATAAGTCTTGGCCGTGGTGGCAAAGTCAGCACCCTTGAGAAGTTTGGAACGGATCTCCTGGGCTATTTTTTTCTGACCGGCAGGAGTGGCCGTCGCCTCACCGCTGAACTTGGCAATGGTGATCGTGCTGATCTTGATCATGTCGCCACTCCGCCATTTAGCCACATTCTTCTTGTAGTAGTCCTCGACTTCCTTGGGTGTGGCCGGCGGCTGTTCGGCCGCCTGCTTGCCGCGCATCGCCTGTACGATCATCATTTTTTCGCGCATCTCGCGGAATTTTTTCAGTGTCATGCCGGAGGAGGCCAGTTCTTTGACGAAGGCCTCACGGTTGCCTTTGAAGCTTTCCCGGATGATGCCGTTGATGTCATCATCCACCCACTGGCTCTTGATGGAGGCACCGAGGCGTTTGAATTCTGCCAGCACCAGTTCCCGGTCGATGAGGCTGTCCATGGCAGTGGCGCGCAGGTTGGCGACTTCACGCTGTAGAGCGGCGGGATCGCTTTGATACTGCATGCGCAGCATTTGCTCCTGGGCATTGACGGCATCCCGCACTTCAGATTTGGTGACGACGTTTCCGTTCACAATGGCAGCGATGCCGTTGCTGGAGGACTGTGAATAGGCCGGAGCTGCCAGGCAAAGCAGCGCCGCGAGGCAGGTGAGAGGACGCGATAAAACAGACATGGCGATGTGCAGGGGACGCTTAACCATCACGGGCGGTTGTGGCAAGGGCAAAACCAGCCCGCTTTGTGACTAGGACAATCTGGCCAGCATAGGCTGGATCAGCGGCAATACATGCGAATAATGAGTGCTTCCGCCAGCCCGGCTCAATTGCTCGGAGATCAATTCGGCATCCCCCACCACATCGGCGGGCAGGATTTCCTCGTGGCTGTGCCCTTCACAAGAAGCATGGGTATGGACAAAGGCGGAGGCCCCTTCCCGGGTGATGGATACCTCCAGGCAGGGCGCGGTCAGCCGCAGGGACTGCAATGCGCACCCCTGGCTTTTTTCGGTCAGGCTAATGGTTAGTGTGCTGCCATCCGCCTTGGAAAAGACCAGGCCCTCCTTTTTTTCATCCAGACTGGCACCCAGTCGCTGGCAAATCCATCCCGCTAGCAGCAGCGCAGCACAACGCTGCCCTGGAGCATGGGTGATCTCAATGTTTTCCACCAATGGCAGATGCTCCCGTGCTTTCGCATCCTGGAAACTATTGGCCAGCGCCGTGCGCAGAAAATGGCTGCGTGTCCAGCTCAGGTCACGGACATCGAAGTCCGCCACTTCCTTCGCCGCCACCAGTCCTGCAAATTCAGAAACGGGGTCCGTCCAGCGCCCGCTGTCGATGATGAGGGTGTCGATGCGGCTATAAAAGCGCTCCTCAAAGTTCTTCGTCAGGTCCCCTTGCCACCACACGATCAGCGGCAAGTCCGAGTCCAGATGGGCAAATACCACATTCTGCACCTGAGCCGCGTCCCCACCTTCCAGCACAAAGGAGATTTGCTCGCTGCACACCACCTGTTTCCCTTGGTATGGACGGCACAGCGCATTGATCCAGGCCCGAGCCCGCTGCGGCTTTACCTCCGGCAGGCAGGTGATCAGCAATGCACGGCAGGCATTGTCATCCGTGATGCGGGACATCTGCTCGCTATTTTTAACAATGCTGTCCGGGTCCTCGCTATAGATCGCGAAGTTGATCAAAGAAGCGCGCGTCTTCGCCTCATCGCTCGACCACAGCTCCTTCAGCGCACGGTCGATCTTGGGCAGCGGCACTTCAGCGCCGAGGCAGGAAAGGGTATCTTCAGTAAGGGGCATGAGAATTAAAGAAAGCGTTTCAGTTCGTGCCGAATCCACTTTGGATCCCGGCGCATGGGGACGCTGTCGTGTATGAAACTTGGACCTCGACGATGTTGCCCAGAAGAGTCGCTTTCATGGCTTCATCAGATAAAACAAAAGCTTTTAGATCATGAGGGTGGATATGGTCACAGCAGCCGCCACTCCCGCCCATCCTGGCGCAGAAGATCATCCGCTTCTTTCGGGCCCCACGAGCCCGCAGGGTATTCGCACATCGGCGGCGGATTGGGTGATTTATGCCAAGCGTGTTCAAGTTCATCAATGAACTTCCATGCGCTTTCCACCTCGTCACGGCGGGCAAAGAGGGTCGCATCGCCCGCCATCGCATCCAGCAGCAGGCGCTCATAGGCCTCCGGGCTGGCTTTGCCGAAGCTGCCGCTGTAGCGGAAATCCATCTTCACCTGCTGCATGGACAGGGCCTGGCCAGGCTGTTTGCACAGGATGCGCAGGGCGATGCCCTCATCCGGCTGGATGCGGATCACCAGCGTGTTTTCACTGCTCCCCGGCAGGCGTGCCGTGGCGAAAGGAACCTGCGGCGGCTTTTTGAAATGTACACTGATCTCCGTTGCCTTCTTCGGCAGTTGCTTGCCCACGCGGATGTAGAAGGGCACGCCCTGCCAGCGCCACGTATCCACAAAAAGGCGCAGTGCCACGTAGGCCTCCGTCTTGGATTCCGGGTTTACCCGGTCTTCTTGCCGGTAGCCCACCCGGGACACACCATCCACACTGCCTGCGGTATATTGTGCACGGATCACGTTTGCACCCACGGCCTCCGGACCCACGAGAGGGCGCAGCGCACGAATCACTTTCACTTTCTCATCACGCACACTGTCCGCGCTCAGGTCCGTCGGCGGTTCCATGGCCACCAGGGACAGCAATTGGAAAAGATGGTTCTGCACCATGTCACGCAGCGCACCCGCCGTGTCATAGTAACCCCCACGTCCGCCTTCCATGCCCAGGTTTTCTGCGCAGGTGATCTGCACATGGTCAATGTATCGACTGTTCCAGTTCGGCTCAAACAGCGCATTGGCAAACCGCAGCACCATGATGTTCTGCGCCGTCTCCTTGCCCAGATAATGGTCGATGCGGTAAGTGTCCTTTTCTTCAAAGGTGCCCGCGACCGTCTCATTCAGACCACGTGCAGTGGCCAGATCCTTGCCAAACGGCTTCTCACAGACCACACGGGCCCATTTGCCGTTCACCCCCTGGCTCAGCCCCGCTTCCCGCAGCATCTCCAGGATGGGCTTGAAAGCCTCCGGCGCAGAAGCCAGGTAAAATAGCCGGTTAGCTGGTGCTCCGCGCTCTTCGTCAAATTTGTTCAACAACTCAGCCAGGGCTTTGTACCCCTCCAGGTCCTCAAACTCGCTGCGGTGATAGTGGATGCTCTGGGAAAAGCTGGCCCACAGCTCATCACTGTGACCCTGGCGGCTGTTCTTGCGGTTACCCTCTTCCAACTCCTGGCGGAAGACATCGTCCGATTTGTCACGGCGCGCAAAACCCACCACTTTAAACTGCGGCGGCAGATCCCCCTCCGCGGCCACATTATAGAGAGCCGGGATGAGCTTGCGATTAGTCAGATCTCCCGTGGCGCCAAAGATGACCACAGTGCATGGCTCCGCGCGATGACGCTGGAGGAGAGTTTCTTGAAAGGGATTTTCCAGTTCAGGCATGATGGGAAAGGGCATGAAGAGTAGCGCACCCCCCACACCTGGCAACTGGCGATGCAGCCTCCAGGCCAGGACATGGATGAAAACAGTTCATGGATGAGATGAACGCCGCCCCGACCCCAGGAGATAGTGGTTCATGGTCTTGCCCATAGGTCTATCCGTCTAAAAGCCAGCACGAAAACCTCATCAAGTCGCCTCTCACGGAGTGAAAGATCCTGTTTTCACCGGGATGTTGGAACTCTTGGTCGTCCGGTAGATCCGATACTGAACTGTACCGTCTCCGGGCACTTCAATGGCCATCAGGTTTGAATTCTTGCCAAAGAAAGAGCTTTTATCAATCTGACTGTGGATCATGAAGCCGTTTTTCAGTTTCCGTGTCAGACTCGGGATAAACTGTTTCTCCATCGGCAGGTCCGGCGTGATCTGGTTGATGGGGCTGGACATCAGTTCATAGATCCGGGCCGTGCTGCCCGCTGCATCTGTAAAATCTAAAGTAGCCATCAATGCCGAATGCATGTCGCCCGTCAGGAAGACGACCTTGGATATTCCATGGGAAAGGATATGGGACAAAATTCTACCCCGCTGCCCATCGTATGCCGGGTCACACCATTTGTCAGCCTCCGGTGTTTTCACCTCTGTCACGAACGGCACACTGGTGACGATGAATTTAAGAGCGTCCTTGTGCGCCGACAGCCACTTCAGCAGTGCCTTTTCCTGCACGGGATCAATCATCTGCCCGCTGCCTGAAGCGCGATAGTAACGCGTATCCATTACAAAGAACTGCGTTTGCCCATAACTAAAGTCGTAGTGATAATGAAAGCCTGCAGCGGTGGCATGCGGATTGTGCGAATGTTGAAATTCCCAGTAAACTTTCATCGCCACCCTCGCCAGCCCCTGATAATCCACATTTCCCGCTGTCAGATCATTATCAAAGTTGTTGATGATCTCATGATCATCCAAGATCATGTAGTGAGGCAGTTCTGTCAGTGCCTTTCGAGCCGGGGTGCAGTCATCCCAGGCATCCAGGTACTTGTCCCGGTAGTGCTCCAGGCTTGCCTGGGGTTTCAGGGGAATGTCCGCGTAGATCTGGTCCCCAGCATGAATCATGAATCGCGCTTCGTTATGCTTGGCCAGTGACGAAACTTGCATCCACGCGCGGTCAGGTTTTTCTATAAATCCCAGGGAATGTAAATTGCAAGAGCCCAACATGAAGGTAAACGCAGCGCCGTTATCCGCTTCTGGAAAAGTTCGGAAATTTCCCTCCGTGTAGGCATCCCGCACCCGCTCGTCCTCCGTGCTTTTCTTGTCCTTGCCATAAGCGACCTTTACCCGGTAGGCGTTGTTGGCGCTTAGTCCCTTCCATTCCACTACATGGGTAAAAAATTCTTCTTCTAAGGTTAGAGCCACATGGGTAGGAGCAGTCTTTTGATCCGCAGAGTCCAATACATCTAGAAATGCGTAAGGCCATCGGGCAGACCCGCGCACCCAAATTTTAATAGAATGATTCGTCGTATGTCCAAGAATGAGGCGTGACATGATTATTGGTAAAGTTGAATTACATGTTCTTTACTAAGAATAACATAGCATTTAAATGGCCGTGTCGATGGATATACTGCGAGTATATGCAAATAATTTTGAGAACACCACTCGTAAGGGCCCTTGTGCGCGTGCTCACTGATATGCTGGTGCCTGGAATGTTCAGCATCATCCAGCATCGGATTTTCATCCGGTAGGCATTCATTCGCATATTCTTCGTCCCCCGTCCTTGACCAAACCTTGGAAGGCCCTGATTTATGAGGAGCTAACAGGCCTCTGGCACTCCTCCAGTTCCCTCGTCGGTGAATCCATTCGCCATGAAACACCCCCTTTTCATATCCGTGACCCGGCTTGTATCTGTGCTTGCCCTCGCGTGCGTCTCCGCATCGGCCGTTATCCCGGATCCCCTGCCTCCCGCACCGGAGCCTGTGGAGGATATATTGCGCCTGCAAATTTTCCTCGATACCCATCTCTTCGGCCCCGGCAAAGTGGATGGCCGCCCGGGTGAATTCACCACCAAGGCTCTCAAGCGCTACCAGACTACCCTGGGTCTACCCGTAACCGAGATCGGCGACCATACCCTAGATCTCTCCAGCGTGGGGGAAAGCATCATCACTTACACCATCCGGCCCGAAGACCTGCAATACGTCGGCCACCTCCCCACCCAGCCTTCCGCTCAGAGTAAAAAGAAATACCTCCCTTATGACTCCCTGATCGAATTTCTCAGCGAGCGTTTCCATTGCTCCCCGGAGCTCATCGAATTTCTCAATCACCCCATGAAAATGGGCACCCTCAAGCCCGGTGATGTCGTCAAGGTCCCCAACGTCCAGCCCTTCCTCATCGAAGAACTCACCCAGATTGCCAGCCTGCCGGAGATCCCCGAATACCTCCCCCGCATCATCAAGATCGACACCCGCGAAAAGCTCCTCGGCGTCTATGAAGGGGAAAAGCTCCTCGCCAGCCTCCCCATCACCCCTGGCAGCGGCCACCTCGCCACCCCGCCCGGCACTTGGCGTATCCTCGGCATCGCCCAGATGCCCACCTTCCGCTGGGATAAAAGCGTGCTCGAATACGGCGTACGCAGCGGCAGCTATTACAACCTCCCCATGGGTCCGAATAACCCCGTCGGCGTCATGTGGATCGGCCTCAACAAACCCGGCATCGGCATTCACGGCACGAATCAAGGCCAGACCATCGGTCGCAGCGCCAGCCACGGCTGCATGCGTACTGCCAACTGGGACGTCGTCCGCCTTGCCAAATTGATCACCAAAGGCATGACCGTCATCATCGAAGGCCCCGCCCCCACCCCCCGGCCTGTCATCGTCGCTAAAGCCAAAAAAGCCGACGAGATCCCGCCTCCATCCAATCCTGAGCCCAAACGTGGCTTTAAGCTTCTCTTCTGGAAGAAATAGCTGGGGTGCGTAGGCGATCTTAAACCCACAGTTTGATCCACTTGTCTTAAGTGGGGACACATCTTCCTTGAATACAGGGTTTCCTTCACGGATTTTGGATGAGCCACTCGGCTGCCGTCATCTTTGGATAAGCCAACCCAGCCTCCCCCCACCATCCCCATCTGGGGAAGAAATGGGGAGATGCCTCCCCATCATAAATCATTGGAAATCAATAGTTTAATATCGAGGAAAGACATGATGGGGAAATATTCATCCATTTTCCCCATACCCATTTTCAAGTCCAATGATTCCTGTCCTCCAAGAGTTTCCCCGCTCTATGAGATCAAAGGATCTTAATGAGAAAGTCAGTAAATAGTAGGACAATCTAGTGCATTCAGATTGACTCTCATGTCCTTGTGTTTTAAGCCGGATCAGGGTTAAGCAGCCGTGTGTGATGCCCGCCATGCAATTTCAATTGTGGCCATTTATGACACACATCCGTACTCTGTACCTTCTCCTGCTTACCCCTTTTCTCTTCGCACCCTGGGTGTCTGCCCAGACACCGGGTCCAGAATCTGAATTCATCCAATGGACGCTCGGACCTAATGTGGTCCTACATGGTACCGAAGGCGGTTTAAAAAAGACGGCGGGCGGCAATGAAAGCTGGAGCGGGGATGCGGTCAGTTCAGGACACCAGGTTCTTGTTCGGGATGGCTATGTAAAGTTTAAAACGCAGTTAGGCAGTTACATGGCCATCGGCCTGAGCCCACTGAACAGTAACCGCAGTTACACAGATCTGGAGCATTCAATCATGCTCAGAGCTAGCACCCAACAGGCACAAATATATCACGGTTCCACAGGAGGGTTGAACCTGGGGGCCTTCACTTCGAACACAGAATTCATGATCCGGCGAGTGGGTGGCGTCGTGTCCTTTTATAAAGACAACGTGCTGATGCATGTTTCCGCCAAGCCTAGCGCGGGGATCATGATGGTGGACTGCTGCTTTTACAATTTAAACAATCCCCTGCTCTCCGCCCGCATCAGCATCGACGGTGACCAGGATGCAGACACATTGCCAGATACCTGGGAAAAGGCACATTTGCCGCCTGACCACGGTTGGAATGACCTCGTGGCCTTTCTGCCTGGAAATGACGCCGACGGAGATGGCGTCAGCAATTTGCAGGAATTTTCAGACGACAGTAATCCCAACGATCCGCTGGACTTTTTTGAAGCCGTTAGCTGGTCCGCCCATAGCGCTACTCAGAATCTTTTAAATTCCATTGGTGGCTTGGAGAAAACCGGTGTCTTAGGCTGGAATGCAGATGCGGTGAGCAGTCAGGAATTTATCCAAGACGGCAAGATGGTTTTTCAAGTCCCCGCTGGTTCCGACCTCATCGTGGGATTGACAGAAGCGAATGACAGCCGCGCCAATACCGATCTGGAATACGGCATTCAGGTTGCGACGACGAACACGGCCATCGGTAAATGTCCAGAGGATGCAAGTTTCGACCTGGGAGAATATACTCCAAACACCGTTTTTGGCCTGCGTCGTATCGCCGGTCGGGTCCAGTTCATCAAGGACGGCGTCGTTATCTATACTTCCACCACGCCCAGCAGTGCCCGGCTGAAAGTGGATTGCTCGCTGAAGGCCTTATCCAGCCGGATTTCCATGTGCAAAATTGATGACGGGGATCTGGATAACGATGGCCTGCCGGATGCATGGGAGCGGCGCCACCTGCCTGCCGGTGCCACCTTGGCTGCACTGGAGGGCTTCCTGCCGACTGCGGATCCTGATGGGGATGGTCTGCCCAATCTGGAAGAATACCTGGACGATACCCACCCGCTGGAGCAGCTCAGCTATAACGCCACCGTGGTCTGGACACCTTCTACCTATACCCAGCATATATCAGGGTCGGAGGGCGGTCTGATCAAAAGCCCTGGCGGCACGGCCTGGAATACGGATGCCGTGGGCTCCAAGACCATTTATCAAACTGGAAAACTCGCCTTCAGCGCCAGCAGCGGCAGCTATCTGGCCGTGGGTTTGACCCATGCGAATACCGGCCGCGCCAATACCGATCTGGAATATCGCATCCAGGTTACTACCAGCAATGTGGCCGGTGTGCATGAAGGCACCAATCCAGAAACCAGTCTGAAGAAAAATATGGGTGCATACGACGAAAACACCCGCTTTGCCATCCGCCGCGTAGGCGGCACGATAGAATACTTGAAAGATGGCGTCGTCTATCACACCTCGGTGATACCTGCCTCCACACCGCTCCTGGTGGACTGCTCCTTTTATACGGTCAACAGCCAAATCACCGAGGCCCGGCTTTACACCGGGGACCTGGATGAAGACCAGATGCCGGATGACTGGGAGCTCTATCACATCACACGCATGCAGCCGCACCCGGCCCCTACCTTTGAAGATCTTCGGGACAGGTTTCTGCCAGGTGATGATGAAGATGATTTCATGACCCACTTTGCCGTCGGGGAAAACCCTCCCGTGCCAGACCCGGGCGATGGCTTTACCCACCTGCAAGAATACGGCCTGGGGACAGATCCGCTCAATGCCCTGAGCTGGCCCGCTGCCGCTGTGACGTGGACTAGCCGTATTAACACATCTCCCGTCGTGGACTCCCAGGGCGGACTGCAAAAAACCTCAGGAGCAGCTGGTTACAATGCAGATGCCATCAGTGTGGAAAGCCTCCCCGGTGACGGCAGCCTCACGTTCTCCGTGCCACCCGTAACTGCCGGAGTTTCGGGCGTGGGTCTCACTTATGCCAACAACAGCCGCTCCTATACTGACATGGAATATGCCTTCCTGTTTTACCCCACGGGAGCCAAAGTCCAGCGTCCGGAAACCGGTACCGATATGGATGTCGGCCCTTTCACCGCCAGCACCATCTTCCGCATCCGGCGGGTCGGCACCCAGGTGGATTTTCTCAAAGACGGTGTCGTGGTCTGCACCTCCACCACAGCCAGCACAGGTCCCATGTATGTGGATTGCTCCCTTTACTCACCGCTCTACTCCATCCTCTTTGCCTGCCTGGGTCCCGATGATGAAACCCGCGACCTGGATGCCGACGGCTTGCCGGACTGGTGGGAACTGCAGTATCTGCCCCTCAACGCCACCTTGGCCCAGCTCCAAGCCCTCCTCCCCGCTGACGACAGCGGCGATAACGATGGGGTGACCCTCGCCGATGAATTCCTCTACGGCACCTCCCCCCTCCTGGCCGATACCGACGGAGACGGCATGTCCGATGCCTGGGAAATCCTCCACGGCCTAGCCGCCACAAACGCCTCCAATGCACTTGCAGATTCAGACAGCGACGGCCTGACCAATCTCCAGGAGGCCATTAACCAGACCAACCCGTGGTCCTCAGACACCGATGGTGACGGGATTTCTGATTCATCAGAAGTCACCAACGGGCTCAATCCTCTGGATGGAAATGATGCCATGTTGGATCTGGATGGTGATGGGGTGCCCAATGCCTGGGAAATTGCTCGTAACACGTCGCCTACCAATGCTGTGAGCATACCAGTTTGGGATGCCATTGTGGATCCTGCTTTGTCGGCGGACATCCCTGCGGAAAAACGTTTCAAAACCCTGGCCAGTGCTATGGTTGCGTTGCCATCCAGCACGACTTACAGGAGCACCGTTTTGCTACGCGCAGGCTCGCACAGCGGTACCGCATTGAGTCAGACTGGCATCGCCAGAAAAATCGCCTTTGTCGGTGAGCGTGTCACTACCCGGACTTCACATGCCGAAACCCCCATTACAACTGTTCGTTGGACACTCAATGGAGAAACCGCGATCCATGGCGTAGCTTTTACGGGCGCTTCGAGTGGCATTCGTTTTACACCGGCTTCCGGTACCTCCCCTAGGTTCCGTGTTAGCAACTGCATCTTTGTGAACCTCAGCCAGCTTAATGGCGCAGGTACCCCTTCATCCAGCTACGGTGGAGCGCTCACCAATCAGGGCGGTGAGGTCCATGTGGAGCATTGTACCTTCCTCAATTCTACCAGTTATAAAGGTAGTTCCCCATATACCCCCGTGGCTGCGGTGGCCAATCTTTCCGGTACTCTGTTGATGAAGAACTGCATCATCTGGGATGACCAATATGTCAGTGCCACTCCCGTTGCTGGAGGCGGTGTTACCATCAGTTCCAGTCTCATTCAGGGCATGGGCGGCAGCCTGGATCAGGATCCCGAGCTCTCGGCCAAAGGTTACCTCACTTCGGCCTCCTCTCATTGTTATGTCTCGGGGAGTCCAGGGAGTGTGGGTTGGGATCTCCATGGTCAGGTCCGCTCCACCAGCACCCCGTCATTGGGAGCTGAAGAGTGGATCAATACAGATGGTGATAGTGTGCCGGACTGGTGGGAGTTGCATTGGTTCAATACCACTGGCCTTGGGGATGATCATCCGCTGTGGCCCACTTCCACCACCACCCTGCTGGGCCGTTATCTCTCCACTGAAACAGCGGCAGATTTGAGGTCTGCCGACGGGGACTACCTGCCTGATGTCTGGGAAATGCATTACTGGGGGAACGTGGCTGCAAGCGCAGAGCAGGATGCAGACAACGATGGCATCAGCAATGGTGAGGAGTTCATTGCTGGCACCCCTCCCTGCGTGATCGACTGGGATGGTGATGGCATGCCCAATGATTGGGAGGCACTGCATAACCTGAGCTCCTCTGACCCGCAGGATGCATGGGATGATCCGGATGGCGACTTTGTTTTTAACCTGGAGGAGTTCCAGGCAGGCACGGACCCTAGCCTGAGCCTCAGCCTGATCTGAGTAAGCGCCCTGCTTCAGTGGGAGAATCCGCTGACAGGCGTGAGCGAATCCAGACCGGTGCGTAGCGACTACGAAGCGGTATTTGAGGAGATGCTGCCTCATGGTTTGGTGCGCAACAACGGCCCTGAATCCTACCGCCAGGGGGATGATGATTGGGATGTGGATGGCCTGAGCAATCGAGTGGAAATGACCAGCCAGCCCGCCACCGATCCCCGTGCCATCTCACAGGCTGATGCGGATGGCGACCTGCTGGATGATGTGTGGGAGCTGCTCTGGGGCCTCAATGCCAGCAGCCAGGACGAGAATGGCAATGGGATCCGAGATGAACTGGATGACTTTGATAACGATGGTCTCACCAATTACCAGGAAATGCTAAGCGGCAGCAATCCCATGCTGGCAGATACGGATGACGATGGAGTAACCGACGGAGTGGAACTGTCGCAGGGTCGGGACCCCGTTCACTACAACCCACCTCCGCCAGGGGAAGATCCAGGCGACGGTGAGGAACCACCCGCGCCCGTTTCTTTTTCACTCCAGTCCGTTTGGAAGCAAGCTAAAGTTAATAACTACGAGTATTCAAATTTCAGAGATGAAAACGGGATTCCGTATCCTGATGATACTTATGAAGGG
This sequence comes from Prosthecobacter fusiformis, assembly GCF_004364345.1. Classification (NCBI taxonomy): domain Bacteria; kingdom Pseudomonadati; phylum Verrucomicrobiota; class Verrucomicrobiia; order Verrucomicrobiales; family Verrucomicrobiaceae; genus Prosthecobacter; species Prosthecobacter fusiformis. Next base: position 1,471,076 of record NZ_SOCA01000001.1, on the reverse strand, counting down.
GAAGTCTATATGCTGTTCCGTAGATGGAGCATCGACGCGCTAGGGGATGCATATAGATATGCTGAGACATATGAGATAGGCAGTGGCATCTGTGATCCATTGCCAGAAGTGGAAAGCATACCCTTCCAGGATTTTGGTGCAGACCCAGATGTCTATTGGCCAACTGCGCCCGGGGGCGTTAGCAGGAAAACAGGCTGGGAGAACCCTGACTTTTTAGATGTAGATACAGGGGGATATTTTCATTACACAGAGAACTTGCATGATGAGAAGCGCTACCGGACGCGGTTAAAGTCCAGTGAGCCAGTGCCGGAAGGAGCCTCGCTGACGGTGATCCCCGTGGTGAAAAAAACCACATTAACAGAAGGCCCTCAACCGGTACCCATCACCCCTCTGGAACCCGAGATCACCGTGCAGGAACCCCATGTGTTTGAGATCCCTCCAGGTGGCCAATACTCCGAACCCAAAGAATTCCCCGTCCCCACTGCCGAAGAGCTGCAGGAGGTTGATGTGAGCCTCCACCCGGTGGAGATAAAGGAAATTAGCTTCGATGGCAGCAATTATCACGAACTTAGATCCGACGATGGTAATGTTACTTACAGCGCCCCTCATTGGGTGGATAACAACGGAGACGGCAAAGCTAAAACCAACACTAGCAGCGGCGAAAAAAACTATCCGATTTCATTCACGAGGAATACCAAGATCCAGGTAGGCGGTAAGTTTAAAGTTGCATATTTACCGAGCGGCCAACTGGTGAAAATTAAGGCGAGCTCTCCCCAAGGCCTTCAAATCCCAGAAACTACAGTAACGCCCTATGCAGATGGCACCATTGAGTTGTCACTGACAGAGGCTTCAAATAATCTTACTAATTCAATCGAGTTCCACAATGCTGACGATGAAACTGCTTTCATTATCAACTGGGAGATAAGTATTGGTTCTAGTGGCTGGTGTGCAATTGGAAGCACTAAGCACACGGTTTACATCACGATGGCCGACCCTATCAAAACGGCGATGGGTTTGATGCGCGAGACTTTATTCAATCTCGGATGTAGAAACGCTAAGGGTAAAGGCTCTGCAGTTCAAACTGTCGTAGACGCAATCTATGATGACTTCAAAGATAGAGACGTACAGAAAGTGAAGCCAAGCAGTGGCACTCTTGATGGAACTGGAATGAAGTATTGGAATAACCCTCCCACCGCAGGGTTTTTGACAACCGATTTGCTGTCCTCTGGAGACGGCAGATGCGGTGCCTGGACTCGCATCTTCACTGATGTTTTGCGATCTCAGGGTATTGATGCCCAAATCACAGCGTTTTATGCTCCGAACCCTAATTTACAAACGCTCGGGCCTGCGATACTGGCAAAGTATCCAAATTATCAAGGTCAGATAACATACCTTTTTGGAAATCCCCCCCAGCCCGCATCGCTCATCTTAGTAAAGGCCTGGAATATTGGAAATGAATTTGCCCCCATCGACGATCAGGGGATTGCCGCACAGAGCAACCCAAACCCGCAAGCCTATTTTGGAGATCACTTTGTTGTTGAATATGGAGGCAAGTATTACGATCCCTCATACGGCTCCGACGTCATTGCTTCGCAGCAAGAATGGGAGGACGCTGCGGTGGATGCGTTTGGTTTGATGATTTTTGCAAACCCAGCCCTCCCTGATCAAGCGCAGGCAAATCCAGCATTGCCTCAGGGTGTCACGATCTGGATGTGGCAACCTGATCCAAAAGGGTCGGCGGAGACCATTTCACAACCATTCAACTATTGATTGCCATGAGGAGACTACTATTGATTCTAATATCCACAATGACGCTGACGTTGGCCTCTAACGCTTCGGATCAACTTGCGTTCGAGATAACAGAAACTGAGGATGCAACGATCTATAGTCTTCAACTCAGGAATGAGGAGTCAGTGAAGACACTCTGGACCAGGCGAGTGCAACTCATTAACGGAAAGAAACCTTATGATTGGTGTAAACTCAGCGGGTGGGCGAGGAACCAGCATGGGTTGCTGGCCCTGGTAGAGAACAACGAATTTTCTGGGAAATTACTTCAGTTCAATTCAAATGGCGATCTTGTTACTGAACTTGAAGCGGGAGGTAGCTGGTTAACCGATATTCGGAGGGGTGGAAGCATTAAACTTGAACCGCCAGACAGGATTGAATTAAAGAGACCTGATGGCAGTATCATCAAATTCCTGATCCGGGATGGAAAGTTGGCGGATGAGGAAGGTAGAGTAATTGAAAGTCCCAAGCCGATAGAGATTGGGAAACGGACTTTAGACACCCAACAGCCATCGAATCTGTCCACCCCCCAGCTACCACAAGCACCAAATCCCCCTCCACGGGTGCAGCCGTCAGCACCGAACAATGTGCCCGAAGCAAAGCCCGCACAGAGGGAGAAACCGACTTCATCAATGCCGTGGAGCATTATCATTGTTTTGATCATGGCAGCTACTAGCCTGCTGTGGCTGTTGCTCAAGCGGCGCAACTGATCAGCCTGAAAACCGGGAATGAACGTACGCGCCACCCAATAGCCTGACGCATCCCAGCCAGACTGCTGGAGTTTATCAAAGAGAAGTGAGAGCTCAATATTTTGTCAATTATTTGCACCCTGACCCCGTTTCTACTGCCTATCCTGTTTCTGGACTTCAGCCTTAACCTACACACCACTCATCAATCCAAAGTGTCCCATATGCGGTCAGGGAGGTCTGAGAATTGTCCGTCTTTTGGATCTTGGCTCTAGGGTCTGCGTTCTTTGCAGCGAATGTGAAGCGATTTGGGAGGGAACTGCTCCGCTGCCGTTAAATCCGATCATTCGTTTTGAGTCATACGCAGAACAGCATGGAATAGAAGCTGACTGGCATCGCATCGAAGAACTCACCACAATGCCAGCCGCCTCTATCACCACGCCGTCGCCTTAGCTGGCATTCCAGATAGAAAAATTGCCTGGTGAACTATGGACCATCCAATCTTCTCGTAACATCCCACCCTTTTCTCTGATGGCACTCTCTGTATGCTTTGCCCCGAAGGGAAACGGGGTCAGGGTGCAAATAATTGATAGAATTGACGGAGGTTTTAGATTAGAGGCATAGAGCGGAGCTTACGCACTCAAGACCCAGGGGCTTATTATCAGCAGGATGCCCATTGCATTATGATTTGCCCAAATTCCCCAGAAGATTTTCATGAACTGCATAAAGTCCAAACGTCAGCGCACTATGAAGAGGTATATCATGATCTGACGAAGACCGACTATCGGCCACTAACTTGGGATGCGCCCGGAGATGATGCTGAGTTTCTAGCAACACTCTTTATAGGTGATCGCGGAATAGGAAGCTCCACGGCGATCATATTCAGTAAGAGAGGAAATTTATGCTGTCTCTTATTGCGCACGTTACCACTTGTTGAAAAGCGTGTGTTGCAACCCATTCTCGAACGTCATGGCTGGATCGTCATTGATGAAAGCAAGGTGGATATGATTATGTTCCCAGTCACCGGAGCCACTGTCTACGAATGTTTTTTTACATATACCTAATGGATTCGACATTTCGCCCATCCATAGCCTTGATCCTGGACTGTCTCATCAGGGAGGTGTCGCCAGTTAAAGAGAATGGCGAGAGATTCATTTACAACCATGAACCATCCACATTCGCCAGAAGATTTTTGTGAACTGCTGAAGATCCCAACGGTTGCTGAATACGAAAGCGTATATCGCGATCTGATGGGAACTAGCTATCGGCCCTTAACTTGGGACACCCTCTGACGATGAATAGATTGCAAGCAAGCGAAACACAGACGACGCTACTAGCCCAGCAGTCTTCGAGTTGGCGAGCAAACAAGGCAATTTTAATTCTCTCATATGCAATGGGATAACGTGCAGCATAACTGCCACAGCTTGGTGGTTAAGGAGACAGATCGAGCCGGAATACTCGGCAAGATGGAAGGCTTTTGGCGTGGCGTTGCAGCCGATGTTTTGCCGCTTATACCCACTGACGTTTGGGATCATCTGCTGATCGACGTGCGTGGAGTAGATGGAGGCATCAGCATCTATCCACAACACACAGCAAAGCCACCGTTCCGAGTGGCCTGGGCACGCCTTGACTTGCACCAGCTAGCCCGGGACTTTGAAGTGTTAGACGAAAGCGAACTCGAAGAAGGAGGCAGGTCTTCGGAGATCAATCGTATGTATGCCACAATGCTCGTCGATGCGGCAAAGCACGCACGACTACCGGATCTACTTGAGCGGGCACAAAGTGTGATGCTTCGTTTTGTCGCCTACTCAGAGGATAAAACACCGCCATTCTTGGAGCTAGAAATGAACGTACGCGCCAACCAATAGCCTAGCGTGTGCCAGCTATTCGCAATAATGAAGTGCAACCTGATTCCTCCTGCGTCGGGCTGCGCTAATTCGGCTATGAAAATCCCATATGTTCAAGGATCCCGCAAGATCTTCATTCTCCCTGCCGAAGCTACGCGAAGGAGGGTGAAGAAAGGATGGAACCGCATGGATTGGAAAGGGCCAAGTTCGCCTACCTCTGACTCAACACCCCAATGCCTTGCCCGCCTCGGGGCGATGTCCTGGTCAACCGGCCTTTCCTCAAGGGCATGTGGATGCGCTGGGGGAAATGGCCACGACTTCAGTAAGGGATGCGACTGGCGGCACGATGTCGCGCATAAGAAAGAATGAGCCTTAGCGAGCTAAAGCTCTGGACTACTTTGACTGAGGGGCCTCCGAAATCCGTGCGTTCTACCAGACTCGATGTCGGGCGGACCTCAGCCGCCGGGGGCGGTGAGGGGGTGGCCGTTGTGCTGGGGGCCGAGTTTTATCAGGAAGGGGACGGCGGTGCGGGCCCATTCTTCGGGGGCGGGGTAGTGGGAGGCGTCATCGCCGAAGCAACTGCGCAGCATGCGTGTATCGATGATGCCGGGATTCAGGGGGATGATGGCGACTTTGCCGCCGGTCTCCTGGGCGACGGCCTGGGAGAGGCCTTCGATGGCGTATTTGGTGGCGCAGTAGGGGGCCACCTCGGGGGCGGTGCTGCGGCCCCAGCCGGAGGAAAAGTTGACGATGACGCAGCTGCTGCGTGTGAGCATGGCGGGCAGCAGATGGCGCATGATGCTGGCGGGGCCTTTGATATTGATGTCCACGATGCGGCTGAATTCCCCGGCACTGATCTCCCACAGGGGGGCGCTGGCATTGACGATGGCGGCGTTGTTTAGCACGAGATCCGGCGTGCCGGAGGTGGTCAGGAGGTTTTGGCAGAAGGTCTGGACCTGGGCGTCATCGGCGACGTCGCAGACGGCGAAGTGATGCGGGGCGGGGAACTGCTGCTGAAGGGTGGAGATGATGGCGGCATCCCGCGCACAGCCGATGACGGTCCAGCCGCGCTGCACAAATTCCGGGATCATGGCGCGGCCCAGCCCGCGGCTGCAGCCGGTGATGAGGACGAGCTTTTTTGCATTCATGAGGATTCAGGGGTGATGAGGGTGCACGGATGCCTCAATCTTTGAAAAAGAAAAGCGCGCCCGTCTTTTGTGCTGAAGCCGTATTGCGCTTTACCCGAATCACTCCCTCTCCCATGATGAATGCTCCCATGCCCACCGTTCAAACGACGGCCAACGGCCGCAAGTTCCCGAAGTTCGATCTGTATCGTCTTCTCCATACCGTTTTCCAGCCGACCTTCGGCTGCAAGATCTGCATCCTGATTGATCTGCCGGATCTGGCGGAGGCCAAGGACATGGCCTTTTTGAACAATCCAGACCGTGCGGTGCAGCGCAATGCGCATAAGCATTTCTATCTGGGCCTGCAAAACGGCGTGATGGAGGAGCTGGCCCTCAAAGGCGGAGAGATGTATGCCTATACGCAGACGACTGGCAGCAATCTGGATCTGCCGGATGAGTGCGTGGACATGGCGGGCAACCGGCTGAGCCTGGAGAAAGATATCTATACAGGCTATGACATCATCCTGTGCATCTCCACCTTTTCCGCCACCGCGCCGCTGACGGCGTTTGCGAAGCAGTATGGCTTCCGCGGGGCGACGCTGCATGGTCTGAATGACATCATTTTGAATACCGGTCTGGCGGTGGACTATGATGAGGTGAGCCGCGACGCTGAAAAGCTGCGCCTGGCCATGACCAAGGCGGATTCGGTGGAAATCGACTTTGCCCTGGAGACGGGGGAGGTGCTGACGGCCAAGCTGGAATTGAGCGCGCAAGAAGCGCAAAAGAGCCATGGTCTGTGCCGGGGGACAACTCCAGACGTGGCCAACCTGCCTGCGGGCGAAGTGTATTTTGTGCCGACAGGCGCGGAAGGTTTCTTTCCGATGAAGTATGAGGACGGGACGCTGGGCAAGCTGACCGTCACGGGTGGCTGCATCATCAAGAGCGAGCTGATCGCCGGAGAGCAGGCGACGATTGACGCGCACAATTCGAAGCTGCTGGATGATCCGATGACGGGTGTGCTGGGCGAGCTGGGTTTTGGTACCCAAGTGCTGCCGGTGTCCGGTGCGGACATCCAGGATGAAAAGGTGCTGGGCACCTGCCATCTGGCGACGGGTCGCGATGATCATCTGGGGGGGCACATCACCCCGGCGCAGTTTAAGCGCCACCAGAACGCCACGCATGACGACATCCTCTTTGCCCCGCACAAGACGCCGAACTTTGACATCAAGCAGGTGCGCATGAACCGCAACGGCCAGCAGGAGATCCTGATCGAGCATTTCCAGCCGGCGAAGTATCTGCTGGATGCGCTGGCGGCGGAGTGATTTGGGGTCGAGTAATGTTTAAAGCCCTGCTTCCAAATGGAGGCAGGGCTTTTGTATTGGAGGAGGCTGAATCAGCCGCCAATGGATTCAGACGGGCAGCCCTCCATGGCTTCAATGCACAAATTGATTTCGTCTTCTGTCACGGGCTGCCTCCAGACGTAGCTGGTAGCTTCGTCATCGTCTCTTTTGAAGAATTCCGGTGCTGTGCTGCGGCACTGGTCACAGTCAATGCAGGTGGAGTCCACATAGAATCTGCCTTCGGTATTTTGGGGGATCTTGTCAGTAATGTCTGCCATATTTTTAGGGTGGGTTAGGGGGCTAAAATCCCACTAAAATGAATTGCGTGAAGTGCATTAAATGCAGGTTTTATTGCAAATAATGCAAGAGTACCTGACTCATAAGCCTTTCGACCTTTATGCCCTGCACCTGTTTCATCTGGTGGTGAAGCATCGCAGTTTCACCCGGGCCGCGCGGGAGGCGGGCCTGTCGCAGAGCGCGCTGACGCGGCAGATGCAGGCCCTGGAACAGAAGCTGGGGGTAAGCCTCATCACCCGTACCACGCGCTCCGTGGAGGTGACGGAGGCCGGCCATTATCTGGCGACCGAGGCCACCCGGCTCATCGGCAGCGTGGCGCAGGCTTTGGATGGACTCCATGCCACCTTTGTTCCGGCCCGGCCTGTGGTCCGCGTCAGCGTCTCCCGCTCCATGGCCATGGCTCACATGCCTGGCCTCTTCCATGCCAACCATCAGCGGCATCCGGAGGTGGTGTGCAAGATCAGTTACAATCCCAGCGAGGCCATCCTGACCGCCCTGGATGCCAGCGAAATTGACGTCGGAGTTCTGTGCCCGCCATCCCCTTTGCCGGAGACGGTCAAGGTCACCCATCGGTTCAAGGACACGTTCGAACTCATCGCCCCTGCGGCCCTGGCCAGCAAAGCGGTCACCTTCAAGCGCCGGGATCGTCTCTTCCATTGGTTGCACGAACAGCCGTGGCTGATGATTACCTCGACCACCAATACGGGCAAAGGCCTGCGTCGCTGGATGAAGCGCCAGCAGTTGGCTATTGAACCCACGATGGAGCTCGACAGCTTTGACCTCATCATCAACCTAGTCGCTTCTGGGTTCGGCTTGGCCTTCGTGCCTCGCCGCGCCTTGGCACTTTACCGGCGTAAAGAAACTCTGGGCAACATTGCCTTGCCGGAACGGTTCGAGCGCGACATTGTCGCCATCACCCGCAAGCACCGTAAACTGCCGCTGCATGTCGAGACTTTTGTGGAGAACATTCTGTTCTGAGCGGGATCTTTGAACCAGAACGTAGGCTGGCCTTGGGAAGCTGTTTTTGTCGCAGTTCTGGCCTCAATAAGACCTTTTCTGCATTTAAACCGGATTCACAGGATTCTGAGAAAGAGGTTGAAGTTGAGCCCTGCTTCTTTTGGCTGAGGCGATGGCTCATCAAATCCATAACATCCATGCAGGGACCCAGGTGGTGACCTGCGTGAATGTTTACGGGAGCAACCATGGGCTTGTTCATCCTCGTGGTGCGGTGGGGATTGTGACGCGGACACCTTGCGGGGACGAGACGAAATACCTGATCCGGTTTCCTGACGGGTTCGATGCAGCGATGACCTCGGATGAGTTTGAGGTTCTGAAACACTTCAAGGACCGGCTTGAGTCCCCGACGGCCATGGACTTCGAGTTTGAGCCCCACGTGATCTACCGGTGCATCACAGGCTCGCGAGCTTATGGGCTGGACACGGAGACATCGGATACGGATTTGCGCGGGATCTACCTCGCCCCAGCCAAGCTCCAGTGGTCGCTTTACGGTACACCGGAGCAGTTTGAGGACAATGCCACGCAGTCTTGTTATTGGGAGTTGCAGAAGTTTCTGGTCATGGCGCTCAAGGCCAATCCAAACATTCTGGAGTGCCTTTATTCCCCGCTTGTGGAAAAGAGCACACCGATTGCCGATGAGTTGCTGGCGATTCGCGACCGGTTCTTGTCGCAGATGATTTTTCAGACCTTCAATGGTTATGCCCTGAGCCAGTTTAAAAAGATCGAGCAGGATCTGCGTAACCAGGGACAGGTACGGTGGAAGCATGCCATGCATCTGCTGCGTCTGCTCATCACGGGTGCAACGGCTCTCCGTGAAGGAACAGTTGTCGTGCAGGCTGGCGCGCAGCGTGAAAAGCTGCTGGCGGTGAAGCGGGGTGAATACACCTGGGATGAAGTGAATGACTGGCGGCAGGCTCTGCATCGCGACTTCGAGCAGGCGCTGATGAAGTCCCCGCTGCCGGAGAGACCGGACTATGAAGCTGCAAATCAGCTTTTGATCTCTGCCCGCTTTCAAAAAGCCGGTTTAGAATCATAGTCGGCCCATGATCCCTGACCCCCGGCTTCTCCGTATTACTGCCGCGCAGCCTTATCCTCTGCTTTTTGCGACGATCAGCGGAGCGCACCTGTATGGCTTTCCTTCCCCTGACTCGGACTTCGATTTGCGGGGAGCCCATGTGCTGCCACTGCCGATGGTTTTAGGCCTGGATGCGCGTGATGAAACAATTGAGGACAGCCGGATCATTGAGGAACTGGAGATGGATATCGTGAGCCATGATGTGAAGAAGTTTTTCAACCTGCTGCTGAAAAAGAATGGGTATGTGCTGGAGCAGCTATGCTCGCCGCTGGTGGTGCAATCGACACCAGAGCATGAGGAGTTGAAGCAGATCGCGCGAGGCTGTGTCACACGGAATCATGCGCATCATTACTTTGGATTTGTGGAGACTCAGTGGAAGCTTTTTAACAAGGAATCTCCACCCCGGGTCAAGCCGCTGCTGTATGTCTATCGGGTGCTGCTTACCGGTATTTGGATGATGCGTACTGGAGAGGTGGAGGCCAATCTGGTGACGCTGAATGAGAGCTTTCGCCTGCCGTATGTTCCTGATTTGATCGCCCGAAAACTGGCGGGTCCAGAGCAGTCCACTCTGGATGATGCTGACATGAGTTTTCATGAGCATGAGTTCCACCGTTTGCTTGCAGAACTGGAGGCGGCCCAGGCAGCCTCTGCGCTGCGTGAAGTGCCTGCGGAGAGCACCCGGCTGGCACTGAACGATCTGCTCGTGCGCATCCGGCTTGGGAGCGGGAAAGCGTGATATAAATTTCAGCCGCTGCTCTGCTCCACGCGTAGCTTCAGCCTCCCCATGAACATTTACGAAACACGCCGCCTGCTCGATGAATATCTGCTTTTCCATTATGGGGCGGCGGGGGAGGTGCTGCCCTGGGCGGAGGGGCCGCAGTCGGCGCTCGGGTTTGCGGTGAGGACGGTGACGGAGCTGGCGGATTTTTCGCGGCAGCCGCAGTCGGCGCTGGATCTGGGGTGCGCGGTGGGGCGCTCTTCGTTTGAGCTGGCGAAGCATGCGGGCCAGGTGATCGGGATGGATTACAGCCACAGTTTCATTGAGGCGGCGAAGCTGTTGATCACCATGGATCTGCCTTACCAAAGGGTGGATGAGGGTGCGGCGACGACAGCGCTGGTGGCGAGTGTGCCTGCGGACTGTCCACGGGAGAGGGTGAGCTTTGAGCAGGGGGATGCGATGCAGCTTCGGGCTGATCTGGGCAGCTATGATCTCGTCCATGCGGCGAATCTGCTGTGCAGGCTGACGGATCCGGCGCTGCTGATCGCACGCCTGCCGGAGCTGGTGAAACCTGGGGGGCAGCTTTTGCTGACGACGCCTTGCACGTGGCTGGAGGAATTTACGCCTCGCGGGAACTGGCCGACGGGATCGACCCGGGAGTGGCTGCGGGATCAGCTTTCACCGCACTTTGAACTGGAGCTGGAAAAGGATCTGCCATTCCTCATCCGCGAACATGCGCGGAAGTATCAGTGGAGTGTGGCTCTGGGGACCCGCTGGATCCGGCGGTGAGCTATCGCACACAGGGCAGCATCATGGCATCGCGCATACCGTGGAGGATCTTTTTATCGGCGGGGCAGACGGTGGCGAGTACTCCGCCGAGGCGGGTCTCCTCCGTGCCTTGGGGGACAAAATAATAGGGGCAGAGGCGGACGCGGGATTTCATCATGGCGGTGTCTTGCCGCTCTTCGTTCCAGGCGGGGTGATTCACCACTTTGGCACGCTGGAAGCGCTGCAGGACATAGGGATTGGTGGGGAAGCTGGCCAGCGCTTCATCCAAAGCGGCGGACCATTGCTCCTGGGAGAGATCGTGACCGATGGAGACGCTGCGTGAGCCCCAGCCGACTTCGGAGAAACCGCTGATTTTGAGGACGAGCTCCCGTTGCTTGCTGCCGAATTTTTTAGCCTCCTGCCAAGACTGGATATTGAGGCCTGGATAAACAGCGAAAGGAGGAAGCGGGGCGGGATCGACGACCCAGCCCTGGGGGATGCATTTTTTCAGGAGTTCGAAATGATCCTGATCGAGGGCCGCGCGCCACCAGTCCTGAAGGTGGGGTGACCAGAAGAGAACGAGCCAGAGTTTTTCCTCCAGAAAGGCTTTAAGCGGCGGAGTGAACTGGATCTCGCCCTCCTCCGCCATTTTCAGCATCTCATTGGCGAGGTCCACGTTATCGAGGTCGAAGAGTTCGAAGAAGCGGTAGATGCTGGATCCGGCCATCTCGCGGGGGGTGAGATTCCAGGGATTCATGACGCTGCGGGGGAAACCCTGGCTGCGTGAGTTGAGTCTGCCGGCCAGCCATTCCATCTCGGGCTGGTAATCGCCGGATTCACGGGAGATGAGGATGTCCTCATGCGGGAAGGCGGCGGCAAATCCATCCACCATGCCATCACCACCGCCGATGACGGGCTGTCCCAGGGCGTCGTAGGTTTCATTGAGCCAGGCGGTGAGACCGATGCCGCCGGGGAGGGAGTCCAGCTCGGAAATGCAGACGCCGTCTTCGGTGAGGACGAGGTCTGGGCGCAAGACGCCGGGCAGGGCATCACGCCACCGGGCAAGACGACCGAGGGCGATGACGTGGGCGGGTTTTCCCTGGTCCATCAATGTGGAAACCCAGGCGAACTCTGGCCTTTCCAGGCTCTCGAAGTAGAGGCGATTGCAGGCTCGCTGAAAAGCCCGCAGGGCTGGGCCCAGGTCATTGATGAGCTGAAGGGTGTGGGAGTCCAGGGCGAAGGCTTCGGGCGATAGCACCCATTCCTTGTCCCGAAACATGCCCTCTTCGGGGAAGCTCTGACGGATATGGGCGATGCGGTCGGCGGGAGACATGAGAACGAGTTTCGAAACTCGTGACACTGGAGCATGGGCTGCAGGTTTCGGAAACCCAAAACGAGCTAGAAACCCGGTCTATTTAAGCGTCAGTTCCGCCATGACGTCACGAAGCTGTTCGTGGGTGCGGGCGACCATGCCCTGGGTGGGGGGACCTGTGTTTTCGTCATTCCAGACTTTTTCCAGTTCTGTGAGGACACTGATGACGGGCTGCACAAGGAGGGAGCGGCGGGTGACCTCGCCCAAGGTGGCGAAGTCCTGGCGGAGTTCTGCCAGTAGGGCGGGGGAGCCGATGCAAAGGGGGCGCTTGTCCACGTCGGGAATTTCGACGACAAGCTTGGAAACGATCTCCAGGGATCGCATCCAGGCACCGATGTCCACCAGCACAGCGAGGTCGTCATCCATCTGCTCGCGGAGCATGCGCATGAGTTCCTGATGACCGTCCACGATTTCTTGGCGGAGATTTTTCCAGTCGTCCATCTCGGCCATTTTGGCCTGGGCCATGAGGCGGGGTTTCATCTTTTCCCCGAGGCCGAGCATGCGGCAATAGGTGACGATGTCCTGGTTATTATTGCGGAATTGCTGGGAGTCCCCGGCTTCCCAAATCAGGAAGGTTTCGCCGATGAGGCTGCCGAGGGTGAAGGCGGCTTTGTTGCGGTCGGCAGTAGGGGAGGGTGGCTGGGGACGGTACATCGTCCGCCAGCGGGCTTTGGTATGCTGGCCAGCCATCTCCAAAAAGTCTGCCGGTGTCTGGTCTTCGGTCCAAAAGATGACCTGGGCCACGAAATCACCCGCACTGGCCGCGATGGAATTGGACGGACTATTCTCCTGACTCCACACGTGAACCGGAGACACGACGGCAAGCGCCGTGCTGAGGTAGAGCACGTTTAGAAGTTTGGACACAGTGAATTTGGTTGGAGTAATTGAGATGCATCAATGGGTCTCTGTGTTCAAACAACGAGACATTTTCCAGCACCTGAATTTCTCCGACAGCTAAGAAGTGTGACAGTTTTCGGCATTTGTCCACATTCACTTCCAGGTGCAAGGGCAGCATAAATGGATGTGCATGAACCTCTTAAACAAAAACGGATAGCCGCGTGTGGCGGCTATCCGTGTGATTTGATCCAAGCTGGCCGCTTATTCTACAGTTACGCTCTTGGCCAAGTTGCGAGGCTTGTCCACATCGCAGCCACGGGCGACCGCGGTGTAGTAGGACAGGAGCTGCAAGGGGATGACGGTGAGTAGGGGACTGAGGTAGGACGGGCAATCGGGGACGTAAATGACGTCTTCCGTAAGCCGCTCCAGTTCAGTGCGGCCTTCGGTGGTGACGCAGATGACCGGGCCTTTGCGTGCGAGGACTTCCTCGATATTGCTGACGTTTTTATCGAAAACGGCATCATCAGGGGCGATGAAGACGGAGGGCATGTCCGGCTTCACCAGGGCGATGACACCATGCTTCAACTCGGCGCTGGGGTGGCCGCTGGCGTAGATGTAGCTGATTTCCTTCATCTTCAGCGCGCCTTCGAGGGCGACTGGGTAGTTAGCCTGACGGCCCATGAACAGCATCCCTTCGGCATTGGCGTGCTTTTCAGCGATGGCCTTGATGCGGTCCGTCTGGGTGAGGATGCTGGCGATCTTGTCAGGGATGGCCTCGAGCTCATCAATCATTTCCATGCCATCGGCGCTGGAGAGGTGATGGATACGGCCGAAGAGCATGCCCAGAAGGGTCATGATCATGACCTGGGAAGTGAAGGTCTTCGTCGCAGCGACGCCGATCTCAGGGCCAGCATGGATATAGCAACCGCCATCGCTTTCACGGGCGATGGTGCTGCCGACGCTGTTGACGATGCCGAGGCACTTAATGCCTTTGCGCCGTGCTTCCCGCATGGCGGCGAGGGTATCGATGGTTTCACCGCTCTGGCTGAGGACGAACTGGAGGGTGTTTTTATCCGCCGGGACGTTGCGGTAGCGGAACTCACTGGCGATTTCCACTTCCGTCGGGATACGGGCCAGGGTCTCGATGACGTATTCGCCGACCATGGCCGCATGGAAGGCGGTGCCGCAGCCGCTGAGGATGATGCGGTCAATGCCACGAAGCTCCTGCGGCGTCATGTTCAGGCCGCCCAGGATGGCCGTGCCGTCATCGCGGGAAAGGCGACCCCGCATGGCATTGCGGATGGAATTCGGCTGCTCAAAGATTTCCTTGAGCATGTAATGGGCATAGTCGCCTTTTTCAGCGTCATCGGCGGTGAATTCAACGCGGCTGACTTTGACCTGGGCGATACCCCCATCCATGGAGGTCACGTCATAACGTTCATCGGTGAGGCTGACGATGTCATGATCGTTAAGGTAAACCACATCGCGGGTGTGGGCGACGATGGCAGATACATCGCTGGCGAGAAAATGTTCACCATCCCCGAGACCGACGACGAGGGGGCTGCCGAGACGTGCGCCGACGATCACACCGGGTACGGTGGCGTGCATGGCGGCGATGCCGTAAGTGCCCTTCACTTTAGCAAGTGCAGCCTGGAGCGCGGTGCGGAGGCGGGTGGCCCCATCTTTTTCATCGCTGGCATCGAAATAGCGACCGACCATGTGAGCCAGGACTTCTGTATCAGTCTGGGATTCGAAGGTATCACCCTGGGCAAGTAACTGATCTCGAAGCGTCTGATAGTTTTCGATCACGCCGTTATGAACGAGGACCAGTTTGCCACTTTGATCCCGGTGAGGATGGGCGTTTTCGTCCGTGGGAGCTCCATGGGTGGCCCAGCGGGTGTGCGAAATGCCCGTTTCGCCCTTGGGCGCGAGTTCCGCAACAGCTAGACGAAGGTTTTCGATCCTTCCCGCCCGCTTGATGATCTGGACTGTGTCACTGCCATTGAGCAGGGCGATACCCGCCGAGTCATAGCCGCGATATTCCAGCCTGCGCAGCCCATCCAGAAGGATCGGGCTGGCCTGCCGCTTGCCGATGTAGCCAACAATTCCGCACATAGTGTTCGTTTACCCGCTGTGCAGCGGGACCTTGAATCTAGCTGCTACAATGCCAGCCCGCCAGTGAAAGGGAGACGCGTGCGGAGAAATCCACTTTCACGTCTCCGGTAAAGACGTTTTGCTGACCTCTAAGGGCTCATGACCGCTGGAGCTATCCAGGCTTGCTCCCGACGGCACCTGCGTGCAGTGGTCCGGCATGACCTTTGAATTTGCCACCGCTACGCGGATCATTTTCGGAGCTGGAACTGCCCAGCAATTACCCGCGCTAGCCCGGCAACTGGGAAAAAAAATCCTGGTGGTGACCGGGAATGATCCATCCCGGCAATATCCTCTTTTAGCCAAAATAGAAGCGGCTGGCCTGGAGGTCACCACTTTTCCGATCGCGACGGAACCTACGGTGGATGACGTCCGCCGGGGGGCATCTGTCGCCCTCCAATGCGGCATGGATGCGGTGATCGGCCTGGGAGGCGGAAGTGCTGTGGATGCAGGGAAGGCGATTGCGGCGATGGCACGGCAACCGAGAGACGTACTGCATTACCTCGAAGTGATCGGGGATGGGTATCCCCTGGATGAAAAATCCCTGCCTTTCATTGCGGTGCCGACGACTGCAGGAACTGGAGCTGAGGTGACACGAAATGCCGTGCTGGTGAGTCCGGACCATGGGATCAAAGCCAGCCTACGTCATGCATCGATGCTGCCGGGCATAGCCTTGATTGATCCTGAGCTGGCTCTTGGCTGCCCTGCTGACATCACTGCGGCGAGCGGGATGGATGCTTTGACCCAATGCTTGGAAGCCTACGTCTCCTGCCGTGCGCAGCCGATGACGGATGCATTGTGTGTGGATGGCATACGTCGGGCTGTGAGATCTCTCGAAAAGGTGGTCAAGGACGGGCAGGATTTGAAGGCCCGAGAGGATCTGGCCCTGGCGGCCATGTTTAGCGGCATGGCATTGGCGAATGCCGGACTAGGGGCGGTACATGCTTTTGCCGCCCCTATTGGAGGAAGCTATAAAGCAGCCCATGGGGCCGTTTGCGCAGCGCTTTTAGCCCCCGTGTGGGAGGTCAATTGGGCCGCCGCTCAACGCAACGGGCACGCCGAGGCTAAAGAGAAATTTGAATCGGCTGCCAGACTGCTAATGAGCGATGAAAAGGCCACTCCGATGGATGCCTGTGAATATCTTGGTGAGCTCACATGCCGGTTACAGATTCCTGGTCTCGGCAGCCACGGAATTGTGGAAAGTGCCTTCGAAGACATCGCCACGAAGGCTGCACGGGCCAGTAGCATGAAAGGAAATCCGGTGCCGCTGAGTCATGAAGAACTTCTGACCATTCTCTGGGAAGCTTTGTGATGATGACTCAAAGGAGGGATAGCTGATGACAAGCAAGGATGTAGAAAGTGAAAACAGTCGCTGCGTAAATAGGTATCCATAATGCGTATTAACCTGCGCTGTCTTCACGCATTACCTTGAACTGCACATTTCGTCAGCCATGCGCCTTCTCATCTTGATCGTCCTTTTGCCGCTGCTTTGTAGCGCTGAGGACGAGTATGAGTTGCCTCCCATCCGCTATTCCGAGACGCAGCCTCATGATCCAGTACAGGATCTGATGAAGAAGCTACAATCAAGTCAGGCTCCGCTCAACCGTACGGATGTGTGGACGGTGATTGAAGATCTCATGCGGCATTTCGAGATTCCACCGGAGTCGCAAGTCCTGGTCTTCTCCAAGACGAGCAAGCAGAATGACCGGATTACTCCCCAGACGCCGCGGGTGATTTATTTTGGTGATGAGACGTATCTTGGATATACCCTGGGCGGCTCCATCGAAGTAGCAGCAGTGGACCCGAAACTGGGTCCGGTTTTTTACCTGATGGAGCCTCATGTGGATCTGGATCAACCGTTGCGTTTTGAGCGGGATCAAAGCTGCCTAAGCTGCCATGGTGGGACTTTTACCCCTGGCGTCCCAGGCGTGCTGGTGCGGTCGGTTTTTCCCAGTATTACCGGCCATCCGATCCTGAGCCAGGGCAGTACGGTGGTGGACAGTACGACGCCTTTCAGTGACCGCTGGGGTGGATGGTATGTCACGGGCACTCATGGAGATGCCGTGCATCGCGGCAATGTCATCGCCACCGAGAAAGCCGACAACACCTGTGAAATGCCTGTGGACCAGGGGGCCAATGTGGTGAGCCTGACGGGATTCTTTGACACCCGCCCGTATCCGCGTGCCAGCAGTGACATCGTGGCCCTGATGGTGCTGGAGCATCAAACGTCCGTCCAGAATGCGCTGACGAAGGCGAACCACAGTGCCCTGCGCGCCCTGCACATGCAGACTTCATTGCAAAAAGAGTTAGGCGAGCCAGTGCAGCATGAGCCTGTGAGCACGGCCCGGCGGATCATTGAACACTGCGTCGAAGACGTGCTGGATGCCCTGCTTTTCAAAGATGAGGCGGCGCTGCCGGAGGGTGGCATTGAGGGTGACGAGGCTTTTCAAACAGCCTTTGGCAAAACGGCCCACCGTAATAGCGAAGGGAGATCGTTGAAGGACTTTCAGCTTTTAAACCGCCTGTTTAAATATCGTTGCAGTTACATGATCCACAGCCGCACTTTTGACCAGATGCAACCTGCGCTGAGGCAGGCGGTGCTGGCGCGGCTGGATGCGGTTTTGGCGGGAACGGAGAACAGCGGGAGATACGATTATCTGGGGGAATCGGAGAGGCGGCAGATCCGGGGGATACTGGACGAGACGCTGACGCGATGAGCGGGTGAAAGTACTCCGGAGCTTTAGCTCGGAATAACTTCGTGGGTTAACCCAACATCGGATGGCCGCTCGAGATAATGACGAGTTAAAGCTCTGGACTACTTTTCCTGAGCAGCCAGGGTCTTTTCCACAAAGTGGATGACGTGCGGCCAACATTCCTTGCCGCAGCGGGAATGGTCGGCACCTTCGATTACGACATGCTCATGCTGGGTATGGCCGACGAGTTTCAGCATAGAAACAAAATAGAGGTTCTCTTCCGCGCGCATCAGCATGTCCGTGCCCCAGCCGCCGGTGATGCAGTAGGTAGGAGGTGCTTCTTTGCGCACATGATAGAGAGGGCCAAAACGGTCGATGGTCGGGCGGAAGCGGCTTGGTTCAATGCCTTGTTCCAGCCGCACGGTCTGATGGGTGATCATCTGGCCGGTGACTGGGATGAGAGCGGCGATGCTGTCCGCATCAATCTCGTGTTTGGCTAGGTAGCTTTTGTCCAGGCCGATCATGGCA
Organism: Prosthecobacter fusiformis; assembly: GCF_004364345.1. Lineage (NCBI taxonomy): Bacteria > Pseudomonadati > Verrucomicrobiota > Verrucomicrobiia > Verrucomicrobiales > Verrucomicrobiaceae > Prosthecobacter > Prosthecobacter fusiformis. The sequence continues at coordinate 1,452,838 of NZ_SOCA01000001.1, read as the reverse complement.
GTGAGGTAACCGCCAGCGGAGATGCCGGTAACGAAGATTTTCTTGGGATCGCCGCCGTGTTTGCCGATGTTTTTGAAGGTCCACGCTAGGGCGGCAGCGGCGTCTTCAATGTAAACCGGATGCTGCACTTTTGGATGCAGGCGATAGCCGACACCCACCACACCCCAGCCGCGTTCTTTCAGTTCCTTGGGGATGGAGCGCTTGCCGTTCCTGAGTCCACCGCCGTGGTAATAGACCACGGTGGGATAGTCCTTCACGCCCACGGGATGATAAAAATCAACTAGGCACTGGGTCTTGGCGTAATCCGAACCCGCGATGACTTCCTCCGACTGATAAGGGATGCCCTCGTCCAGTTGGTATTCGATCTTCGGTGCGGCTACCACAACGGCTGCCGGTGCTGGCGTTTCAGCACGGACGACCACTGCCAGGAATGAACCTGCCAAGGCAAGCCCGGCAGATAAAAAGGAGAGACGTGAGATTTTCATCGAAGTCCATCCATCCTTGCGGGCTTTGTGTCCTTGGCAACCAGTGTCACCGAACAGGGTTACGTACTTTGGAGAACCAACCTCAACGCATCCAGCCTTAAGCGCGCGGAGCCGATGGCTTCCTCCAGGGCGACCATCTGGGCTTTGGCGGCTTCGATTTCTTCCGGGCGGACGTGGTCGTTGATCTGGCGCAGGTCTTCCAGGCGGTCGATCTCCGCTTGGAGCTGGGTTTTCATCGTGGTAGTGGCCTCGGTCACCAGCGTCTGCATTTCGGCTTCGGCCAGCTTGCGGGACTTGCTGAGCATCGCGGGAAAGATTTTCCGTTTGATGCCGGCGTTTTCAAGGATGCGGGCGGGGCTGCCTTTTTCGATCTTGGCCTGCGCATAGCCAGCGTCTTCACGACGGTCCTTGTTGGCGTGATCCACGATCATGCGGATCGGCGTGGCGGAAAGGAAACGATCCACGTGGAGAGAAGCGGGGGCGATGCACTCGACCACAAAGTAGGTTTCGAGAACCAGGCCTTCAGCACCGGAACTGCGCCATAGGCCAAAGCTGCTATTGCCGGTTTCCGCGCCTAACAAAAGATCTAACGCGCCACGGACCAGGGGATGGTCCGGCGTGAGGAAGGCCATGTTTTCACGGGACAGCGCGCGCGTGCGGTCAAAGCTGGCCAGCAGGCCTTCATCAGGCAGGGCAGGGAACTTGTCCGTGGTGAGGTGGGCCGGCATCAGCACATAACTGCGGTTCCCATGCTCCTCCACATGCAGGCCAAAGTGGTCCACAAGGCGGATGAAAAACTCTTCAAAACTGACATCGGCATCCTGTGCCCGGATGGCTTCGATGACGGTCTCGGCCTGCTCCGGTTTGCAGGAATTTAATTCCAAAAGACGGTCATGACCGCGTTCCAGTTTAGCCGTGACCAGCTTGCGCTGTTCCTGGGATTTTTTGATGAAGGCCTTCAGCGTCGCTGCCTTCATGGACTTCATCAGCGGGGCCAGTTCTTCCTTCAGGGCCTGGACGATTTCCGTCGCGCCGTGGAGGTTCTTTTCAAAGGCCTGCAGGCCCTCGTGATACCAGCGGGCCAGAACTTCCTCACCGCTGGCCTTGATGTAAGGGACGTGGATGTGAATGGTGCTGGTTTGGCCGATGCGGTCGAGACGGCCGATGCGCTGCTCCAGCAGCTCGGGGTCTTCGGGTAGATCAAAAAGCACCAGATGATGGGCGAACTGGAAGTTGCGGCCCTCGCTGCCAATCTCGGAACAGAGGAGGATGCGGGCGCCCTCTTCTTCGGCAAAGTAGGCGGCTTGGCGGTCGCGCTGCATCAGGGTCAGGCCTTCGTGAAAGAGGGCCGAGTTGAGGTTGATCTCGTGCAGCAGCAGTTCGTTGATCTGCTCGGTCAACTTTTTCGTGCGGCAGATGAGCAGGACTTTTTCTTCGCCCAGCTCTTTCAGCAGCTTGGCCAGCCATTTGACCTTGGCCTCCAGGGGCTCTTCGCCACCGGCCAGGGGCACCAGCTTGGCGGAGCGTTCCGGGAAACCGGTGAGGGCGGCGCGGGTGTTGCGGAACATGACGCGGCCCGTGCCGAATTCATCGAGCAGGGAGGAGATGAGCTTTTCGCGCTCGCCTTCGCCACCGGATTTCATGGCGGCCAGGCGCTCCTTGAGATGCGGTGATTTTTTGATGAACAGCTTTTCATCCGCAGCCGTGAGGTTCTTGCCGGAAGCAAGACGGTCCATGGCCTTGGCCACTTCTTCATAATGGCCGGACTCGGCAAGGAACTGCTCCAGATCCGCATAGCGGTTGGGGTCCAGTAGACGAAGACGGGCGAAGTGGCCTTCCGGTCCGAGCTGCTGCGGCGTGGCGGTCAGGAGGAGCAGGCCGGGGATCTTTGCGGCCAGATTTTCCACCAGGCTGTAAGAGGGGCTGACGACTTCAGGGCTCCATTCCAAGTGGTGGGCTTCATCCACGACGAGCAGGTCCCAGCCCGCCTCGGCGGCCTGCTGGGCACGGTTGGGTGAATCGGCCAGGAAAGTGGTGCTGCAAAGGATGAGCTGGTTTTCCAGGAAGGGGTTGATGCCTTCTTCCTCGGTCTCCAGAACGTCGCAGCGGTCTTCGTCGTAAATGGAGAAGGTGAGGTGGAAGCGGCGGTAAAGCTCCACAAACCACTGATGCACCAAGGCCTCAGGGACCAGGATCAGCACGCGCTCGGCACGGCCGGTCAGGTGCAGGCGGTGCAGGATGAGGCTGGCCTCGATGGTTTTGCCCAGGCCCACTTCATCTGCGAGCAGGACGCGAGGCACAAGACGCCCGGCCACCTCGCTGGCGATGTACATCTGGTGAGGCAGCAGGTCCACGCGGCCGCCGCTAAAGCCGCGCACCGGGGACTGGCGCATTTCTGCACGGCGCTTCAGCGCCTCCACCCGGACATCGAAGGCCAGGAGTTCGTCAATCTGACCGGCCATGAGGCGGTCTTCCGGCTTGCTGAAGCTGATGGTATCGGACAGCTCCGCTTCACTCACTTCGCGGTCGGCACCGATGTAATAAAGCATGCCTTTGCGGTCCTCCACGGACTCGACTTCCAGAGATTTGCCATCATGGGTCTTGATGGTATCGCCCGCCATGAAGTGCACGCGACGGAGGGGGGCGGTTTTGGTGGCGAACTGGCGATGTTCGCCTGCGGCAGGGAAATAAATTTCCACGCGGCCAAACTCCGCTTTCATGACCACACCGAGGCCGAGTTCAGGTTCACTGTCGCTTACCCAGCGTTGTCCAGGGAGAGGTTGTTCCATTGTCAGATAGAAAAAAGGGGGCCGCGATGGTAGGGGCTGTGCGGCGGAGTGCAAGGGAGTTTACGTTTTCACGTGATGCGCGTGTCACGGGAAGATCGGAACTGGTGGTGACACCTGCTTGCCCTCGGGCGCGTCAGGGCGTATCACTGCGGTTCTCTTTTTCCTGACCGTGAAGCCTTACTACATCACCACCGCCATTGATTATACCAACGCGCCGCCCCACATCGGCCATGCCTATGAAAAGGTGCTGGCGGATGTGATGGCGCGTTTTCAGCGGCTGAATGGCCGGGAGGTGTATTTCCTCACGGGGGTGGACCAGCATGGGCAAAAGGTGCAAAAAAGCGCGGACAAGGCCGGCCAGTCCCCCCAGGAATTTGTGGACGGCGTGACCGCGCATTTTGTCTCCCTCTGGGAGAAACTGAATGTGCGTTACGACGGCTGGGCTGCTACGACAGATCCCGTGCACAAGCGCGTGGTCCAGACCATGCTGCAAAAGCTGCACGATTGCGGGCAACTCTACAAACAGGGTTACAAAGGATTTTACAGCGTGCGGCAGGAGCAGTTCCTGACGGACAAGGAGCGTGGTCCTGACGGCAACTTTGGTGAGGAATGGGGCGAGGTCGTGGAACTGGAGGAGGAGAACTGGTACTTCCGCCTCAGCGATCATGTGGAGTGGCTGAAGGGCTACATCCGCAGCCACCCGGATTTCATTTATCCGGCCCACCGTGCCAACGACGTGCTCAACGCCCTGGAAGGCACGCCGCAGGACCTGTGCATTAGCCGCCCGATCGAGCGCCTGAGCTGGGGCATCCCGCTGCCGTTTGATGAGCGTTTTGTGAACTACGTGTGGTTCGATGCGCTGACGAATTACATCAGCTTTGCCGGTTATCTGGCCGATGAGTCCGGCAACGGCGATGTCGGCCTGCCAGATTTTAGCAAGCTGTGGCCCTCAGAAGCCCACGTCATCGGCAAGGACATCCTGGTGCCCGCCCATGCGGTTTACTGGCCGATCATGCTGCACGCCCTCGGTTTCAGCGATGAGCAAATCCCCCGTCTCATTGTCCACGGCTGGTGGAATGTGAAGGGTGCGAAGATGAGCAAGAGCCTGGGCAACGTGATTGATCCCAATGTGCTCGCAGCCACCTTCACTCCGGACGGCCTGCGCTATTATTTGACCCGCGACATCGCCACCGGTTATGACAGCGACTTCAGCGATGAGCGCATCATCATGTCCTATAACAAGGAGCTCGCGGGCGGCCTGGGCAACCTGCTGAACCGTAGCATCAACATGGCGCAGAAGTATCGTGCAAGTGTGCTGACTCCTGGAACGTATGACGACGCTGAGAATGCGGCCCTGCGCCAGACGGTGACGGATGCGCTGCCTGCGTATCTGGAAAACATGAGCTCCTGGGCCATCCATGACGGCATCGCTGCCGCGTGGAAAATCGTCTCCGCTGCGAATGCGTACGTGGACAGCACCAAGCCTTTCTCGCTGGCCAAAGACCCGGCTCAGGCGGCGCGCCTGGACAGCGTGCTCTATCATCTGGCGGAAGCCTGGGTGCATGTGAGCGTGCTGCTGAATCCGATCATGCCGACGGCGATGGCCACAGCGCGGGCGCAGATCGGCTGGGAGATGCCGGAAGGGTTCCAGTTCAGCGATCTGAAGTGGGGCATGCTCAAGGAAGGCCACCAGCTCGGTGCTCCGGTGCCGCTTTTCCCAAGGCTGGAGATCACGGAGACTGCCGACTAACCTTTTTTGAGGCAGCTCCCTGCTGCACCCTCCCATGCTCGATTTTGCCACCATCCTCACCGTCGTGCTGCCGGTGTACCTGACCCTGGCCACCGGGGCTGCGGTGAGGAAGCTGGGCATCCTGCCACGGGAGGCGGATGCGGGCATGATGCGGCTGGCGGTGACCGTGCTGACACCCTGCCTGATTCTGGAGCGGGTGGTGGGCAATGAAGCCGTGATGAGCCCGGTACCTGTGCTCATCGCCGCCAGCCTGGGGTATGTGCTGGTGGCGGTTGGCATCGCCGTTTCATACTTTGCTGCGCCGCTGATCGGGCTGCAGAGGCATGAAGGCCGGCGGACTTTTGCCGTCGCTTGTGGCATGCAGAATTACGGTTTCGTGGCCATCCCGATTGTCACGGCGTTGTTTCCTGAAAAGGGCACGCTGGGGGTCATGTTCACCTTTACGTTAGGCGTGGAGCTGGCCTGCTGGACGGCGGGTGTGGGTTTGCTGACGGGACTGGATAAGGCCCCCTGGAAACTGGCGCTGAATCCGCCGGTCATCACCATCCTGGCTTCTTTGGTTCTCAATTTTACCGGCCTGCATGCTTACGTCCCGGAGGTCGTTCATCTGACCTTGGCGATGATGGGAGCCTGCGCGGTGCCCCTGGCGGTGATGATCATCGGGGCCTCCATTGCGGACATTTGGGGGCAGGAGAGGATGCGCTGGTCCATTGCGGTGCTCGCACCTGTGCTGAGGCAGTTTGTCATCCCGCTGGCCTTTCTGGCGGCGGCTTTTTACCTGCCTTTGGAGAGGGAGCTGAAACGCATCCTCATTGTTCAGGGAGCCATGCCAAGTGCGGTTTTCACCATCATGATCGCCCGTCATTATGGCGGCCATGCACCCACTGCGGTGCAGTGTGTGCTGGCCACCACGATCGTCAGCCTTGTGACCGCTCCGGCCCTCATTGCCTGGGCTTTGAAGGTCGTCGGAGTTTAAAAGATCAGCGCTCCACGTTCAGGTCCAGCTTGTTATCGCCAGGCTTGATTTCGACGGTCCATTCACCGCTTCCTGCCTTCTGCTCTGTGGCGGTCACTGTGCCATCCGGGGTGTCGAGTCCGGGGACATCTGCGGCGCTGTAGCTGACTCGAAGCTTGATCTTGCCCACCACCGGTCCGGCCTTGGCATCTAGTTTGAAATTGCCGCCGCGCACCCGGACTCCGGCCACGGGGGCGGAGGGGTCTTCAGCGCTGAAGACCACATTGCCCCAGCTCACGGGTTTGCCGTTGACGGTGAGTTTGCCGGTGACCGCCGCGCGTTCCGCAGGATTCAGGAAACCCTGGTTGCGCAACCAGTCGCGCAGATGCCCGCTCCAGGTGCCGAGCACCGGATCGCCCAAATAAAGACCCACGCCGTGAGGGCCGGGCTTGTAGCAATGCAGCTCCGCAGGCACGCCGTTTTTGCGGCAGGCCAGGTAAAAGTTCACCGCGTTTTCCGCAGGCACCACGGTGTCCTCATCGGTCTGGAAAAGGAAGGTGGGCGGGGTCTGCGGGGTCACCCGCAGATGCGTGCTCACCTTGCGCGCCAGTTCGTCGCTGTCATTGGGTCCCAGCAGATTCTTGCGCGAGCCCATGTGGGCGAAGTCATCAATCATCGAGATCACGGCATAGGTAGGCGCGGCCACATCCGGCCGGGCGCTGACCTGGTCCACGGCATCATTCGTCATGCCTTCGGGTTTTTCATCGAAGAGGGTGGCGGCCATGGAGCTGAGATGCCCGCCGGCGGAGAAACCGATGACGCCGATGCGGTTGGGATCGATGCCGTACTGCGCGGCATTTGCCCGCACGTGGCGGATGGCGCGCTGCACGTCCATGAGCTGGATGGGATAATGATACCCCTGCGTGCCTAACCGATAATGCAACACGAAGGCGGAGACGCCGATGCCGTTGAACCACCTGGCCACCTGCACGCCCTCATGATCCGCGGCCAGCCCGCCGTAACCACCGCCGGGGCAGACGATGAACGCCGCCTTGGTGGCGGTCTCCTTGGCCGCCGGCCAGGCATAGATGAACGGCTGGTCCTTGTCCTCCTGCCCTTTGGCCCCTGGAGCGCCGTCCGGCCACAGGGGGACTTTGGCCGGTTCGGCCGCATGGACGGCGGAGGCGAGGAACAGGACAGCTAAACGGAAGAGGCTGGGAAAGCGTGACATGGCAGACTTCTACGCAGGATCCGCGAAAAACTTCAAGCCTTGTGTGGCTCACCGCCGCCGCCGTTTCCAAACATACGTCAAAAAATGCCCCAGCCCGCTGAACTTGTACTCCGGGTCCACCCATCTCTCGATGACGTAGAAGGCGAAATAATACGCTCGGCAGAATCCCCAGATGCAAAGCCCCAGCAGCAGCGCCGTCCGCCAGCTCCCGTGCTCAATCAGCAGGATGGCCGCCGACATCAGCCCGATGAGCAGGAACAGGATCCCCTTTAGCCACATGGCGTTGGTGCTTTGGAGGTCTTTCATGATCACAAATAAGCGAGTCTCAAGAAGATTGTCGAAATGAAACGGCGCACGCGGAGGATGCAGGCACGGCCATTCAAGGCAGCTCACATGCACAAAGGCATGCGTGCATTCTTACAATCAGAAGCCCCAAAGGGGCGAGATAACAAAGCCCAGGGCCAGCGAGGCTTGGCGAGCATAGCCCTGGGTATGTGAGGCGTGTACCTCAATCAAGGCAAAGCCCTGAAAGGGCGGGACAATGGGGCCGCGAAATACCCGCAGTGCCTCGCCCTTTCAGGGCTCGATGAATCTCATATCCCTTCACCTAACCCAGGGCGGCGCTCCTGCGTCGCTTGCCCTGGGCTTTGTTGTCCCGCCCCGTTGGGGCTGCCGCCACGTACGCAACTCTCACTCCACGCGGAGATAATCCAAGGCAAACATCAGGGCGGGTTTGGCGGCTGGGTTTTTGCCGTCCATCATCACTTCCAGCACCTGTTCGCCCGCGTTGAACTCAAATTCACCGATCCATTGCTCCGCCGTGTTGACGACGGCGGCATCATAAAGATCCACGGGGCCGAGGGCACTTGAATGGCCGTTCACCTTGAAGCTGACGATGCCGTAGTCAGGGGCTTTGGTGAAGACCGCGTAGATCTTCTTTTTTCCGGCTTCTGCGATTGGGAACGTGATCTTGAGCGTGCTGCCCACCTTGCCACCGGTCCACCAGAGGTGCTTGCCGCCGCTCCAGTGCCCGGCTTTGAAGCCTGACATGTTCTGGGGCTTCACGTTACCCGCCGTGGCTTTGGACCTGAGCGATTCGCCTTCGATAGCGCCGGGCACTGCCGTGGTTTTTTCTGGATTGGCTGAAGCCGGGACTGCAGAACTTTGAAGATACTTCACGAGGTCCAGAACCATGTCGGCAGGCAGGGCATCGAAGAGGCCTTCGGGCATGGTGCTCATGGCGGACAGGGTGCGCTTTTTGACTTCGGTCTTGGTGACGATCTGCTCGATGCCGCCGGGCAGGGTGACGCGGTAAGCGGCGGCGGTTTCCTCCTTGATCACCCCGCTGGCGATGCGGCCGTCGTTCAGTTCAAAGATGTTGAGCTGGTAGTCCTTGCCGATGACGGCATTGGGATCCAGGACGTTATCCAGGAGGTAGTTCAAGTCGGCGCGGTTGGAGCCGGTAAGGTCCGGGCCGACATCCTGGCCCTCGCCTAACAAACGATGACAAGTTCCGCAGGTGGCGCTGAAGATCATCTTGCCCTTGGCCGCATCGGCCCGGGCCAGGGCCGCAGGTGAAAGGGTGGCGCGGAATTTGGCCTTCCTCTCCTCCAGATCGGCCTTGGGGGCGTTGAGGTCACCCCAGACCTGCTTGATCAGGGCCCGCACTTCATCATCCTGGAGAGCGGACATCTGGCGGGCCAGGAAGGGCGAGAGCATGGACCGGGTCATCCGCCCCTCCTTCACCGCCACTAGCAGGCCTTTGGCCCCGGCAGGCGTGGTGGCCAGGGTGTTGATGGCATCATTGCGGGTGGTCGCGTCAAAGGTCGCAAATTTCGCCAGCAACAGGGCCGGGGTGCCATCATGCGGAAGGGTGGCGAGGGCCTGGACCGCACGCCGCACCATCGCCTGGTCATCCTGGGCGATGAGCTGGTGCAGCAGAGCCGCCGTCTGCGGGTCCCGCACCTGAAGCAGGATGCGCAAGGCAGCCTCGCGCTGTGCGACGGCAGCTTGGGAAAGCAGGGTGTCACGGTAGGCGACGAGGCTGGTTTCCACGCCCATGAAGGCTTCGAGCTCCGAGATCATCGGGCCGTTGCCTAACTTAGTTTTCATTTGCACCCAGTCTTTGGGCAGCGCCACCTTGTTGCCCGTGCGGGCCGCTTCCACCACCGTGCGCAGCAGGGTTTCACGCAGGGCGGTGTCGGGCGAATCGGCGGCGATGCCCAGGAGGGCGGTGCGGCCCTGTTCCTCGGCCCCGAGGCGGCGGTAGATAAACTCCGTCACCTTCGGCATCTTGGAGATCTTTGCCAGCTCAAGGCCGGTCTGGGCATCGCCGCCGACGACGGGCTCAATGCCATACCAGATGAGCAGCGGGATGTAAGGATCGTCGTTGTCCTCGGCATGCTGGAGGAGGGCGGTGGCGATGGCTTGTTCAAAACGGCTAAATGATCCGCTCAGTGACGATGCAAGTTCTCGGCGAATCACTGCTGACTTGGTATTTTTGGCGAGGTCGATCAGGTTGGCCGCAATCTGGTCCATTATCTTGCGACTCGATGGATTCATTTCTGCTTCCGCGGTGTGAAGTTCTTTTCCTCGATATCCTCCCATTGTGTAACGGATGATCTGGGCGACGACGACGGGATCTTTCAATTGTAACCCATTGAGGAGGTATAAATGGTTCCCATTAACCTCGTTTGCGCTAACCAATAGCCAAAGAGCCCGCAAACGGTTGGGGGTTGGCATCGTGTGAAATCCGATTTCGTCCTCGTGCTCCATAGCCAGTAAATTCCCAAGCTCTGAGCTTGCCTCCATGCCCAATCCCTTGCCGGACAATTTATCATTTAAAGACCCATCTGTGTAATATCGCTCCATCAACACCCGCCGTGCCATACGTGAGAACCACTCGTTTTCCGGCTGCACGGCAAGCTTGACTAAAGTGTCGGTTTCTTCTTTGCGGAGGTTGAACGGAGCTTTGGGTAACTGGATTGTCATCGTGTCGCGAACTAAGTCATTGAGCAGATCACGAAGACTCCTTTCGCCTTCGTTTGATTTCGCAGCTTCGCCGCTATGGGCTTTGAGGCGGGCAGGAGTGCCCACCGTACTTTCTCCATAGCTCACGCGATAAATCCGCCCGTTGCTGCGGTCCCACATTTCGATGGCGTTGCTGCCGCGGTGGCAGACCTGCTTGTCGCTCCAGTCACTGACGTAGAGCGCGCCGTCTGGACCGACTTTTTGTGTGACGGGGATGAAATGCATGTCGTTAGACCGCATGAAATCGCTGCCGTGCCTGCCGATGTAGGTACTGCCTTTGGGGTCCAGGTAATTGGTGACGAGACGATGGCCGTGGAGGTTGCCAAATAGGAGCTGATTGCGGTAGCTCGCGGGAAACTGGCTGCTTTGATAGATGGCGAGGCCGCAATGGGCATGGCCGCCACCAGCCTGGTTGGTATCATCCGCGACGATGCCGCCGCCTTTGCGGGCGCCCCAGTGTGCATTCGACCGGATGTCGCCGGCGAAATGCGAGTGGTTGGCGATGGTCTTGATGTCGTCGTAGGTGTAGGGGTTGAAATGCTGGCCGCCCTGCCGCTGATACCGGCCGCCGGGGACGATGTGATAGAGGTGCGGGATGACACAGGCGGTGACAAAAAACTCGCCGTATTGGTCATAGTCCAGGCCCCAGGGATTGCTGGTGCCGTGGGCATACACTTCAAAGGTGTGCCGCACGGGGTGATAACGCCACACACCAGCATTCAGCGGCTCGCGTTCGGCATCCGGCGTGCCCACCCGGCCTACCTTTGAGTGTGTAAAAACACCATGGCAGCCGTACAGCCAGCCATCGGGACCCCAGATGAAGCTGTTCAGGGTTTCATGCGTGTCCTGGCTGCCCCAGCCGTCCAGGAGGGCATAGGCGGTGAAAGGCAGGCCGGGGACCTTCGGCGTGCCGTTGGATTCAGAGGGCGCATGGCTGGCATCGGGTTGGTCATCACGGTCCGCATCGGGAATGAACATGAGGTAAGGCGCGGCCCCCACCCACACGCCACCAAAACCGATCTCGATGCCGCTGGCGAGGCTGATGCCTTCCGCGAAGACCTTGCGCGTCTCGAAGCTGCCGTCGCCATCCGAATCTTCGAAGATCAGGATGCGGTCCTGGCCCGCGCCCGGTTCACGCGGTTTTGGGTAGCTGTTGCCCTCGATCACCCACAGCCTGCCGCGTTCATCCCAGCACATGGCGATGGGCTGCACCACATCCGGTTCGGCGGCGATGAGCTCGGCCTTGAAGCCTGCGGGTAACTGAATGTTCTTCAACGCTTCCTGCGGCGTCTGGCCGGTTTTGTAATCCTTTTGGGGAACTAGGCCGGAAGGGCCGTGCTCCATGCTTCCAGGGCCGTACATTTTCTTCGGGGCCATTTGCGCGGCCAGCTCGGCGCTCACTTCCTGCCGCTCCTGCAGCAGCACAAAAAGACCGGCCTTGTTGCCCACCACGATGTCCGGCAGCTGGTCCCCGTTCACATCGCCCACCTGGACATCGGTGCCCACGCCGCTCTCGGCATCCACCAGATGCGGGATGAATTCCACGCCGCCATGGCCATCGCGTTTGGTCTGAAACCAATACAGCACGCGCGGACCGGATTCGTCCGGATCGCCATGGCCATTGTGCGCCCAGTAGCGTTTGCCGGTGATGAGGTCCTTCACGCCATCCCCGTCCACGTCCGCCAGATGCATGGCATGGGGCTGGCTGAAGACGATGCCGTAATCGTTCTCCCAAGGCTGCTCGCCCACCAGCGTGCGCTTTTCCCAAGTGGGGCGGGCACTCTTGCCTGCCTCATCGGCTTTCTGCATGCGGTTCAGGTAAACCGCCACGCCATACTGGTGCGCGGCCAGGGCGGTGGCCACGTCGTTGCTGCCATCCCCGTCAAAGTCATAGGCGAACATCTGCGCCCCGCCGCCGATGCCCGCTGCAAAGTTGTGCTGGGTCCACGGCGGAGTGTTGGAGGCTGTTTTGTCCGCGCCTGCCTTCGGCTGCTCCCACCAGCGCCGGGCCTCCAGCAGGTCCATCCGGCCATCGCCGTTCACATCGCCGATGCCGAGGCCGTGGGTGAACTTGGCCACCTTCAGGTCGCCGGTCACCGCCACGAAAGGCCATTTTTCGGTCGGCCGGTCCCAATTCGGCGCATACCAGCCAAAGCGGCCGCCCGTGCTGCAGATGATCTCCGATTTGCCATCGCCCGTGATGTCGGCAAAGACGGGGGATTCATTGTCCACCGCATCGGCGACGACATGGGCGGGCCAGGGAGCGTCGTTTTCAAACTTGCCCGGGTTCAGGTACAGGCGCGCCTCCTTGCCTGGAAAACCCAGCACCAAAATATCCGGCCAGCCATCGGCATTGAAGTCCTGCGGATAGCAGAAAAAGTGGTCGGAATAACCAACGATGTTGAATTCCTTGACCGCATGGTAAGCGTGCCGTTTTTGCCAGTCCGGCCCTTCATACCAGAACGGGCCGCTGATGATGTCCATGTGGCCGTCCTTGTTGATGTCGGCAAAGTTCGCGCCTTCGGCATAAAAGGTGTCCGTCAACTGGACGCGCTTCCACGTGATGAGCGGCTGTGCCTGCAGGAGGGAGGCGCTGGCGAGGGCAAAAATGAGCAGGCGTTTCATGGCGGGTCGGGCGGCGGTTGCCAGATAGGAACGTTATCAGGAAAGGCCATGCTCGGACAAGATTTAGGATGGATCGGACACGGAAGACGCAGTTTTGCCCGGAATCCGGGCGGTGGAAAAATCGTTCTCCGTCTTGCACCCCCGGCGCTGCGGTTTAAAAAAGGCGTATGCCGTCTCCTGAGATCAACATCGACCACATCGCCAAGCTGGCGCGCCTCGCCCTGACCGAAGAGGAGGCCAAAAGCTACAAGGCCCAGCTTTCCCAGATCCTGGGGCACATCGACCAGCTCAGTAGCTATCCCCTGGATGCGGAGCCCAGCGCCCACGCGATGCCGGTTTTTGATGTCGTACGGCCCGATGTCTCCCGCCCTGGCTTCACCCAGGATGAGGCCCTGGCCAATGCGCCACGCCGGGTGATGGACCAGTTTCAAATTGTCAAAGTCATGGACTGACCCCGCCTGCCTGCCCTTCTGCTTCGTTCCCACTTTGCGGGATCATTTTCCCCGTTTCTTTGCAGGCAAGAGTGCCCGCACCCCTTTTCTCCTTCTGCTTTCCCCGATGTCCCTCGCCTCCTCCACTATTGCCAGCCTGCGCCAGCGGCTCGTCGCCAAAGAAATCACCCCGCGTGACATCGTCCAGGATGTCGCCGCCGCCATCGAGGCACAGAATCCCGCCATCGGGGCGTATCTGTCCTGGGATCTGGAAAAGGCATTGGCCGAGGCCGATCAGGCGGACCTGTCCCAGCCCCTGGGTGGCATCCCCATCGGCATCAAGGACAACATGAACGTCCTCGGTGAGCCCTGCTCCTGCGCCTCCAAGATGCTAGCGGGTTATACCGCCCCCTACAATGCAGGCGCGATTGAAAAGCTGCGCGCCGGCGGCGGCATCCCCTTTGGCCGGCTGAACATGGACGAATTTGCCATGGGATCCTCCACGGAAAACTCCGCCCTGGGCATCACCCGGAACCCTCGGGATCTGGACCGCATCCCTGGCGGCTCCAGCGGCGGCAGCGCAGCGGCTGTGGCGGGAAATCTGGCCATTGCGACTCTCGGTTCGGACACCGGCGGCTCCATCCGCCAGCCAGCGGCCCTCTGCGGCTGCGTGGGCATCAAGCCGACTTACGGTCGCATTTCGCGCTATGGCCTGGTGGCCTTTGCCTCCTCTCTGGACCAGATCGGCCCCATCACCAAGACGGTGGAAGATGCCGCCCTGCTGCTGAACCATCTTTGCGGGAAAGATGCTCGTGACTCCACTTCTCTGGATATCGAGGTGCCGGACTTCACCGCTGCTCTTGGTCGTGACATCAAAGGCCTCCGCATCGGACTGCCGAAGGAATATTTCATCAGCGGCATCCACGCCGGGGTCTCTGCCAGCATCCAGGCCGCCATTAAAAAGCTGGAGTCGCTGGGAGCCATCCCGGTGGAGATCAGCCTGCCGCACACCGATGTCGGCGTGAGCACCTATTACATCATCGCCCCGGCGGAGGCCTCGGCCAACTTGGCCCGCTTTGACGGCGTGCGTTATGGCCATCGCACGGCCGAGTCCAAGGACCTGCTGGAGCATTACCTGAAAAGCCGTGCGGAAGGTTTCGGTCCGGAGGTGAAGCGCCGCATCCTGCTCGGCACCTACGTGCTCAGCAGCGGCTATTACGATGCCTATTACATCAAGGCCCAGCGTGCCCGCACCCTCATCCGGCAGGATTTTGAAAAAGCCTTTGAGCAGGTGGACGTCATCGTCAGCCCGACGAGCCCCACGCCTGCCCACAAGCTGGGAGAGCTGAAGGACAATCCCCTCGCGGCTTACCTGGAGGATATTTTTACCATTCCGGTCAACCTCGCCGGACTGCCCGCCATCAGCATCCCCTGCGGGACGGCCGAAGAGGGCGGGAAACAGCTCCCCGTCGGCCTCCAGATTATCGGCAAGCCCCTGGATGAAGCCACGATCCTGCGCGTGGCGGATGCCTTTGAGAAGGCCTGATATGAAGTGATCGATCGAAGTCCGCCCGTCAGGGCTTGCGGAGCGTAAAGGAAACGATGCTTCCTTTCTCCCTCTCCCGTTGGACATTCATCGGCCTCTTGTTGGTCGCGCTTCCTCAGTGTACCTCCCTGCCGCGTCCGGGGACATCTTCTCCCGCGGAGGCCACATCGGATAAAGAGGCCCGGTCCGTCCTGGAACTCAGTGCGAAAACCTCAGGCCAAGCCTGGCAGCGCCATCAGGCTGTGGAGGTGGGTTACCGAGGCCAGTGGTCGCGGCTCTCGCCGAAGATCCAGCCAGTGCTTGTGGATGAGGGATTCCGCCATGGTTCCGTGGAGATTTATCAGCCCCGGAAAAAGCGGGTCAGCCAGACGCACCGAGGACCGGCGGGTTTAAAGACCGTTCTCCGCCAGGGCCGGGAGCCAGCCGTGGTGAGTTACAACAGCCAAAAAAGTGACGATCCTGAATCCATTTCCGCTGCCAGTCTGGTGGCCGATGCCTACACTCTCTTCCTGTTTGGCAGCAGTTGGTTGCTGGAAAATGCGGATGACTTTTCCCAACTGGGTGCCCGTACTGTCGAGGGTGACAGGTGCGACTTGATTCAATGCGAAATCCACCCCGGCTTAGGAGACAGTGAGGCGGATTTTGTCATCGCCTGGGTTTCCCAAAAAAGCGGGAAACTGCGGCGGGTGCAGTTTTCGCTCAATGGTCTGGACAGCACTCGCGGAGCGGATGCGGACGTGACTTTTCATGACTTTATCACCGCCTCCGATGGCAGTGTCTGGCCGACGAGATTTGTAGAATACGTCCGTCGTCCCTTTGTTTTTAAAGCCCACGAATGGCAGCTCACGGATCTGAAACTGGAGGGTCAAAAAGTGCGCTGATATGAATGCCACGGATCATTCCTACATCATCCGTCTGGCCTGGGAAGACCGGACGACCTTCGAGGAGATCAAAGAACGCACAGGGCTGACTGAATCTCAGGTGATTGTCATCATGCGCCGCGAGCTCAAGCCTTCAAGTTTTCGCCTGTGGCGGAAGCGCATCTCCGGACGTGTGACCAAACATCGCAAACTCCTCGAACAGCATATTTCTGTGGTAAAAACGGACGATGAAGCGTGACAAGCGTATTCTTTTGAATACTGTTCGCATGAATTTATGGAACTGGACCGCAAACTGCAAATCCTGGCTGATGCGGCCAAATACGACGCTTCCTGCGCCAGCTCCGGGGCTGCTCGCAAAGACTCGCGTGGCAGCCAGGGGGTGGGCTCCACGGGGGGCGCGGGCATCTGCCACAGCTACACACCGGACGGGCGCTGCGTTTCCCTGCTCAAGGTCCTGCTGACCAATGTCTGCCTCTACGACTGCCATTACTGCATCAACCGCCGCAGCAGCAATGTGAAGAGGGCCCTGTTCACGCCGGAGGAAGTGGTGAAGCTGACGCTGGATTTCTACAAGCGGAACTACATCGAAGGCCTCTTCCTCAGCTCCGGCATCGTCCGCAGCGCGGATTACACCATGGAGATGGTCATTGAGGTGGCGCGCCAGTTGCGGGAGGTGCATCACTTTCGCGGCTACATCCATCTCAAGACCATCCCGGAGGCCTCGCCAGAGCTGATCGAAAAAGCCGGCCAGTATGCGGACCGCATCAGCATCAACATCGAGCTGCCCACTCAGCAGAGCCTGGACACCCTAGCCCCGGAGAAGAATCTCAACCGGACAAAGGCGGCCATGGGCGGCATCCGCAACCGCATTGACGAATCCGCAGTCGCCAAAAAAGACGCCCGCCAGATCAAGGCCGCCCCGCGTGCCCGCCCGCCCGCCTTTGCCACCGGCCAGAGCACCCAGATGCTGGTGGGCGCGGATGCCTCCAATGACGCCGTGGTCCTCGGCCGTGCGGATGAGCTTTACCGGGACTACCGCCTGCGCCGGGTTTATTACAGCGGCTTCAGCCCCATCCCGGAACCCAGTGTCCTGCTGCCCATCAAGCCCCCGCCGCTTGTCCGCGAACACCGCCTTTACCAAGCCGACTGGCTGCTGCGCTTTTATGGCTTCAACGTCAAGGAGCTGCTCCCGGTGGAGCATCCCTTGTTAGATCTGGAGATGGACCCGAAGCTGGCCTGGGCGCTACGCAACCGCGCCATGTTCCCCGTGGACATCAACCGCGCCCCGCGGGAGCTGCTGTGGCGCATCCCCGGCCTGGGCGTCACCAATGTGGCCCGCATCCTCGCCGCGCGTCGTTACACCCGGCTGCATCTGGCGGATCTGCAGCGCATGCGCGTGAACATGAAAAAGGTCCTGCCCTTCATCATTGCCGTGGATCACACCCCCAGCATCGCCCTGCTGGAAAGTGACCAACTGCGCTTCCGCTTTCTACCCGCGCCCAAGCAACTGGAACTGAACTTCGCCAATCCGCCTGCCTCACCTGCAGATGCCGCCATGGCACGAAGCGGCGAGCTTTGACGGAGAAGGCCCCGGCGAATCATCAAACAAATGCCGAAATCACCTTGGATGTCGAGGGCCGACCGTAGGGCGGGGTTGTTCTGCGCCAAGCGGCGGCTTCACGCCCATGACCTCTTCGCAGAATTCCCCGCCTGTCTTTAAAGCTGCCCTTTTCCCTGCCAATGATCTTTCCTCAGCCGATGTGAAGCAAAGGTTTTCTGCCCTCATCGCCTTCAAAGAAAGGCGGGTAATCCGGCGTCGAAAGCTGAGAACAAAAGAGGCTGATTCCCGCCGGACAAACCCGCCCTACGGCCTGCGAACGTAGGCTCTCGAATCGTCTCGGGCTGTCTATCACAAGGGGATCACGCTGTTCTGTAGCTCATACATCGGGACTCAATTCCTTGATTCCCCCCACATGTTAAAAATGGAATTGCCACTGGAGAATGAAAAAGCCGGATGGAACGCCCCATCCGGCTTACAAGGTGGACGAATACGGGATGGGCGCGACTATTTCATCGGATGCTCTTTCAGCAGCTCTTCCGTGGTATAGAATTGCACGCGACCGGCATTGGCATCACGAATGGCTTTTACCTGGGCAGGCTGGATAGCATCCGCTTTATTGCCAAAGCTGTTGCGCACAAAGGTGAGCACGGCGGCCATTTCGTCATCCTTCAGCATGCCGGCGAAGGGAGTCATGGGGACCTGGCCGTCATACTTTTTGCCATTGACCTCCAGGGGTCCCATGAGGCCGTACATGGCCAGCTTAATCAGGCGATTTGGGTCACCCTGCACCCAAGGGCTCTTTTCCACAGAGGGGAAAGCAGGATCGAGACCTTTGCCATTGGCTTGGTGACAGGTCACGCAGTGGCCTTCACGGTGGTAGATCTTCTGGCCTTCCAGGAACTGCTTCTTGGCGGCGGCATCCAGATGGGCCGGGACGGGCACGGCGGCAAATTCCGGCTTCTCGATTTCGGCCACCCCGGCGAGGCGATCGGCAGCGGTTTTAGCAGCATTTTCACTCCACACATCCAGCGGCTTGGAGGAGGCGATGGCAACGATCTTTTTAGCCGCGACCACATCTGGAATCCACGAAGCGGCAACGATGGCCTCCAGGCGCACCCGGCCATGCTCATCGGCAGCGGCTTTTTCCAGCAGAGCGGCGTGATCAGCGATGCGATGATGGTTATAACGCAGCACTCGAACGGCGGCAGCACGAGCGTGGAAATCCTTGGCTTCAAGGAGCTGGCGAAGCAGCATCTCATCGGCCTCATTCATGCCCCAGGTGGTCCAGAGAGCCTCAAGAACATGGTGCTCATAGTTGGCGTCGTTTTTGTCCAGGGCGGCTACCCAGGCCTTCACGGCAGGCAGCACTTCAGTCACCGGATGGCTGCGGATCTCGCGGCGGGTGCGGTAGCGGGTACGCAGCTCAGGCTCCTTGAGATTGTTCAGCAGCGTGGTGAGTGGTGCACCTTCGACTTGCGCAGGCTTGACGAGCGGACGGCCAGGATAGGTGATGCGATAGACACGGCCATGCACATGGTCGCGCAGGGGGTCGCGGGCATTGTGCTGCATGTGGCCGACGAGGACGTTGTGCCAGTCAATGACATACAGGGAGCCATCCGGGGCGAATTCCAGGTCCACAGGGCGGAAGTTACCATCCGTGCTCTTCAGCAGGTCCTGGCGGAAAGTGGTTTTCCAGCCCGTGCCGTCGTCCACGATCTGGTGCTGCTTGATGCCCAGGAAACCGATGGCATTGCAGAGGATGATATCACCCTGGACTTCATCCGGGAAGTGGCGGGAGGAAACGATCTCCAGCCCGGAGGTAGGACGGACTTTTTGGGCCTCCGGGATGAGGTCAGGGGTGGATGGCGTTTTGCTGCCAAAGGTGGGCTTGACGGAGACAGGGAGCATCCAGTTCATGCTGGTGCCGGAGGTATGCAGGAAGAAATCCTGGCCCCAGGAATCAAAGACTGCACCCCAAGGATTGGGGATGGCAAGCTGGGCGGTGCGCTCTAGCAGGCCGCGTTGCGGGCTGTAACGGAAAAAGCCACCGTCCACACAACGGACAGGACCGTGGGGCGTCTCCACATTGGAATGGAGGAAGACACCTTCGCAAAGGATGAAGGCACCGCTGGGATCAGCCGTGTAGGCACTGATAGCGTGGTGAGTATCGTGCGTGTCAAATCCGCCCAGGATGATCTCCATGCTGTCGGCCTTGTCATCACCATTGGCATCACGAAGCAACACCAGGTTAGGCTCTTGGGAAACATACACTCCTTCTGGTGCGAACTCAAAACCGATGGGCAAATGCAGCTTGTCAGCGAACACCGTTTCCTTGTCCGCTTTGCCGTCGCCGTTCGTGTCCTCATAGATGAGGATCTTGTCATCTGGCAGCGCATCGCCCGGCTTATAATGCGGATAAGTCGGCATTGTGGCGACCCACAGACGGCCTTTATCATCAAAGGAGAGCTGCATCGGGTTGGCCAGATTTGGAAACTCCTTCTCGCTGGCAAACAGCTCCACCTTGTAGCCTTCAGGCACGGTGAGTGACTTCACGGCAGCGTCACCATACAGATACTCCGTGCTGCCGTTTTTTACGCTTGGCTGATAGTTGGTGGGCACCTCTGGCAGCTTATGGGTCTTGCTGTCATCCACAGCCAGATCAGTCTTCTTTCCTGCGGCCACTTCATGGATAAGGGTGTCACGCAAGGCGGCCATTTCACGGGACTTCTGCACTTCATCCGGATAGTTTTGCGGGCCGAAGGGATTGTATCGTTGGCCGTGGACATGGACGCCGTTGACGAGGTTGTAATCATTGTTCCAGAACCAATCCTTGTCCTTCACGGCCTGATGAACCAGGGCCGGATCGGCTTTGGAAACGTGTGACTGATGACCGTAGAGTCCAGTGGCCAGGATATCTGCCACCTGTTTATACCCTTCGTCGTTGGGGATGAATCCGCCTGTTGTCAGAGGCTGCTCGGTTTTGGCATACAATGCCTGGGTGGGCGAAAACAGATCAATGAAGGTGAGGTTATGCTTCTTGGCGACGCTTTCGACTGCGGCTGAATAAAGGATCAAATTGGCATTCTCTTTCTCCCCGTTCGGCAGGTCACGTGAAGAGGAAAGATCTTCATAAGCGATGGGGGAGACCAGCACCAGGCGTGGGGCAGCCTTGCCGTTATAGGCCTTGCTCAAGGTGTGCTGCACCCAAGCATCCAGCTCGGCCTCGAAGTTGGCGACTTTGCTTGGGCCGTCGAAGGATTCATTGTAACCAAAGAAGGCCACGATGGTGTCCGCCTGAAGATGGGTTAGCCACTGGTCTGGCGTGGCGTAGAAGCCTTTGCCGCGATGGATCTGCTTATCGGGATGAAACTTCTCCGCGCCGGGGAAGGCCCACTGGGAGACACGGGAGGGATGCGGGCGGAAGCCGGGCGTATCGCCCACATGACCCATGTTGCGGAGATAAAGATCCTGATCCGGATAACGAAGATGCAGCTCTGTCTCAATGCGACTGTAATAAACATCGCGCTCGGCCAGACCATTGCCAATGAGTACGATTCGCTCGCCCTTCGCAGGCGGGGCCACATTCTGCGCACGCGCTGTGGTAGCCGCAGGAGGCTCCACTTTTGGCTGATGCGGACCTCCATCGCCACTGTTGTCTGGGCGGATGCGCTCACCATGGGCATCCAGTGGAGGGCCTTTGGTGGTTTTCTTAGCCGGCTCCTTTTTGGCATTGGCTGCTTTCTTCTGTGCAGGTGCCAGGCCCGTGGCAGGACTATGACCCAGTGCATAGTCGGCAGGCTTGCGGTTCAGTTTTTTATAATGCTCACCACTGTTGGTGCCATAAAAGGTCGGCTCAAAGGCATCCACATAATTTACATCCGCCTTTGCCGGAACCGGGCTGCCCACAAGTTGGTAAGCCGCATTCACGATCAGGCGACGCAGGTCTTCATCCGCAAAATCGACTGAGGCTCCCAGGGTGGTGCAGAAGGATTTTCCCTTCGTCTTGCCATCGGGTGCAGTGTATTCATACAGCCAGGCCAGCGGCATCATCGGATTGTTTTTCTCTCCGGCAATGGCCTTCGAGGCCGGGTCCAATGACTCCGTCACTGCACCACGCAGCAGCACCTTCGCGGTCTTTTCATCCAGATTCGCAATGCCATAAACATCCGACGTCGCAAAGATCTCGCCCACACCATTGAGCACTGGCTCAGCTCCATTGGCCGCTTCTACCTGGCTGCGTGTGCCTTCCACCTTGTGCTTGCCATGATGGTTCACCCATTTTTCGCCCAGAATTTTAAGTCCGAACTCAGCCCATTTGAAATCGCCCGTCGAGGCTGCGCCGGTGAAGGCATGCGTGGCCGTGCGGAAACCAATGACCGGTTTACCTGCATTCAGATAAGCGGTAAAAGGGGCGAGCTGATCATCCGTCAATTGACGAAAACGTGAACCGATGATGAGCAGATCCGCCGAAGCCAGAGCCTCCGTGCCCGGGATGTTCTTCTGATAGTTGGGATCAATGTATCCGCCTTCTGGATGGATGGCAAAGAGGACGGTACAATCGAAGCCGTGCTTTTGGCTGAGGATCTTCGCCAGCATCGGGCAGGTCTCTTCCGTGCGGTATTCCTCATCCCCGGAAACCAGGACAATCTTTTTGCCATTCGCCGTTCCTTGTTTGGCCGGTAGATGGAGCCATTCCGCGCCGAGCACGGAGGAGCCGAGGAGTGCGAGAGTCAGTAGGATAAGCTTCATGGTTGAAAATCAGGCAGGGACGGATATACCGCACCAACCGCCAAAACCGGACAACTTTTTTCCATCCTTTTCCGCGGGCTCGTTGCAAGCTTGGGCCTGTCATCATCCAAAGTTAGGAATATTCGCCTAAGAATATAAGAAAGTAGATACGAGCCAACCAATAGCCTGCCAATGCCAAGCTATTCGAAAGATGAAGTGCAGCAAGATTCCTCGTGCGTCGGGCTGCGCTGAAAACCCGGTGTGCTCAAGGAGCAGGTCCGGATACAGAAGACTTTCCGTCTCGTTATCGGCGGCACGTACTCAAAACGCGAAGCAATCAAACCTTAAGTGGTCAACTGAACCGACCTGTTGAATGCTGTCGCCTCGGTGCGTTCAAGATGACACCTTGCACTCGGCGAAGCCTGGCGGCTCCAAGGAAGACTCCGACAGCTATGATGAATTCCCGCAACCTACCACACCAGTAAAAAGCACCCTGCTCAGCTTTGGCTACGGGGCAGACACTCCGATACGCCTTAGGTTCCACCTGGAGAATGGGGACCTGTATAGCTACCTCATTGACTGAACGCCTTCCAACCATGACGCCCTCCCGCCGAGATATTCTCAAGCTCTCCTGTTGCGCCCTCGCCGCCACCAGCATCCGTGGCGAAACACCAGCCCGAGCCTCCACGAATTACAAATGCCTCTTCAATCACGAACTGCTGATCATCGTTGGGAAAAAGGACAACAACCCGGCTTACATCGGCTCCTACATCGACAAGCTGAGAGACACGGACGTCGATGCCGTCATGTGCTGCCCGACGATGTGGCGGACAAACCTCTATCCGTCCGAAATCGATCCCCAGTGGAAAAAATACACGCCGGAGCAGCGCTCGCCGAAGTTCCCGGCTTTTGACCGGATCATGGGCTATATTCACGGTGGCGGCGATCCGGTGAAGGAAACGCTCGAGGCCTGCCGGCGGAACGGGAAGGATTTTTTCATCTCCTACCGGATGAACGATCATCACTACGTGGGCGATCTCACCTGGCCGACCCACAACGCGTTCTGGCGCGAGCATCCGGAATACTGGTTGGGCGATTCCGATGCGGCAGCCGCCAAGACTGGCGACAAGGTTGACGACAATGTCCGGCTCTTCAATTATATGCTGCCTGGGGTGCAGGACTACTACTTTTCGATCCTGCGCGAACTCTGCACGAACTACGACGTGGACGGCGTGGAGCTCGATTTCCAGCGTTATCCCAAGTTCTTCCGCAACGCGGATCTGGAAGCCGGGCGCGGCGTGATGACGGCTTTCGTCCGGCGCATCAAGACCATGATGGAAGACATCGGTCGCGAGCGCGGGAAGTCGCTGAAGCTCTGCATCCGGATTCCCCAGAGACTGGCCAGTTGCGAAGCGGCTGGGCTGGATATCCAAGAGTGGGACAAGCAGCGACTGGTCGAGATGATCAATATTTCCTCGTTCTACGTTCACACGATCGAACTGGGCGTCGAAGAGTTCCGGGCGGCTACCAGTTACGGAAAACTTTTCGGTGAGATGAACTACCTCACGTATCAGACGTCCGGTTCACCCAAGGGTTCCGGCCGCCGCTACACGACCTTTGAGACATACCGCGCGTCGGCGCTGAACCTATTCCACCGCGGCGTGGATGGATTGAGTTTGTTCAACTACGACTATGTTCCCGCTGAAAAGCGACTGGCGATGGCGAAAGGTCTCAAGGGGATCACCGATGTCGATTTCCTCCGGGAGGTGTCCAAGAATTATGTGATCTCCCCTGGCTTCGGCACTTTCCCGGCAAAAAATGAGTGCATCGCCGAGCTGGTGATTCCCGACGATACGACAAAGGTGCGGTTTGATCGCGCCGTGCTTCGCATCGAAACGCGGCTGGACTGCACGGGGTTGCAGATTGGCGCCTGGCTGAATGGCGAGGCCTTGGAGCCGCTGACTCATGAGGGAACCGAACTCTTTGCCCCGGTAGAACAAAACCCCGGCTATCCAGCTCCCCAAGTTTTGAAGTTCTACACCGTGCCGCTGGGTCGGATCGTCGCGGGAAAGAACACGGTGAAGATTAATAACCTCGACCGGAAAAAAGGAACATGTGAACTGCGCTCGATGGAACTCGCAATCTATCGATAAGAAAACGAACAATTTTATGATATCCCAGCTTCGCCAATCTTCGCTCTTTTCGAAAGCCCGTCTTTTTCTCCTATCCATCCTCCTTTCGTGGGGCTCGGTTCAAGCGGAAGAGAAGGTTTTGTTTTCTTTCGACGATCACTGGCTGCCGTTTCAATACGGTGTCCGACTAAGTTTGGTGAGCAGCCAATCGTCTTCCGGGACTGCATCCAATCAAGTGATTGCCATGGGACCTCCGGGTGCTCCGGACAGCCGTGGCGTGATCTATTATGGGTCCGTCTGCGAGGTAAACGGCGAACTCTGGATGTGGTATCTCGGAATGGGCGACCAAGATGAGGAGCGCCGGTACAGGATTCACTTCGCGAAGAGCAAAGACGGTCGGAAATGGGAAAAGCCTGCGCTTGGGCTGGTAAAATATGGAGCGAACAGCGACAACAACCTCGTCGATCTCGACCAAGGGGGGTTCTCGGTGGCGGGCTGCATTGTCTATCACGAGCCGGAAGAAACCGACGCCAACCGCCGCTTCAAAATGGTTTTTACTGGTAGCAAGTATCCTGGATTGCTCTTTGGCGTAGCCTATAGTCCGGATGGCGTACGCTGGACCGAATCACCGCAGAATCCGCGCGGCGCGAACAAAATGGAGCCGCAAGGCGGGATCAAGTACAAGGGTGCATACCTTTTGAACGGTCAATTCGGTGGGTCACCTTCCTCGCCCGTGCGCTCGCTTGTCACGCAGATGTCGTACGATTTTGAGCACTGGACCGAGGCCTCTGTCCAAGGTTTCCGGCGAGATCCGATCGCACCGCGCCCGATCAACCGTACAGGCGCAAGGGACGGCGAACAGGTTCACCTGGGTGCGGGCCTTTGGGATCGTGGGAATGTAGTTCTCGGCTTCTACGGTCAGTGGCACGGACACCCAAACAATGACCGCCGCTGGGTTTCAATCGACACTGGTTTCCTTGTGAGTCACGACGCCTTGCATTTTTACGAACCAATTCCGGATTTCCGAATCATCGAGGCGAAGGAGACGCCAGACTGGTGGCTGCCCGACGGGACAACTCGACCGCTGGATCGCGCCCCAGCTATCATGCAGGGCCAAGGTTTTGCAAACGTCGGGGAGGAAACGCTTTTCTGGTATTCTATTTGGGTGGTGCCACATGCCGGTGTGCGGGTTGCCCGTTGGGAACGCGACCGTCTAGGCTATTTGCAGTCCTCAAAACAGAACGCGCATGTAGTTTCTGCACTCCTTTCCACCAATGGTAATCCAACTACCGTTAGTTTGAACGTTTCAGGACTTGGCGAGTATAGTTCGGTCAAAGTGACAGTGCTCGATGAGCAATTCCGCCCCCTTCCAGGTTACGAAGCGGCTCAATGTACCGGGCCGGCCAAGTCTGGATTGCGCGAGAGTGTTACTTGGGGAGACAAAAAGAACATCATTACAGACAAACCCATCCGCCTCCGGATCGATTTCACGGGTGTGCGCCCTGAGGACATCCGTCTTTATGCCGCTTATGTGACATCTGAAAAATAGGCCGCGGTTCTTTTCACTTCGCATGTTGGTTTTGCCCGGCGCCATTTGAGCGAACCATCGGCTAGGGTCTCCAAACTCAGAATTGCACAGAAAATGAACAGCCAAAAAAAATCCCTGAATGGGATTTGGGCGTAATCCATTGATCTTCAATGGAGCCGAGAGTCGGATTTGAACCGACGACCTGATGATTACAAATCAACTGCTCTACCACTGAGCTATCCCGGCGTTCGCCTGTTTGGCGGATGAGCAGTTTATACTGGACTCGCACTTCGGCAACCAGATTTCCTTTTTTGGAATGCATTTGCTTCCTGGGGCCTCTGCACGGCTCGCCGAATGTCGCGCTCAGGAAACGAAGAGGCTGCCTTTATGGGCGATTCCATAAAGAAACTGGCCCTGCTACCACCGGAGTGCAGCAGGGCCATCGCTGAGGCTTTAACGGGAAAAGCAGGATGTTATCAAGGCTTGGCTGGGGCCTTGATGCTGAAGTCATCATACTCCACGTCCACAGGATTCGTGGTCAGGCTGATGAGGGTTTTAGACGGGTGGGCCACGCCTTCAGATTTGAATGTCCCAACGGCCTTGCCGTCCACGAGGACTTCGATTTCCTCGCCTTTCGTCCGGGCCACGAGGGTGTGCCATTCTTCCAGGCTCAGCTTCACGGGCACCCGCTTGCTTTTGCTCTCCAGCATTTTTTTGTCCTCGTCAGTGAGGCCGCCGGGCAGTTTTTTCCGGTTATAAAGATCATTGGTGAGGGTAAAGGCACCCGTCTTCGCGTCGGACAGGTTAACATAACCCGGGCTGACGGAGACCTGACAGATATGGCCTGCATGGGAGCCTTTGTAGTTCTTGTCATCGAACCAGACGTTGAAGCTTTTCGCTTTGTCGCTGACGAAGCGGAACTTTACGGAGACTTCCAGATCGCTCTCACCTTCGATACGGATGTTATCCACGGCGGAGTGGTCGGATGTGGGTGCGGTGATACCCACCAGTACGCCGTTTTTGACGACGCTTGAGCTCTTATAATGACCCCAGCGAGGACCAAAGCCTTCACCAGAAAAATCATCGGAGAAAATGACACGGCTGTATTCTCCCGCCGGTTCGGCTGCAAAGGTGACGGAGGCCAGGAGAGTGGCGAAGAAGATGGAAAAGGCTGGTTTCATGGGTAACAGATTAACGTGGGTGAGAGCCTGAGGTTGCTCTAAATAGCTGCAATTAAAACTCCGGTTCACTCCCTGAGCATAAAACGTCCAGCAATGACCATTCACCTGAAGGGTGAGGTGGTATTTCCATTCATCGCTCCCACTGTTTAGGATTTTAAACCGGCCGTAGGACGCTTTTGACCACTTCGCCTTTGTGCATCTTTTCGAAGGCTTCGTGCCATTCGGTGACGGGCCATATACCACCGATGATGGGTTTCACATCGAACTGGCCGCTGGCCAGCAAGGCGATCACACGTTCCCAGACCGGCCAGTTATGGCTGAAGCTGCCCTGAAGAGTGATATTCTTTTGTACCAGTGGATCCAAGTTGAATCCCAACGGCTGCGGACCCCAGCCGACTTTGCTGATCCAGCCTGCAGGCCGGACGATATCCAGGGCGATTTTCAGGGTGATGCTGGCACCGGCGGCATCAATCACACCGTCACAGCCCAAGCCATCACGTGCTTGTGCCCAAGGCTTGGCATCCCCGATGATGACCTCGCAACCATAGCCTTTCGCGATCTCCAGACGGTGGGCATCCTGCGGCAGGCCGACGATGGCCACTTCCGCACCACAAAGCCGGGCCATGGCCGCGCATAGAATGCCGATGGTGCCGGGTCCGAGAACCACCACGCGGTCACCCGGTTCAATACGCGCATTTTTCACCACAGCATTGTAAGCCACACAGCAGGGCTCCGTCAGACAGGCCTGCTCGAAAGGAAGCTGGGCAGGCACCTCATGGAGAATGCGGGAAGGCACACGCACATACTTCGTCATGGCTCCATTAACGCCGTAGCCGAATCCTTTGCGTGTCGGGTCCAGATTATACAGGCCACGCCGGGTCATGGGGTTGTTCTGGCTGATGATGGCAGCTGTTTCACTGACCACTCGGTCACCTTCTTTCCAGCCTTGGACTTCCTTGCCCACTTCTACAATGTGTCCGCCGAATTCATGGCCGAGCACCACGGGATAGTTCACTGGCCAGGAATGGTCAGCCGTCCATTGATGCAAATCACTGCCACATACACCGACGTTGGCGACCTCCAGCAGCACGTCTTCAGGGCCGATTTGAGGTTTCTCGATTTCACGGATTTCGACCGATCCCTTTTCAGGAGCGTAGTTAACGACGGCAGCGGATTTCATGGTTAGGTAAACGACATCATACGGCAAAAGCCATCCCGCCTACCACGACAAAGAGTGTGTGATTTGCGACAGTGCGTGCAGATTTTTTGCCGCAACTAGACCAAACGTTCGTGCACGGCCTTGGCGATGGCGCTGCCCCGGCTGCGCACCTGGAGCTTCTCATAAACACTGCGGATGTATTCGTCCGCCGTGTAATAGCCGATGCCGAGCTGGGCCGCTGCGGCTTTGATGGTGAGACCCTGAACCAGCAGTTGCAGGATTTCATGCTCGCGTGGAGTCAGTCCATAATCACGCGGTGGCTCATTGGCTTTGGACAGCATTTCCAAAACACGGCGGGCGATGCGTGGATTGATGGGAGAGCCGCCTGCCGCCGCTGAGCGGATGGCCGCCGCGATGTCCTCAGTGCTGGAGGTCTTTAAAAGATACCCGGCTGCACCCGCACAGATGGCGCGAAAGATTTTATCATCGTCTTCAAAAACAGTGAGAATGACGATGGCAGCTTTCGGAGCCAGCTGCTTTAACCGGGCGATACCTTCGATGCCGCTCACGCCGGGCAGCCCCACATCCAGGAGCAGGACCTCGGGTGCCGCATGCATCGTCAGTGCCGCAAAGGCATCTTCACAGGCAGTAAAACGTTGGGCGCAGTGAATGCCCTCCAGCTTGTTCAAAGCACGCATTAGGCGCTCGCCATACGTTTTATGATCTTCGACAAGCCAGACTTGGAGTGTGGGAGCGGTTTCAGCCATGATGAGGAAGTGTGATGCAGATGGTGGTGCCATGTCCAGAGGCCGAGGTGATTTCGACAGAGCCACCGTGTTTGTCGGCGCGTCGTTGGAGGTTGGTTAGCCCCATGCCTTGTCCCTGTACTTTGGCGGGTGAAAAGCCACAGCCATCATCACGGATGGTGAGCATCAGTGTACCGCGGCTTTGTTTGAGCTGAATCTCTGCTTTTGATGCCTTCGCATGGCGGACCAGATTGTGCAGCGTCTCTTTGAACATGAGCACCAGATCCCGGCGCCTATCCATGGGCAGACCGCTGATCTCATCGGCTGTTAGGCGGTGGCTGATGCCCCGGAGCATGCGGTCGGCGATCTCTCGCATATGAGCCGGCAGGTCATCGCCCCCATAGCTGCCAGTTTGCGCCAGCCGGACGATGTCACGCATCGAATCCATGGTCTGCCTTGCTGTCTCGCGAATCTCCTGCAAGTCCTGTCCCAGCTCCCCTTCACTAGCCATGCTCAGTGCCTCATCACTGATGAGCATGATGCTGCCCAGACTGCTGCCGATCTCGTCATGCAGATCCTGTGAAATGCGCTGGCGCAGTTCCTCCATTTCTTTCCTGCGGGCCAGCCGCTGGCGGAAATAGGCAGTGAGCAGTGCCAAAATCAGCATCAGAAAAAAAGCCCCCAGCCCCCACCAGCCGAGATTTTTCAAATCAGCCATGATGGCCACTTGCCGTTCATCCAGCCTCGCCAGCCCTTGCTCAGTTTCTCTCCGCCGGGATAAACCCGTCAGCCAGTCGGTCCAGTCCACAATCTCACGGCTACTGGTAAAGCCATCCACCAAAGCCGCATTTGACCATCCGTCCACCTCGGTATGGGCAGAAGCCAAAACAGGTTTGCCCATCGCGATGTTTTGTCCGCCTGACCAGACTTGCATTTCGGCCATGGCCAGTACCACACTGCCGTTGCTGACGTGTGGCTCCAGGACCTTCAGTCGCACAAAACGAGCCGACGTCTGATCTGTGATGACAGTCACCACATTGTCTCCCGGTACGGCAGTATAGCTGCCGGACTGAGGGGCGGAAAAGATCACAGGTGAATCGTCAGCACTCAGACTTAGCTCGATCTGATATTTGACGGGGAAACCATACCCATGGCTATGAGCGAACTGGGGTGGATGGGCCGGGAAAAGTCGCACCTCCTCCACCGGTCGCACTGCACCCAAGTCAATCGTGACCCAGGGATTCTGCACCGAAAGGACTTCGCTGGTCGGTTTACTGCGAAAGCCGAAAGTCGGGCTGGGTTTCTCTCCCAGGGGAGGTCCCAGTGCCGAATGGCCATCCACGATATTGATCCGACCCCAGTCCGGGCGCGTACCCTGGCTGCTGCTGGCATGGGCATACGGCGGTCCCAGCACCTCGACCTCCGCGCCCAAATTTCGCCCTCCTTGCAGCAGCATCACTTCCCCGAGAGCAAACAGGTATCGCCTGTCTTCGTGAAAGAGCCGCGTCGCCGTGATCCTCACCTTATGGGCCATCCGTCCTTCTGCGGGAATGAACACTGGCAGCAGGCCAGGATTGGCAAAGTCATTCGCTGTATAATCAGCCAGAATGATGCGCTGCGAATCATCCCCCTCGCCCAGAAGTTCCACACGAAATCGTAGCGGAAAGCCGTACCCAGCCTCTTTCACTCCGGCTCCGGGTGGAGGTGCGATGAGCACTACAGCATCCAGCCGCTCCGTGCGTCCAAGATTCAGCTCGATCCATTCTACCGTATCTTGGGTGGATGAGTAATGGCTGTGCCATCCCAGTCTCTGAGTCGCCTGCGGCAGCGGAGCAGGCGGTAAAGTCTGGAGCTTATTTTCCAATAAATGCCTCTCCTTTTCAATCCGGCGCAGTTCTGGACTTAACCATGACCACGAGGATGCCGCATGCACCTGACATCCCAGAGGCATAATGAACCAAGCTAAAGCAAGGAGCTGGCAGTTCCGGTAGCGCATTAGCCTAAAGGATAATCATTGTTAAGTGGTCTCGCCATCTCCGATTGCCAAACGCTGACAAACTTTTCTCGTCAGCCGGTGACCCAGATGGCATGATGTCCAAGTCATGCCCGCCAAGAAAAAACCTTCGGACAAGCCGCTCACTGGAGCCGCTTTGATCAAAGAGACTTGTCGCCGTATTCGCGTGGCCCGCAGTTATTGGGATGCTCATAACAACCGCGCATGCCGAGGCGAACGCGAAAAAGCCTTGGCCCTGTATGAAACCCTGACGGAAGCAGAGAAGGACAAGATCCCGCAAGTGTTGCGCGTGTGGTTGCGCTATCGCAGTGAAAAATACTTTGGGGATGACCGCACACCGCCGGGCGGCTGAGGGCTTTACCATTCCTTGACAAATCTGTCCCCGCTTCATGATGAAGAGGTGTTACCATGCCTTGAAATAAAGGCATGAATCCAAAATTTTTTCTCATTTTGTTAGGCAGTGGTTTGGTTTTTTGCCAGGCATCAGCTCATTCATGGAAAGCGGGAGATGTCCCCGTTTTTGATGAGGCAATGCGAGCCCATATTTTGGCAGAGTGGGAGGAAAAACAGACGCACTCAGGGGCAAGTGAAATCAAGCCGCTGCGGGTGGCCTCCACAGCCTCTGCGCTCAATCTAGCGGCAGCAGCCATAGGGAATGTGAAAGATGCACCGAGACAGTCCCTGCCGTTTCAAGCGTTTCCACGGGTGGAGATCAAATGGGACAAGGACTATCTTTTTATTGGCTCCAATGGCATGCCGGATCACGGCATGATGGTGGGCATCACCGCCTGGCAACAGCAGGTGCCTTTGCCTCAAGCTTACTTCGGTAACAACGCTTGGCGTCTCCCTCTATACCCTGTTCCAGCAAAGGAACCCGCTTTGATCAAAGGACGTTTTCTTCGTGGTGCCATCGCCCTGGCCGTCAATGGCATTCCAATCTTCAATCCTCAAAACAATCGTGGAGATATCTCACAAGAAATCGGAGAACTAGATCAGTGGGGTGGGCATTGCGGTCGTGCGGATGATTACCATTATCATGCGGCCCCTTTGCATTTACAGGCCATCGTGGGAAAGGGAATGCCTATCGCCTATGGCCTGGACGGTTACCCTGTTTATGGACTCACTGAGCCGGATGGATCTCCGGTGAGCGGGCTGGATGTCTGCCACGGGCATGAAACTCCCGGTGTGGGTTATCACTACCACGCCTCCACAAAGTATCCGTATGTCCTCGGAGGTTTTCACGGTGTGGTGGTGGAATCTGAAGGGCAGGTGGATCCGCAACCACGTGCCCAAGGTGTCCGGCCAGATACTCCGCCTCTGCGTGGAGCAGAGATCACCGGTTTTGAAAGCACGGGAGATAACAGTTACCGTCTGACTTATACGATAAACAATGCTCAGCGTTCGGTGGCTTATACCATCAAAACGGATGGCACCTATCCATTCGAATACGATAACGGCAGCGAAGGCGTCACGAAAGAAGTCTATACAGCCAGGCCAGGTGGTGGCGGCAAAGGCGGGCCAAGAGGTGCTGGCGAGCCGAAGGGAAGGGGCAAACAAGCGAGGAAACAAGAGCCGCCGCCATCACCTGCCCCAGCGGGATCACGAATGGATTCCAACGGTGATGGCCATGTCTCGGCACAAGAATTCGCCGAATCAGCCCGGCACGATTTTGGGATGCGCAAAGATGGCAGCTCCCTTTCTGATACCATGGAAAAAGCACGGGCAACTTTCCTGGCGATGGATAGCAATCAAGACGGCAAGCTCAGTCCGGATGAACTGAGCGCACCTGAAGTGAAAACTCCGACAGCCACCAATGCTTTTGTTTTGACCAGCCCCGAAGTGAAAGACGGCGGCAACCTCCCTGTGGACTATACCGGAGATGGCACCGGAGCGACCCTGCCGCTGAGCTGGAAAGGTGCTCCGGCTGGAACCAAAAGCTATGCGCTCATCATGGACCACCTAGCTCCTGGGAATGAAATGAAGGGCTATTGGACGATGTGGGACATCCCTGCCAATGTGACCAATCTTCCCAAAAACGTAAAAAGCATCGGCCAGGTAGGCACCGGTTTTCGAGGCCAGGTGGGCTATGAACCACCTCATTCAAAAGGGCCTGGCGCGAAGACCTATGTCCTGCACGTTTACGCCCTGTC
Source organism: Prosthecobacter fusiformis (assembly GCF_004364345.1). Lineage (NCBI taxonomy): Bacteria > Pseudomonadati > Verrucomicrobiota > Verrucomicrobiia > Verrucomicrobiales > Verrucomicrobiaceae > Prosthecobacter > Prosthecobacter fusiformis. The sequence goes on along the minus strand of NZ_SOCA01000001.1, from coordinate 1,419,916 downwards.
TGCAACGCCTGAAATCGACCAGCCCGCCTCCCAGGTGAACCGCGAAGTCTTGCTGGCTGCCATTCAGGATAGAATCCTCGCCACCGCAGATCTGCACGTGGTTTATTCTCGTGGTGACAGTGCTGGTCCTCCGCCCCGTCCAAGGCCCGGTGGCCAGGGAGATCGGGAAGATTAACGCGGCACCATCCCAGGAAGCGGATTTTCATTTGCTGATGAATCCACGGTACGCCATGAAATGCCCGCGTCCGGTGTGACGTTAGCATCTGCACCTCCAACCCTATGAAATTTCTTCTCTTATCCCTGGCCCTGGCTTTTGCGGCCACCCTTTCTGCGGCTGACAAAAAAGTCATCGTGATGATCGCTGGGAAACCTTCCCATGGCCCTGGCCAGCATGAGCATAACGCCGGTATCCAGTTGCTGAAAAAATGCCTCGAACAGGGCGCTGGCGACCAAGTGGAGATCAAGCATCACCTCAATGGCGAATGGCCTTCAGCGGAAGAACTGGCACAGGCCGCTAGCGTGGTCATTTATTCCGATGGTGGTCCCAAACATCCAGCTCTGGAGGGGGATCACCTTCAACAACTGGATAAGGAAATGAAACGCGGATGCGGGTTCCTCACCCTGCACTATGCCGTGGAGCCAACCATCGAACTGGGTGGCAAGGAATTCATTGACTGGATGGGTGGCTGCTTCGAGATCAACTGGAGTGTGAATCCACACTGGGATGCCAGCTTCACCGAGTTTCCTCCTCACCCCATCGCCAGCGGCGTCAAGCCCTTCGGCACCAATGATGAATGGTACTTTTACATGCGCTTCCGCAAAGGCATGGACCGCGTGACACCGATCCTCAGCGCCGTGGCTCCAGATTCCACCATGGATCGTCCAGACGGCCACCATAGCGGCAATGCTACAGTGCGCGAATCCGTCAAAAACAAGGAAAAGCAGCATGTCGCCTGGGCCGCGGAGCGGGATGGTGGTGGTCGTGGTTTTGGCTTCACCGGTGGCCATTTCCACCAGAGCTGGGCTAACAATGAGCAGCGCAAGCTCGTCCTCAACGCCATCCTCTGGACTGCCCAGGCTGATGTGCCAGAGCAGGGCGTGGAATCCACGGTCACTGAAGCTGACATGACTGCCAACCTGGATCTCAAGCCGGGTCAGGGCCTGCCTGAAAAAGAGGTGAAGAAAAAGAAGTAATACAGTCTTAAGAGCACGGCAGGTCGTCGATGAGCCTTTGAATAGCCTATCGCGACCCGCCGTGATCGACGAACCAGCCGGTTTCAGTTAAGCCCTGCCCTTTGCAGACCGGGGAAAAGGGATTTCATCTTCGGGCATGCATGCTTGGGCTTGGTCTGCCGTGTCTCCGTGACCGCAGTCAACGCACTTTCCATCAGCAGCGAGACCTGAAAACCGTGCTCACCACAGGGACGACGCATCGCTGGACACTCCACCACAAACCCTCGCAGGCTGATCCACTCCTCAGCATCCGTCTGGCAGATTTTTAAACCGGGGATGGCATCCCGTCGCACGCGGATTTGCAGTTCGGCGCCGATGTCAAAACGCTGGCGAGACCAGAATACCAACCCGCATTCGGAGACTGCACAGAGTTCGACGACAGCCTGCCCAGCCCCGCTGCGTTTGCTTGCGGAGTTTCCCTGTTGGTGCTGGCCGTGGTTTGCCATGGGAGACAGGAGTTTAAAGTGTGACACCTGTCCGCAGCACTAGCTGCGAACGATGAAACAAGGCGCAATGAGCTTTAAAGTCAATCGCCTAGTCAGCGAATACGCATGACTTAACAGATCGTTATTCTCAGTCCGCAGACTTCGGGTCGAACGCGTCCCGAAGCCCATCCCCCAGGAAGTTCAGGGCCAGCAGGCTCAGGGACATAAGCACGGCGGGAAAGGCAAGCAGCCACCACTTGCTCTCGATCGGGTTGATCACCTGCGCACCATCCTTCAAGAGAGATCCCCAGCTTGCCGCCGGGTCTTCGATGCCCAGCCCCAAAAAGCTCAGGAAGGATTCATCCAGAATAACAGCAGGAATCGTCAGCGTCAGATAGGTCAGGATGATCGTGCTCAGATTCGGCAGCAAATGTTTGCGCAGGATGGTCCAGCCGCTTTGGCCCATGGCACGGGAAGCTGTCACAAAGGTCATCTCACGCAGCACCAGCACCTGGCCGCGGATGATGCGCGCCATCGTCAGCCATTCCACCAACCCCAGTGAAATGATCATCACCAGAATTTTGGAATAAGGGATCAGATAGCGAGCGGCATCCTCCAGGCTCCGCCATTGTTTTTCCTGTGCCCACAGTCGGGTGCCGTCCAGCCAGTCTTTGAAGACACTGTCAAAGGCCGCGATAAAAATCATGATGAAAAGAATGCGTGGCACCGCATACAGCATGTCCACCGCACGCATCATGAATCCATCCACCCGCCCGCCAAAAAAGCCGCTGATCATTCCATAAGCCGTGCCGATGAAGAGGGAGATGATGGCTCCCACGATACCCACCCCCAGGGAGACTTGGGCACCGGTCAGCAGCCTGTAAAAGAGATCCTGTCCATTCACATCCGTGCCACACAGATGCAGGGCACCGCTTTCCTCACCTGAACTCAGGGGAGGCAAAAAGGTGCCGCTGCTCGTCTGTTTCAAACTTTCCGGCAGGAAGAAGGGCAGCGTAAAAGAGACCAGGACGACAAAGGCCAGGTAGATGAGGGAGACCATCGCAGGCCGGTTCCGCCGCACGATTGCCCAACCGCCCGGGCGGCTGATGGTAGCTGCTTGGGGGGCGTCAGGCATGCAACTGGATCCGTTTGTCCAGGACACTGTAAAGCAGGTCCACGATGAGGTTAAAGACGATCAGCAGCGTGCAGTAAATGACCACCGCACCGCACAGGAGAAAGGCATCCCGGTTCTGGATCGCATTTACAAAAATGCTGCCCGCACCTGAAATGTTAAAGACGCTTTCCACAATCATGGATCCCGTCAGTAGATGCGCTGCCAGAGGACCCAGGTAAGTCACCACGGGCAGGATGGCCACTTTCATTGCATGTCTCACCAGCGCTTGGGAACTCGTCAGCCCTTTGGCCTTGGCGGTGCGCAGGAAATCACTTTTCAAAACATCCAGCAGACTGTTGCGCATCAGCCGTGCGACATAGGCCACATACGGTGCCGCCAGACAGCAGGCTGGCAAAATCAGGTGACCGATGGTCCCCCAGCCCCCCACCGGTAGCCAGCCCAGCCAGAGAGCAAAGACAGCTATCAAAAACGGACCCGTGATGAACGACGGTATGGAAATAGCCAGGATCGCCCCAAACATCGCCGCCCAGTCCACCGTCGTGTCCCTTTTCATCGCAGCTAGGGAGCCGATGAAGACCCCCAGCACACTCGCGATCAAAAAGGCCACCCCACCAAGTTTCAAAGAAGTGGGCATCTTCTGTCCCAAGATCTCCGCCACACTCCAGTCGCGGTATTTGAATGACACCCGCAGGTCCAACCTCACCAAGTCCCGTAGATAGGCCGTATACTGTTCCCACAGGCTGCCGTTCAGCTTATACTTTTCCAGCAAGGCTTCCTGCACCTGCGCAGAGGAGGCCTTTTCCTTGTCGAACGGCCCGCCCGGAAGCGTACGCGTCAGCAGAAAGGTGAGCGACACCGCAAAGAACAGCACGACGATGCTGCTCAATAGTCGGCGGAAGAGAAAGGCGGCCATTCGTGGAATGATGCAGGTGCTTCTCTCCGGTGGCAAGCGCCAGGCCAATCTCTTCGCGAACTTGCCTCTTTTCAAAACGCCACCCCCTGGCCAATTAGAATGATGTCTGATCATCTCCCCAGCAAAGCGGATCTCCGCCGCCATGTGCGCGAGCGCTTACGCAACGTCCCAGTAGAAACGCTGGCCCTCTGGTCAAGGCAGCTCGTGGCCCACCTTCAGGAGAGGGAGGATCTTTGGGCTATTCCAGGAACCGTTGCATTGTTTGGCGGACTCAGAAACGAGCCGGACCTCATGACTGACCTGCTGCCTTGGTTGCAAGCCCGTGGCTGGCGCACAGCCCTTTTTGCCGTCCAAGGTGTCGAATTGATGCCCTTTGAGGTCACAGGTACCCACGACTTACACCGTGGCCCTCTAGGGATTTGGGAACCTGTCATGCATCCAGACCGTCGGCTCCAGCCGTCGGAACTGACCCTCATTCTCGTTCCAGGCTTAGCTTACAGCTTCGTGAATGGAGCACGGCTTGGCCGCGGGGGCGGATATTATGATCGCCTGCTTTCCCGGCCTGACTTAAAGGCTCAATTGGTGGGTATTTGTTTTGAGGAGCAGATTTTTCCCGCCATACCCATTGAGGCGCATGACTTTTATGTGCCACAGATCATCACGGAAAAGGCTCTTTGGATTGTGAAAACCAGTGATCAATAAAGGTTCTTCTTAACCCTAATACTGGGCAAAAATCACTCAATATAATAGAAAATGTACTTTACGATTGCGACGCATTCTCATATAGAGCGGCTCCATGCAAAATACAACCTTTGCCCGACCGCCCTCAGCCTATGCTGTGCGAGCTACCTGGAGACGCTTGATAGCTGCCTCCACCATGATCTTGCTCTACACTGGCCTCCAAGCTCAAGAAGCATCATCTGCACCCGTTGAGACTGAGCCTCAGTCCGAGTCAGAAGTGCAAACACTGGACGTCGTGACGGTCGTGGGCAAAGCCGAAGACATTCCGCGCATCGCAGGTTCGGCTGCCCTGGTCACGAAGGAAGCTATTCGTAATCAAGACTACAGCAATCCGGCTCGTGTTTTGCAGCAGGTTCCCGGGGTTTATATTCGTGAAGAAGACGGATTCGGAAACTTCCCCAACATTTCAATCCGTGGGGCAGATCCAGGCCGCAGTTCCAAAGTCACCATCATGGAGGACGGTATTCCCATGGCCCCGGCTCCGTATTCCGCACCCGCAGCTTACTATTCCCCGCGCATCGGACGTATGAGCGGCGTGGAAGTCCTGAAAGGATCCAGCCAGGTGCGTTATGGCCCCCATACGACCGGCGGTGTGGTCAATTATCTCTCCACTCCCTTCACAGAATTGGGTCTCGAAGGTAATTCCGCTGAGGACTTCTACCTGAAGTCCAGTTTTGGCTCCTTCAATACCTGGAAAAACCACACCTATTGGGGCCAGACCGTCCAGTTCGATGCGGGGCTTCTTGGTTATGTTCTCGAATTCAACCATGAGCATAGCGATGGCTTCCGCACCATTCAGGGTTCCGATGGAAACACCGGCTATGAAGTGTATGAACCCATGCTGAAGGTCTTCTTCGAGCCGGATTCATCCATTCGCCAGCGCATTGAGTTCCGCATCGGTTATACGGATTTCAAGGGACTTGAGACCTATGTTGGCCTCAGTGAGCGTGACTTCGCACGCGATCCGTATAGCCGCTACGCCGCCACCCAGTTTGATGTGATGAATTCCGAGCAATTCCGCACCTCGCTGACCTACATCATTGAGCCGACAGATGCCCTGCGGTTCGAGACCTCCGTTTACTACAATAGTTTTCAGCGCGCCTGGTATAAGCTGCAGGATGTGATAGTTGGCGTAGATACCTTTGATCCTTCTCAGGCTATTGGCGCAGGGTCCGGTGCAGCATACGATCTTATCAATGGTAACGGCGCGGGAAGCTGGCGCGTTCGCAACAATAATCGTGAGTATAACACGGTGGGCATTCAGACCCGTATGGACTGGGATTTCGCCACAGGGCCGTTGCAACATTCCCTCAGCCTGGGTGCACGCCTGCATTATGATGATGAAATCCGTTTTCAAAACGATGATCTTTATACTCTGGACGCCAGCGGCAATATCATCGGAGTGACCCGGGGTGCCCCAGGCTCTCAGGATGACCGCCGGAGCACCACCACTGCCCTTGCCCTTTACATTGAGGACAGCATCCAGTTCGGCAAGCTGACCGTTAAACCCGGCCTTCGGTATGAGCATCTCTGGCAGGATTTTGACAATTTCCGCAGCGGAGCTGCGGGAGAAGGCGAGCTGACTACCTGGGCACCTGGCATTGGTGCCGTTTATCAGGCGACCGAGTCCATTTCCATCTTCGGCAGCTATTATCGTGGTGTTTCCACTCCCGGACCCTCCGGCACTATCTCTGATGGCCAGAAAGCCGAATATGCAGACAGCTTTGAGCTGGGTGCGCGCTACTATACCCCGAAGATGCAGGCGGAGCTCATTGGCTTCTATTCCAAGCACAAGGATCTCATCGTTCCCGATCTGGTAGGAGCATCCGGCGCGACAGAAACCACCAATGCGGGCGATATTGAAGTTTATGGTCTGGAAGCCGCCATCCGTTATGACCCCTTGGCTGAATCCGCTACTGACTGGCACCTGCCAATGCGCGCCGCTTTGACGCTCACCCATGCAGAGTTGACCTCCGATACCCCTTCGACCGATGAGGAAAGCATCTTCAGCGGCGGCACCGCTGGCAACCGTGTACCTTACATCCCAGAGTATAACATTACCTTCGGTCTGGGGGTGGAGTATAAAAAACTCGGCGTCTATCTGGATGCCACCTATACCCCGGAAACATTTGGCACTGCCAGCAATACCACCAGCGGCCTCGCCCCGGACGGCACGCCAGATGGTCGCTTCGGCACTGCCGACGCTGCTTTCCTGGTGGATCTGAACGTCAAATACCGCGTGACCGATAACGTCCGTCTCTTCGCCGGCGTATCCAACCTGCTCGGGGAAGAATACGTCGCCAGCCGTCTTCCATACGGCCCACGCGCCGGTGCCCCGCGTATGTGGTATGGGGGTGTAGAGCTGAAATTCTAATCGCAGCCGCATTCATTGCGATTGTACCCACACCCGGATCAGGCCCGCCTGTTCCGGGTGTTTCTTTTTGATTTTGCACCTCCCTTTGCCAAGCGTCGTATCTGATCTATTCTAATTCCCCCGCCATGACTGCCGCCCCTGCTGCTTCCTTTCCTGTGATGCCCGACAAACACGGTCACTTCGGCCGCTATGGAGGCATGTTTGTGCCGGAGACCCTGATGTCCGCCCTCAATGAACTCTCTGAAGAGTATGAGCGCGCCAAGGCCGATCCTCTTTTTCAGACGGAACTGAACCGCCTGCTTCACGAATACGTCGGCCGTCCCACCCCCCTGTATTTTGCCGAGCGGTGGACCGAAAAACTCGGCGGCGCACGCATCTACCTGAAGCGTGAAGACCTTCTTCACACCGGTGCACATAAGATCAACAATGCCCTCGGCCAGGCCCTCCTGGCCCTGCGACTGGGTAAAAAACGCATCATTGCAGAAACCGGTGCCGGCCAGCATGGCGTGGCCACCGCCACGGTCTGTGCCCGCTTCGGTCTCGACTGTACCATCTACATGGGCCAGGTGGACATGGAAAGGCAGGCGCTAAATGTGGCCCGCATGAGATTCCTCGGGGCCAAGGTCGTCGCCGTGACCGCAGGCCAGGCCACTCTCAAAGAAGCCGTCAATGAAGCCATGCGTGACTGGGTGACCAACGTGCATAGCACCCACTATATTCTAGGCAGTGCCCTCGGCTCCCACCCTTTCCCCATGATGGTGCGGGATTTTCACCGCGTCATTGGTGTGGAGGCCCGCCAGCAGATTTTGGAACGGGAACAGCGCCTTCCGGACCTCCTCGTCGCCTGCGTGGGCGGGGGCAGCAATTCCATCGGGCTTTTCCATCCTTTCCTCAACGATGCCAATGTACGCATGATTGGTGTCGAAGCCGGTGGTGATGGCATTGTTCCTGAGCGTCACGCTGCCCGTTTCCAGGGTGGTCGCCTGGGGGTCCTCCAGGGCACCAAGACCTGGTTGCTGGCCAACGACGACGGTCAGATCGAGCTTACCCATAGCGTCAGTGCCGGTTTGGATTATGCCGCCATCGGACCTGAGCACGCCTGGCTTCATGATGAAGGCCGGGTGGAGTATAATTACGCCACCGATGCTGAAGCCCTCGCCGCATTTCAGGAATTGAGCCGTGTCGAAGGGATCATCCCTGCCCTCGAAAGCAGCCATGCCATTGCGGAAGTTCAAAAGGTCGCTCCAAAAATGAGCAAGGACCAGGTCATCATCGTCAATCTTTCCGGGCGTGGTGACAAAGACGTCGCCCAGGCAGCTCGCATGATTTTTAAAGAAGAACTGAAATTTTAGACGAGATCCATTCTTCTACGCTTTGCCTATGCACCCCAGTCGAAAGACTCGGGTGCATTTTTTTTGAATCGGAATGCCAAATTCGGTGTTGTATCTGCTGGCCAGTCATCGAAGCCGCAATGGATCAGCTTAAGAACAGTCATCAAATTAATCCAGGCAGAGCCTTTATGTTTGACAAGGAACTGTTCAAAAGACTAATGACTTTTCACTCAAATCCCCATGTCAGGAAAACCGAAATCGTTCTCGAAATTATGCATCCTCGATTGCCTGACCGGTGCTCGCATCGTGGTTGAGAAAACGCCTTTTACCATCGGTGCCAATGCCGCTGCGGATTTTCGGTTGATACAGGGCACATGTCCTCCCGTTGTCTGCACGATTGTCGGAGATCGTTTAATGTATGAAGTGAAAATGCAGAGCCAGGGCTTGGTAGATGGAGAGCCTGCTGATTTTTTTCAAATCGTGCCCGGCCAGGAGCACAGCGTTACTATCCAGGGTCAATTGCTCTCTTTCAAGCACACTTCCGATAACCATGACTGGCAGCAAAATGGCCAGCCCATGTCCTGGCGTGTTTATGATCAGACCCATCACCTCTGGTCAGGTCCGCTGGATTCACCACAGTTGATTGCCAAAATGGGCCAGCATACGGAGGCAGAGCTTGGCAGCATGATCGTTCTCCCAGCCCTGATGGAAAACATGGGCTTTTTCGTTCATGACCTGAAGGAGCCCCTCTCCTTCTTACCGCGTCCGCCGGCCCCTGACATGGAATCTTTGGCTGGGGCGATGGAGCCTGTGGCAGAGAATGTGAACTCTGAATACGGCGAATTCACCTGCCCGATCTGCTGGTTCAAATTCGACCGTGGGGATGCCATGAATATTGCTGTTCATGGCAGTCTGCGTGGAGATCCCATCCTTGGGGAAGATCGCATGCAGCGTTTCCATGCCACCCGTTTCAATGACCGTGGGCAGGCGTTGGATGCCATGGGCCTGCCCTCACCGGATCTCGCCTGTCCTCATTGCCGCCGTAAGCTGCCTCCCGGTTTCATGGACAGTCCCCACCACATCTTTTCCATCGTGGGTGCTCCCTCCTCCGGGAAGTCATACTATCTGAGTGTCTTGGTGAAGCTTTTGCAGAGCACTCTCTTTCAGCAGTTCCGCATCACTTTCCGTGATGCCGATCCTTCGGAAAATGTCATCCTCACACAGATGAAGACGCAGCTCTTTTCCGCCGCGTCTCCAGAAGATGCTTTCCTGGCCAAGACGGAACTGGAAGGCTCGCTTTACGAGACACTTCCGCGTCAGGGGCGCAAGGTCAGGCTGCCAAAACCTTTTGTCTTCAGGCTGTCGCATCCGGATTCGCCCGAATCGGGCTTTTCCATCGTCTTTTATGACAATGCGGGGGAGCATTTTGAACCCACGGCCAACAGTGCCGATTCCCCCGGTGCCCAGCACATTTCCGTGGCCTCCGGCATCTTCTTCCTGTTTGACCCTCTGCATAACACGGAGTTCCGCCATAAACTGGCAGGCATCACGGATCCGCAGATTCAGAGCCACCGGCTGGACCAGCAGGATGTCATCCTCGCTGAGACAGAGGTGCGCATGAAAAGCATCCTCGGCATGGATGCACGCCAGCGCGTCACCACCCCACTCGCCGTCATGGTCGGCAAATGTGATACCTGGCTGCATTTGCTAGGCCCGGAACCTTTGCAACCGGCGGTGCAGCGGGGCTGGGTCTCCCTACCAGGCATCCAGGCGAATTCAGCCCGTATCCGCGCCCTGCTCATGGAAATCTGCCCCGCCATCATTGCCAATGCTGAGGCCATTTCTTCCAATGTGTGCTACTTTGCCATCAGTCCCCTGGGTTGTTCCCCAGTGCAGTTCAAGGACCGGGAAGGTCATCTACGTATCGGCCCAGACCCGAAGCAGATTAAACCTCAGCATGTGGAGGAACCGACCCTCTGGGTGCTTTCTCAGACCTCCCCCGACGTGATCCCCTCAGCCACCGACTACTAAACCTCCATGGCCTGGCAGCTCATCTACACTAGTGCACCTCGCCTCCTCGAAGCTGGCAGGACAGGATTTGGCACCGTCGCCCGTCACCGGGCCGTCAGTGGTACCCTCGCATCCGCCATCGAACGTTTCAGCCAGTTTGCCCGGCAGCCTGGTCATGATCTCAGGCGGATCATTTATAGCCACCGCATCGTCCTTTCCGGGGCCAGCCGTTATCATGTTCTGAGCTGCATCCGCGACTCTGGCTCAGACTACACCGGCCGCACCAGCCACATCGCTCACCACCTCATTGCCGAGGCCATGGAAGTTCGGTCGCTGGCAGCTTCCGGCATCACCCCAGCGGATGTCCTCCTGGCCATGAAATGGCGGACGGGCTGGAACGATCCTCCACGTTTTCTTGACCCTGCGGATGAGGTTTCTCTCAGCGGCATGCGCGTACCGCCCAGCAGCATTTGGCAAAAGCTGGCCGGTTCTCCAAGCTACGCCCGCCTGCCGTATTCAGCGGCTGCCGGGCGCGGCTGTTTCCTCATCCTGCCTCCGGATGTGGACGGTCTACAGTTGGTGCATGAATCCCTCCTGGAGGATAAAGCAGGCGCCTGGAACATCGCTTTCACCACGTGTCTTGAGCCAGGGGATGACATCGGAGATTTTCATTGGATGGGCGTATCCGCCGCTTCCCCCCTGCGTCCCCAGCCGGATTCAGCTACCCGGCCTATTTTTGATCTCAGCACCCCCGCTACCCTCCCTTCGCCCCCGCCGCCACGCAGCGAAACCGCACGTGCAAAGCCTGCTGAAGTCGAAGCTCCAGCTATTCCAAACCCCGTTCCCAGTTCCTTGAGTCGGCAGCCATCCGCTTCTCTCGCCGCTGCGGATGCACCCCCATCCTTGTCACCGGAATGGTCACCCCAGCCAGTCGTCAAACCTCAGCGCAAGGCCCCCGTCCTCATCATCGGAATTTTGGCCGCCCTGGTCTTGCTCGCCTGTGGAACTGCCGCTGCTTGGCATCTGTATCAAAAGAAACAGGCCGAAGTGGCCCTTCAGCAGACCATCCAGTCAGTGGATCTACTTTGGTTCAAGCATGGCCTCAAATTTGAACTCGTGGCCTCATGGCTGAAGTCCCAGCAAGATCCTCGGCTGATCCAGGAATATCAAAAGGCGCTGGAAGTCATTCAGGCCAACATGGCTAAAACCAGCAGCTTTGCGACGGTGCCGCTTCCTTCCAAAAATGATCCGGCGGATCTCTTCAGCAAACTTGTGAAGCATCATCAAGCCTGGGTCGATAGCTATTCAGCCCTGGCAGATTCAAAAATGGTCCAAGATTGGGAAAGCAAACTTCCCTCAGAGATGATCAGCGAGGTCACCCCGATGCTGGAGAGGGAAAAACGAGCCTGGAATGACTTGGCCGCGCATTTTAAAAAACCGCTCAAGCCGGAACCACCCGCAACACAGCCCTATTTGGACAAGGCATTGACCCTTCTCAGCGCCGGATCGCAACCTCGCGGAAAACCCTCTGAATGGAAATCTCTCCTGAAATCCCTGGAAGCTGGAAAACAGACTCCCGCTTGGCTTGACGTCTGGGAAAGTGCTGAAAAGCTGACCCGCGCCAGCCCAGTTCAAGGAGCAGAAGACTTGGAAAAAAGAGCTGCAGAAGCCCCTGCCTGGCTGGTACAGATGATCGCCGCAAAGAAGCAGGACAGCATCGCCTTCACCACTTCGACGGTTCCGCCGCCGCCTGCCCCTTCCGCCCCGGCCCCGCCGGAGAAAGAGGTCCTGCCTGCAGACCTCGTGGATGATCCTCTCGGTAGCCATCCCATTTACATAGTCGCCCCGGATAAGGATTCGCCCCTGATTCCAGCTCTGGCATCACTAGAACTGCCTGTGGCGGAGAACATGAAGATCTATATCTCCAGCAAGACAGCAGGATTTAAAGACTTGAAAGAATGGACGGAAAATACCACCCAGTCGTCCTACACCGAAAAGGTTTTCAGCGTTGGCCGCATGGCTGATAAGAGTCAGCAGATCGTCTTTGCTGGAAACCGCCTGGTTCGCATTCCTGACACCCGTCAAAATACCCGGGTGGTTGCCCGCTCGGAAGATGGTCAAAAGCTGCTCTTCGAAGTCCGCATCTTTTTGGAGCCTCTCGAATACCTGCTGGAGTTCAATCCCTGGCCCAGCTTTATAGCCGCGAATGCAAACAACAGGATCAGCCTTTCAGGCATGGTCCCATTTCTGCAACGCCTCCACCTCGTGGCAGTACCATCACCCCAGTATGGGATCCGCAGTGACACCCCAGGTTCCATGCAAAAGAAATTCTTCCTGAAGCTCAATGTCTCAGACGAGTATGAAGTGATCAGCCCCACTACCGCTCCCGCGCGCGATGAATTTGCCATCGATTTCCAGACCCGCAAAAAAGAGGAACTCGAGAAGGGTATCCAGGCGGAGAGAAAACTCCGGGACGGTCTGCCTGCCAGCCTTGCCGGGCGGGAAGCGAAAATCAAAGGCTACAATGATGCCATTGCCGCTAAGGAGGCCGAACTTGCCGAAGTGACCAAAACGCTGGACGCCCTGCAAAATGTGAAGATAGCCAGCTTCACACTGCCGCCTGGGACCTATACTTTGATGGAGACATCCAAAGGTCCTAGAGACCTTTGCAAAATCGAAATTCAAAGCCCTTCGGCAGCTAAGTAACCCGTGCCCGCAAACTTGTGAAAGAGCTTCTTCGTATCATCCAGACCATTCGCGCAGCCCTCCAGGACGGCGCTGTGACGCCATCGGTAGAAAAGGCAGCTCAAGACTATGCCCGTGCCTGCGCCTTGGTCGAGCAGCGCCTGGAAACGGTGGCCCAAATGCTTCAGAAAGGCAGTGATTACCAGGCGCTCCAGGCGGCGGAGCAGGAGCCTCCCCTTTTGGATACCGCAGCGGCACTTAGCTTTGGGGAGGAAAAAGCTTGGCGCGAATTTTGTGAAGCTCATGAGCTTCCTGTGGCGGCGCAGATCCATGCCCCGACAGTGCATGCCCTGGAAGTGCTTTATACCAAAGGCATCACCGCCAATCATCCCCTGTATAAAGACTTCCGCTCGGCAGTACTATCGCGGGACGATGCCAAGTCGCTCCACATCATTCGCACCATCCTCAAGCTGAATCCCGCAGATGAAAACGCCAAATCCGAGTTCCAGCGCCTTCAGCATAAGCATTATCAGACCACGCTGGAAAAGCTCCGCGCGACTCTGAAGACCGATGATGAGGAAACCATCGCACGTCTGATAGAAGAACTTTCTTCACTGGCTCCAGATGAAAAACTCCAGCGGGAGGAGGCTTTTGTCCAAGGCCAGTCCATCCGCCGCTCCTGGCGCACCCGCCAGGCGGCGGAGCGTCTCCCTGGCCTCATCAGCCAGTTTCAGGAGCCCCATGGCAAGGATGATTGGCGGGCTGTTGGTTCACTTCTGGAAGAGATCACCGGTCTAATCACGGAGTTCAGCATCGAACCGACCGATGAAGACCAGAAGCGCACCCTGGCGGAAATCACCCGCTACCACGGTCAGAGACTGGCCGCAGATGAGCAGCAGCGGAATTTCCAGAAAAGTCTTCGAAGCTTTATCGCTTTTGTTGAGGAGGTGGAAACACGCCTCCTCACCGGCGCAGGTTTGACTTATGCCGAGCTGGAAGAAAAGGATGAGTCCTTCGTCCGCCAGTGGAAGGAGCTGGAGGGGCACCGCCTTCCTGTCCCCAACAATGCCCTTCAAAGGATTACCCGTGCAGGCCAGGATCTCCGCAGCCGTCTGCTCGGCATGCAGCGTGCCCGCCGTATCCGCACTTTGATGGCCACTGCCGCCGCAGTCTTCGTCATGCTGGGCCTCGCCTCCGTGGCCTTTCACGCCTGGAAAGCTCATTCCCTCTCCGAGGAGCTCGCTGCCTACCGGGAAAAACAGACCAGCCAGCCGGCGGAAGAACTCATCCGCCAGCTTCGTGAAAAAGATCCACTGCTGCTGCGCTGGCCATTCTTGCAGTCCAGGCTGGAAGAGGTGGATGCCTGGGCCTCTCAAAGCCGCGGCCTGGAGCGCCAGGTGATCACCGCGCTGGATGACCTGGAGTCCAGTTTCAAAAACGGCGTCAGCAGGCTGCCTGCACCGGCTTTGATGCGGGGTCTCGAAGATGCCTCGACTATCATTCAGCAGTTGCCCCAGGACTTGGCAGCCGAGCCAAAAAATCGCCTCGCCACCTTGCGCACCCGTGCAGATCTGCACCTGACCGATCTGGCCAAGCTCCAGTCTGGCGAAAGCGCTGCCACCCTGGCAAAGCTGGAATCCCAGGCCTCTGAGATCCTGTCCTTTGAATCTTCCGCAGCTCAGGCCACCGCCAAGGTGAAGACCTTCGAAGAAAGCTTGGCAAAGCTTGAAGTGGGTCTGAAGCCTGAGGTGGAATCCCTCCGTCTCCCCACCGATATCGAAAGCCGTCTCCTTGCCCTCCGCCAGCGCCTCACCGCATTCAAGACCGCGCTGGATTCCTTCAGTAAGGCACGGACCCAGGCAGTCGATGCCGATTCCCTCACCGCTTATACCCGTGCTTTGGCCGCATGGCAGGATATCAGCTTCACCGAGGCTGCCCCTGCCTCAGTCGTCCTGGATGCGCGCCTGGATGAAAAGGCCATTCTTGCTGCCCTCATCAGCGGTGGGGATGTCAATGTCCTCAATGCCATTCTGGAGGACGTTTCCAGCGTTCACATGGCCCCAAGCGATCCCATGGAGCGGGACCTGCGCCTGCTCCTCGAGCTTCGCGATGATGAGTTCCTCAATAATATTTGGGAAAACAACGTCACAGACCTCTCCACCCGCAGCTCGCAAAAAACATATTGGTCACAAGGAAAACTCGATGAAGCCGTCGTTGGTGAAGCCAGGCGCTGGTCTGGCCTTTGCTTCGATCCCTCCTCAGCTGCCAGTTCCGTCACTTTCACCCAAAAGGACTTCCGCCGGGTGGTCTTCGGGCCTGGCAATTTCGGAGGGCAGGGTGTTGTCTCCTCAAAACTCAGCACCACCAGCGAGTTGATGAACACCTTGCAACTCAGCCGGATGACCGATCCCGAAGGCGAGCGCTTCCTCCGTCCGTTGCTGGAGATCTTTGAGCAGATCATTGATGACAAAGACGCCAACCCCATCACCAAGGCCTATCTCATGCTTCGCCTGGAGGATATGGCCAGCACCCGCCCCCTGGCGTGGGGTTTTCATTTCAGCCCCACTTTGCAGGCAGACCTCGCCGAGCTGCATCGTGTTCTTGGTGATACCAGACTGCGCAGTGAAGACTGGCTGCTCCAGTCTGTCCGCACCCGCTTCACCAGTCCGCTCAACGCCTACTTTGAAAAGACCACCGGACGCTCATACATGAAAGAAGCCAAAGCCCGGCGGGAAATGCTCACCGCCGTTGCCAGATCCGGGCTCAAATTTGGCGGTTACGTGGAGACAGATCTCACTCTCCGTCTCAAAATTCCAGCACGTGCGGCCTCTGAGCTCTGGGTACTTTCCAAAGCAGGTCTTAAACCCTTGCTGGTCGCCAATCCCCAGTCTTCGCTGCCCCCCGCCAACCCTTTGAAAGCCAAAGAAGCCCAACCTCTCAGCCCCGTCTTTTTCATCTCGATAGACCGCGCCTCTTTGATGGAGCGTTTTGAATCTGCTCTTTCCGCCAGTGGTTCCAACCATACCCCTGCAGCAGGAGAATCCCTCTTTCTCGCTCCCTCACAGCCATGAGTGCCCCTGCACAATACCACCTTCAATGGCGTGGCCAGCGCTTCGGCCCCTGGGATTTGGCAACAATCCGGGAAGCCCTCAGCTCCGGCCGCATTCATTCCCTGTATCAAATCCATGTGGATGAAAAATGGCAGCCACTGCGTGACTTCCTGGAAAATCTCCATCCCTCATCCGACCCTGTTCAGGTCGCAGCCAAGCAAAACGAAACCCGGCTGCGCACGGAATACGAGGCCAAGCTTCAGGATCTCCAGGAAAAGCTGGAGCAGGCGCAGAGCATCCCCATGCCAGGCCGGCCGCCTCCCATTCCTGAGCATCTTCTCCGGAAGCCTCTGTTTGTGGCTCCGCCTGTAGAGCCAACGCCTCCCCAGCTACCCACATATCATTTGGAGATCCCGGCAGCGTCTGCCCGTACCAGCGGTCTGGCCATCGCTAGTTTTGTCTTGAGCCTGCTCTTCTTTATCCCGATCGTGAATTTGATCAGTTGGATCTTGAGCATCATCTTTGGTCATATCGCCCTGGTTAAGATCCGCAATAATCCGCTGTTAGGTGGCCGGGGGCTGGCCATGGCTGGGCTGGCGATCACGTACGGCATCATTATGATTATCATCATGTCCGCTGTGTTCATGGAGCTATTCAAACATTTTTAATTTTCATGTCAGATACACCTGCCGTTCCTCCACTGCCATCCGGTGCTGAAAGCCACCTGCCGCGCAATCCTTTTCAAAACACACCCGTTTTGCTGGATTGGTCCCGCCGGGACATTGAGCGCAGACTGGGTTTTCGCGGTGGACGGTTCACCAATCCTGGCAAGAGCCTGCCTTTCCTCTTGGGCATTTTGCTCACCGTCGCCTTTTTCACAGGCGTCATTCTCATCCTCCAGCGCTGGCCGCAGTCGCAGTGGCTCGCCAGCATGTTTCTGGATCGCGGCCCCTGTCCTTATCCCACGGTGCTGCTTTTTTTCTGGGCACTCTCCATCTTATTTTTCAAGTGGCGCAAGACCGTGCTCCAGCAGCAGGCACTGGCTCTGCCGGTCATGCCCCAGCAGCCGGATTTTGAGCTCACTCCGGCCACCGCCAGATCCGTCCGCGAGCGCATGTCCGTCATGGTGGATAATCCCCACCATTTTGTCCTGCTGAACCGCATTGATCTTGCCTTGGCCAACCTCCATAACATCGGTCACGCCTCGGATGTAGCCACCATCCTGAAAATCCAGGCGGAGAATGATGAGGCCCAGGTCGCCTCCAGTTATGGCCTCATCCAAGGGTTCATTTGGGCCATTCCGGTTCTGGGCTTCATCGGCACCGTCCTTGGCCTCAGCCAGGCCATCGGGGGCTTTACCAATACCCTCCAGTCCGGGGCTGGCATGGACAGTCTCCGCTCCTCCATGCAGACCGTTACTGGCGGCCTCGGCACCGCGTTTGATACCACTCTCATCGCCCTCGTCTGTGCCCTGGCCTTGCAGCTGATTGTCAGCTTCCTTCAGGCCCGGGAGTCCGAGTTTTTGGATGCCTGCAATGACATCTGTCACAAACATGTGGCGGGTAAGCTCAAGCTTTCCTCTCACTGATTCACGTCCATGAGGTCTCGATTCTCCAGACATGCGACTCCTGCTTCAGGCTTTTTTGCCTTTCAGGATATCATCACGGGGACCGCAGGCTTTCTGATCATGATTGCTGTTTTCCTCGCACTGAATGTCAACGATGCAGCCACCCTCAGCAAAGATGCGGATGGCGTTGGCCTCAATGACATAGAGCTGGCGGATCTCGCTGCTAAAAATGCACTGCTCAATGCAGAAGTGAAAGCCCTCCAAAAACTCCCTGCTGAAGACGGTCCCGCCTTGAAACGCGCCATTGAGGCCTTGAAAGCCTCCGTCCTCCGCCTTTCCGCAGACACATTCACCAGTGAAAGTGTCCCCCTCTCAGATCCAGACCGGGAGGCCCAGATCGAGAAGCAAAATTTGCTGACACACATCGAAGAAATCAAGCGTGCCCAGGAGGAAACCTCCCGCCGTGTCACCGATGCCGCCACCCAAATGGCCGAAGTGGAAAACCAGGTCAAAGAAGCCGAATCACGCCTGCTTAAAACTCGTGACCGCAGCAATGTCCTCCGCCTTATCCCGGAGCGTAGCGATACATCCAAAGAACCCGTCCTCATTCTCGTCCAGCAACCGCCTTGGATCATTCAGCGCTTTGATGGTGGCCCCTCGCGCACTGCTTATTCCATTCCTGAAATGCTGGAAAATCTCAGTTCCTTTTCACCAGCGACTCATTACCTCGTTTTTTACTTTAAGCCCTCCGGTGCCCAGCATTTTGACGGAGTCACCTCCCGTGCCCGGCATTGGGGATATGAGATCGGATATGACCTGATTCCCGAGGAAATACAGTTGGAATTCAAATAGCCCTGCCATGAGAAATCACCGCCAGCAGGCTCCTGCCGATAGCTTTGACCTTCTTTTAGACACGTTGTGCAACGTCTTTGGCAGCATCATCCTCATCGCCTGCCTGTTGGCCCTGGTTACTCGTGAGCCTGAGCCCACCCCGGTTTCACCCGTTGCAGATGTTCATGGAAAAGGCCTTCTGCTGGAGCGTCGTATTGAGGCTGCCCGGGAGGAAAAAGCACGCCTGGAAATGTTGCTGGAGGAATTGAAAATTCAGGATAATCGCGGGCTACGTCTCCTCGTCGCCGAGCGTGATGAACTCCGCGCCACCGTCGAGCGTCTTCGCCTTGATCAGGATGAGCGCACCCGTCAGGAACGCCAGCGGGGGCAGGCCGCCTCCGTAGATCCCGGCCGGGAGCTTGCCACCCTGCGGCAGCAGTCCATCGCGGAAGCTGCGCGCTTGGCGGACATTCAGTCTCAGCTCCAGGCCGCGCAATTGAAGGCAGATCATGTCACGGAGCGGCTTCAGCGTCTCACCCGCCAGGCGGATGCCAGCGAAAATCAGAACATTGAGCAGCTTCGGATGCCTCGTGAAAAACCCAAGACCAAAGACCCCCGGCCTGTCATCTTAAGGTATGGTGAGGTGTTTCCTTTGACGGATGCGGAGGGCAAAGCCACGCCTTCGGTTCGTCGCGCTCATGAGGCGGATGAAGGTTTCATCGCTCATCCCAAAAAGACCGAGGGCTTGCTGGTGAGACGGGACTGGGAACAGCTCAAACAGCTTTTTCTCCATCATAAACAGACTGGCGGCTACCTCACCATTTACATTTATCCGGATTCATTCGCCACCTTCCGTGAGATTAAGCAGCTCATCATCGAAACCGGCATCGAGTACGGGTTGGAATCCTACGGTGAGTTCGATGCCATTAAATTCAGTAAAGAAGGTGCCGCCCCCTCGCCACTGTAAGCAATGGGGCTCTATCTCCAACGGAGACTTTATTGCTCGGATTCCGCAACGGTCACACTGATCACTTCTTCGATCGTGGTATTCCCGTCCAGGACTTTGCGCACCCCGTATTCACGCATCGGGCGGTAGCCGTCCTTATAGGCCTGCACCATCAACTGTGCGCTGCTCGCTTTGTGGGTGATCAGTTCTCCCATCGCCGGCGTCAGGCGCACCAGTTCATAGATGGACATTCGTCCTTTATAGCCGGTATGGCGGCAGGCTTCACACCCGCCCTCCTTGGCCCGATAGACCTGGGTCCGTATAGGGCCCGTATATTTCAGCTCCCGCAGCTTCATTTCTGCTTCAGGTTCAGGCTCACGGCAGGCTGTGCAAAGCAGGCGCACCAGACGCTGGGCGATGAAGGCACGCACGGAAGTCGCCACAAGGAACGGCTCCACCCCCATGTCCACCAGACGCATGATCCCGCCGATGGCATTGTTCGTGTGCAGCGTGCTGAAGACCAAGTGACCCGTCAAAGCTGCACGGATGGCGATTTCAGCCGTTTCAAGGTCGCGCATTTCCCCCACCATGACCACGTTCGGGTCACCACGCAGGATGCTGCGCAGGCCGGTGGCAAAGGTCAGCTCGATCTCCGGCCTCACCGCAATTTGAACCACCCCCGGCAGTTTGTTTTCCACTGGATCTTCGATGGTCACAATGCGCCGGTGCTCTGTGTTGAGCTGGCTTAGAAAGGTGTAAAGCGTCGTCGATTTCCCAGATCCGGTCGGGCCGGTGACAAGGATGATCCCGTTCGGCTTTTTCAGCAGCACTTCGATCTCGCCGCGCAGGTCTGTCTCAATGCGCAAGCGGTCCAGGTTGAATTTCTCCTGACCCAGCAAACGCAGGGAAATGCTTTCCCCCTCCACACTCGGGATCGTCGCCACACGGACATCAATGAGCTGGCCAGCGATCTGCAGGCTGATGCGTCCGTCCTGCGGCAGGCGGCGCTCCGCGATGTCCAGCTTCGCCATCACTTTAAGACGGGCGATCACGGATTGCTGGAGTTGCTTGATGTTCTCCGGCACCGGCACCTCACGCAGCCGTCCGTCGATGCGATAGCGCATCCGCAGCTTGTCTTCCATGGGCTCCACATGAATGTCCGTCGCCTGCTGTTCCAGGGCCTCACGGATCACCGTATTCACAAATTTGACCACGGAGGCCTCTTCATCATCTGCATCGATGATGTTCGCCTCGTCACGCTGTTCCAGGTCTGAGCCGTCCACGTCACGGCCTTTTAGGATCTCTTCAAAGGTATCTGCACCCACCCCGTAAAAGTCCCGCATCGCATTGAGCAGACGTTTACGCGGGGCGATCTGCCAACGCACAGGTGCATCCACCTCACGTGCCACCGCCTGACGGCCAATGAGGTCAAAGGGATCATAGGCGGCTACGATCAGCTTTTTAGCCCCGGTGATTTCATCCTCCTCGATTTTCAAAGGCAGCAGCCGGTGTTTCAGAGCCACCCTCGGCGGCAACAGTCGCTTCATCTCTGGAGCATCCGCACTGTCCGGCAGCGGTGTGGAGACGTATCCCAGCCCCACCCTCACCGCCAGTTGGGATAGGAAGGACTCTTCATCCAGAGCGCCCATGTCCAGGAGCTGGTTGATCACGGACGAACTAGGCGTCGCGATAGGGAGGGGGATACCGGAGCCGCCTGAGGCCTCCAGGCATTGGACCAAAGCTTGGCGAATATTTTTCATCAGTCTTGGGCCGGACCCTGGCCATGGATTTCAACAGGGAACAGGCTGGCATCGATCATCGCTGCCTCATCAGAGGAAATGAGCGGTGCTGGCAGGCTGCCCACGTCCGGCACATAGCCGTATTTTTCCAAAAGTTCGATGAGATACGCCGTCGCAGCATTCTGCGTGGTGAAAGCCGCGCTCGCATTCGCCGTCAGGTCCTCCCGCAGCGTCCCCAGCATCAGCGCACTGCCCACCACGCCCAGCGATCCGTCGGCGGAAGGGCCGGTAAAGGATTCATCATCCGCCGTCATCAGCCTGCCCGTCAGGCTTTCAGCCACCCTCCAGGAGCGGGTTCCACCATTCCCGCTCAGCAGGAGTGAGCGGTTCATATGTCCTGAGGCCGTATAAAAAGACTGCGAGGTGCCCGTCAGCGCTGCCGCAGCAAAGACAGCCTTTCGCACACTGGCATTGGCCGCCATGAAAAACTTGCCGCTGCTCTCAGCCACGGCATAAAAACGGCCTCCATCCTCCGTCGTCAGCAAAACAGTCGCCGCTCCACCCTCTGCGGGGACCACCACATAGCCGCCTGTATAGAAGCTGAAATTGACCGATTCTTCCTCGGGGGTGAATCGCAATTCATAGACCAGCCACTGGGCCGCTGCGCCTGAAATGCCCATCACCCATAACAGGGCAGCGAGCAACAGGGTGGGGAATCGATGGGGGGACGGCATGTGGGCGGTTTTTCTAGCGGAAATGGACAGCGTTGTCCAGGCAGGCGTTGAATCACAGTGTTACCGTTGCGCCACAATCAGATGATTGTTAAACGGAGTGCCACCCCACAACGGGGATATTTCCACCTTCAAACCGGAATCTGACAGCACCTGGCGGAACTGGTCCGCCTCCGGATAAGCCGTCGGCGCCGCCTTCATCCAGAAGGTCATCTTCGCCAGATAATCCCCCAGAACCGTGATTTTATAACGTCGTGAGGCGTCACGGAGACAGGTGCGGATTACCAGTTTGCCCCCAGGGGCCACTCGTGCCGCCGCCGCTGCCAGCAGAGTATTCTGTTCCTCCATGGTAAAAAATTGCAGGATGTCCAGGATCACCACATGGCCGCTAAAGTCGGGCAGCCCCGTCCGCGCATCCCCGGCTGAAAAGGCCAGCCCCTGGTTTCCAGACTTCACCACCATATCCATCGCGCTGGCGATCTTGCGCTTGTCATAGTCAAAGCCTGTGATCGGTGCCGTATGCCCGCAAGTGCGCAGGTAATGCGCCAGCAGGCCGATGCCGCAGCCGATGTCCAGCACGGGCAGGTCAGTCTGGCCGATCTCCTTGACCACGGCCTGATAAACAGGGTCACTGGCCAGTTTGGAGCGTGTGTAAAAGAAATCCCAGCGCCGTTCACACAGTGCAGCGATGTTTTCAAGTTGGGCCAGGGTGGGCGTCATGCAGAGACTTTGCGTAGTGGGTTGCCTCCGCGCCCCAGGCGCAGCAGCAGCAGGGGCAGCCTCCAGGCAAACCCGAATAGCAACCGCGCATGCATCCACGTTAGCACAGTGTTATCCCGAAAATAGCGAAACTGAGAAACGCCGCCTTCTTCTTGGGTCAGATAGCGAACAGTCGTCGGCACGGCCAGCATGGGCACTCCTTGCCAGGCCAGACGCACTGCGATCTCCGTATCATAGTCGAACCGTCGTGCCCAGATCGTTCCCCGAAAGGCGCGCAGCAGCAGCGGGACAGGATACAGCCTCATGCCAAATAACGTGTCCGGGATACCCCAGTTTAGCGTTTCCAGATTTGCCCACATGTTGGAAATTTTGCGCCCCTGCACCCTCAGCTGGGGGGCTTCCGGGCCAAAGACCGGCGTGCCCATCATCACAGCACCTGGATATTTTTCACAGAGGGCAATAAAACGGGGGATGTCATGGGACGGATGCTGCCCGTCTGCATCGATCGTCAGCACGTGGCTGTATCCTGCCTCATGCGCAAGCCGGGTCCCATGCAGTACGGCTGCGCCCTTGCCTCCATTTTTTTCCAGGGAGATGACTTTCAGACCTGGGGCCGTTTCCTTCAGCGGCTCTAGCAGTGCTTCGCTGCCATCGGTGCTTCCATCCATCACTACCCACACATCTGGCCAGTGCGTCAGCACTTCGGCGACTGTTTGCGGCAGAATACGGCCCGTGTTGTAGCTAGGTATCAGGACCAGGATCTTCATGCGGCTGGGGATTTCAAGGCGGTCAAATAACACTGACGCAGTTCATTGAGAAAAGTTTGCGGATCACCATTTGCAGGGAAATGCAATGGCTCTCCCACCGTCATGGAAAGGCTCACTTTCTCCGTCGGCAGTCGCCACAGGGGCCAGCCTTTGTTCAGATACCGGCTGTTCGTTTTCACATAAACTGGCCAGACTGGCACTCCTGCGTTTTTGGCCACCAGCGCCAGCCCGCCCTGAAAGGGGTTGAGTTCCCCATTCTCCGCACGTGTGCGTGTTCCTTCAGGGAAAAACAGAAGACGTCCCCCTCCTTTAAGCATGTCAATGCATTGACGTAGCATTTTATGAGTAGGTTCGTTGGGGATGAAGCCGGCGGCTGTCGCCCCGCCAAACAAAATCGGATTACACATCAGGGATGCTTTCAACACGCAGGCCATGTGGTCAACCTCCGCCAGCACAAACACTGCATCCCATAGCGCCGGATGATTCGGTGCCACGATCATTCCCCCTTGCTGATCCTTCAGCCGCTCAAACCCCACATATTCACATTCGACGATTTCAAACCAGCTTAGCAGCTTGAGAAATCCCCGAAACGCCGTGCGCAGGAAACTTTGGCCCACCATTTTTGCATCATCTTCATTAAAAACGACTGGCAGCAGCAGGCACAGTAGCAAAAAACCGGTTCCCCCGAAAATCCAGTATAGCAGGCTCGCTATCCAGGCGGTGATTAGGCGTAATCGGTCCAGCATGCGGTAAGGATTGGGCAATACGTTCAGACCGGCTCAGAGCGTCGTGGGAGTTGTTTTTTCTGGATTGGCACAAGCTTAGGGCATGGAGTATGAGGGCGCCGATTATGTTTCAGCCCGCATCGCTTGTCCAAGCCCTTTCCGCACTCCCGCACGGTCGTGCATTTCGCTTTATCGATGAAATGGTATCCATGGAACCTGGCATCACTGCCACGGCCCGTTGGACATTGAAAGGGGATGAAGCCTTCCTTGAGGGCCATTTTCCTGGTCAGCCTCTGCTTCCGGGTGTCATCATGATTGAGGCCCTGGCCCAGTTGGGCGGTATTCTGGCACAGAGTGACCGTGGTGATCAGCCTCTTAAAAATGTCCGTCTCACCGCCGTCCGTCAGTTTAAAATCTTGGGCAGCATTCCACCTGGGGAAACTCTCACTATTACTGCCAAAAGAGATGCCGTGATGCCTGGTCTCGTCCAGGTAAGCGGGGAAATTATCACTTCAGATGGCACCCGTCTTGCCACGGGCAGCATCATCCTCAGCGGAGAGGAATAAATTCTCCGTCATGGTCGCACCAGTGTGTGCGCCTGCCTTTAGTCCACCCTTTTGGCCCGAGGTTCCCGTGCCACCGTATCCGGAGCACCCGCACTCGTTACAAAAGGACCGTCAGCCATCGGGGCGATGTTTGTAAAGCCCACGTCCGGCATATCACTCGGCTTGCCGGCCAGAGGGAAATCTTTGCGCAGCGGGAAGTAAGGATACCCTTCCCACATGAGGATACGGCGCAGGTCCGGATGACCGGCGAATTTGATCCCCATCATGTCCCAGACTTCACGCTCGTGCCAGTCAGCCGTCGGCCAGATGTCGCTGACGGTCGTCGGCTCTTGGTCATCTGGGATCTGGGATTTGATCCGCAGGTGCTGGTGATGACCGTAGCCATACACTTCATACACCATTTCAAAACGCGGCTCCTGGCCCATGTGATCCAGGCTGGAGATATCCACCAGATAGTCAAAATTCAGCTCATCACGGCAATACTTGAGCAGCGGCTTGGCCCCTGCCAGGGTGACTTGCAGTGTCTGCTCTCCACGAAATTCGGTGGTGCTCAGCACGGCTTCGCCGAACTTTTCCTTCAGGGCAGTGACCATTTGCGCGGCGTTCATGATACGATTCGTGACAGCTTGAGCTTATTGAACTTTGACGATTTTTAGGGAGCGACCTGGGGGATTAAGACAGGTCGTTGATGAGTTCCTTCTTCTGTTCAGAGACAGAATGCTCACCGTCAATCTTACGCTGGAGGCGCATCAGGCCTTCCATAAGTGCCTCCGGGCGTGGAGGGCAGCCGGAGATGTAAATGTCCACCGGGATCAGGTGATCAATGCCCTGCAGCACCGCATAGCTGCGGTACATGCCGCCACTGGAAGCACAGGCACCCATGGCGATGCACCACTTCGGCTCCGGCATCTGGTCCCAGATGCGTTTCACAGCCAGAGCCATCTTATAAGTCACCGTGCCCGCCACGATCATCACATCCGCCTGGCGGGGGGAAAACCGCATCACTTCCATGCCAAAACGGCTGAGGTCATAGCGGCTGCAGGCGGAGGCCATCATCTCAATGGCGCAGCAGGCCAGTCCCATGGGCATCGGCCAGAGCGAGTTTTTGCGCATCCAGTTGACCGCTGAATCTAGCTTAGTGAAGACGACATTGCCCTCGATTTTAGAATCGTAGGCGGCGTGAGTTTCAGCAGGGGCGACCATGGCTTTGGGGAAAAGGGTTAACAGCGCAAGAAATACGCCCCGCCTCCCCCCCCGGCAACCCGTTTGTGAAAGTTTTCACAAGCTCCAGATACACTCCTGCGCTGGAATCAATAGGTTTGCAGCCCTGGCGGTGTTCCGCCGCCCCCATTATAACCGGGCGCATAAGGTGTGCTGCCTGCGGGCTGCTGTACCTGGTAGCCACCACCTGTCGCTGCTGGGGAGCTAGGGTATGTCGGATAGGTGGCAGCGGGCTGTGGATTATATCCACCATACGCAGGTTGAGAGGGATAGGTCGCTTGCTGCTGCGGATACGCAGGCTGTTGGGCGTATCCCCTCTGCCCATAGCTGCCCTGGCCCACGTTTTCTGCCGTGAGTTCCACCTGCCCCATCTGCATATACGGAATGCCGATCTTCTGCGCCGCAATGCTGGACAAATTGATCACCCGCCCTGGATAATACGGAAAGCGGTCATTGATCGTCACATTGACCTTTTGACCGTTCATGATGTTCTTTACCGTTACCACCGTCCCAAAGGGCAGGGATGTGTGGGCCGCAGTATAGGCCTGTGGATAGTAGATCTCTCCTGAAGAAGTGGGCCGTCCTGTATAGTGGTCCGCCACGTAGGATGCCCACCCCTGCTCCTGGTATGGAGGCGGGCGGGAGGCACAACTGACGAGCGCCAGCATGGCGAGATAAAAAAACCAGCGACAAAACATGCTGACAAAGGTCTTACACAAAAATCATTACCGCGTCATCCTTAGATTCTGCGAAGTCGTCTTTTCCTTAAACTAAGTGGCAGCACCCGCCAGTCCGCCCTCCATGGACCACACAGGCTGGGGCAAAAAGGAGCCGTTCTTTAAAAAGTGCTCTACCGCCCGCAGCACCACTGGCCGCCACATGATGAAGGTGTGATCCGCCGGGGTCACCATAAAATCTGCCTGCCCCTCCACCCAGCCGCCTGCCACCGTCACGATTCCGTCGGATTCAGGACCCAGCAGATGACGGAAAAAAGGGATCACGGGTTTATTCCCCATGATGACTCCCGTTCCCGGCGGCACCGGTCCCAACTGTCTGGGCACACTGTGTTCATTTTCACCCAGTTCCAAAACCACGGGCCCTAGCAGCCGCCTCAGCCACGGCAGATGCCCCAGTTGCTCCAGCACCTCACTGCCCTGGTTGGGCGGCCCCAGCATCACCGTCCTGCCCAACGGAAAATCTGGATTGCGCTTGGCTGCCCAGGCTCTGAAGAGAATGCCACCCAGTGAATGAGTCACAAAATGCACTCGACCTCCTTCAGCAGGTTTTAGCTTTTCCAGCGTGGGCATCAGCCGCTCATTCACCGCCTTTTCGACAGTCATCTTCCTGGAGGGATAGCGCACGCTTGCCACCCGGTATCCTGCCCTCCATAGCCAGAAACGCACAGCCAGCAGGCTTCGGGCACTGCGCCCAAGCCCGTGGATCAAAACCACGATGTCCCGTTGGGTGTTTCTCATAGGTGGATTCTTACCCGCATTTACATCAGGTCAACCGCCGCTTTGCCCGGTTCCCATGCAACACATGATCAAGAATCGTCAAACACCCAGCAAGAATGATCAGCAGCGTTGCATTGCCTGCTCAGGGGGCTTTGGAACAAGCTATGACTGATCATGCCCACCCATCGTACCATTCAGCTCGTCGCTAGCGGCGACCTCCGCCTTTCCGCCAACCAAACTTGCTGGCCTGCTCAAAAGGCCATGGAGGACGCTCTCGCCAAAGCCCTCAAGGCCGAAGGTTACGAGGTCAAACGTGCGCATCCGTATGATGCGAAAAAAAAGCACGGTTTCATCGCCAGCCAGCGCGAGGGCATTGAAGTCTTCCGCACCATAGATCCCGATGCACCCCTCATCGTCGCTGAGGCCGTCTGGCAGTATTCTCATCACGTCCTCGCCGGCCTCACCACCCATCGCGGCCCCATCCTCACCGTCGCCAACTGGAGCGGCCAGTGGCCCGGCCTAGTCGGTTTGCTAAACTTGAATGCCTCCCTCACCAAGGCCGGCGTCAGCTACTCCACTCTTTGGAGCGAAACCTTCACCGATCCCTTCTTTAAAAACGGCCTCCGCGAATGGCTCGATACTGGCAGCGTCACCCATGACCAGTCTCACGTCCGCGATCTCTCCCTGCTTAAAATCCCTGGCGATGATGACACCCTCGGTCGCGACTTCGGCCGCCGTTTCCGCAATAACAAAGCCATCTTCGGCGTCTTCGATGAAGGCTGCATGGGCATGTACAATGCCATCGTGCCGGATAATCTCTTTCACTCCACCGGCTGCTTCAAGGAGCGGCTCAGCCAGTCCACCCTCTATGCCGCCATGCAGACCGTCAGTGATGACGATGCCGCCGCCGTGTATGCCTGGCTGAAGAAAAAAGGATTGCAAATGCAGTTAGGCCAGGATGAAGCCACCGAGCTCACCGAGCCACAAATCCTCCTCCAGTGTAAAATGTACATCGCCGCCGTCCGCATTGCCGACGAATTCGGCTGCGATGCCATCGGCATCCAGTATCAGCAGGGACTTAAGGACCTCACCCCCGCCAGCGACCTCGTTGAAGGCATGCTCAACAACGCCGACCGCCCTCCCGTCCACAGCGCCGATGGCAAACGCATCCTCTTTGAAGGCGAGGCCCTCCCCCATTTCAATGAAGTGGATGAATGCGCCGGCCTGGACGGCCTCGTCACCTATCGCCTCTGGCGCGAGCTCGGCTTCGCTCCAGAAAATACCCTTCATGACCTCCGCTGGGGTCAAAAGTATAACAAAGATTACGTCTGGGTTCTCCTCATCAGCGGTGCCGCACCTCCTGCCCACTTCATCGGCGGTTGGAAAGGTGCTAGCACTGAGCGCCAGCCCTCCATGTACTTCCGTCTTGGCGGCGGCACCATGAAGGGCATCAGCAAGCCCGGCCACATCGTCTGGAGCCGCGTCTTTGTCATGGACGGTGCCTTGCACTGCGACATTGGCGTCGCCGAAGTCGTGAAACTCCCCGCTGAGGAAACCGACCGCCGCTGGCAGGAAACCACCCCCCAATGGCCCATCATGCACGCCGTGCTCAAAGGCGTCTCCCGCGACCAGATGATGGCCCGCCACAAGTCCAACCACATCCAGGTCGTTTACACCCCCAACGAAAAACAAGCCCACCGCGCCGCCCGCATCAAAGCCGCCGCCATGAGCGAGCTAGGCATCCACGTTTCTCTCTGCGGTGATGTGAAATTGGGCTAAGGATAAATATAACAATCCTCTCATGAAAGCCCCGCTCCTTTCGCTGGCATGCCTCGCCCTGTTCACCACCCTCACCCCCGCCGCCGGTCTCCCTCCCATGCTGGACCTCCCCGGTACGGGTCAGGACCCCACCAAGATCGACTTCACCCAAATGCAGGTGCTGAAGGGAGAACATGCCCTCGTCACCCATGGTGATCCCAAGTGGAAATTTCGCCTGCACAATTACCTCGCCTTTCATGAGGGGAAATACTGGTGCATCTGGAGCCATGGCCCCGTTATTGAGGACAATCCCACCCAGCATGTTCGCTACGCCACCAGCCCTGACGGCCTAACATGGAGTGAAGATAAACAACTCATGCCGCCTTCCCCCAAAGAAGGCTTTCGCTACATCGCGCGCGGCCTCTGGGTTCGGGATGGCAGGCTCCTCGCCATCGTCAGTCATGACGAAGCCTTCAATGAAAAAGGCAAGGTCCACTTCTTTGGCAAAAGCCTGCAACTCCTCGCCTGGGAATGGCAGCCGGAGAGCCAGTCGTGGAAAGAACTCGGCCTCATGATGGACGATGCCATCAACAACTTCCCGCCACAAAAAATGCCTAACGGAGAGTATGGCATGCTGCGCCGGGATCACGAGCGTAAGGTCTCCATGATGTTTGGTGGAGTCACCTCGCCTCTGGACTGGAAGGCCGTTCCCCTCGTCGCCTATAAGGGTGAAGGCTTCGCCCCTGAGGAGCCAGACTGGTGGACCCTGCCCGACAACCGCCTCCTCGGCCTCTTTCGTGACAACAGCGGCTCCTTCCGTTTTTACCGGGCCGTTTCCAGCGACAACGGCCGCACTTGGACTGCCCCGGAGAAGACGAACTTCCCCGATGCCACCAGTAAATTCTTCGGCCTCCGCACCAGTCGTGGTTATTATGTCCTCGTCTCCAATGCCAACCCGAAGCAGCGGAATCCCCTCAGCCTCTCCACCTCGGATAATGGCGTTACCTTCACCCGCATGGCCGCCCTGCCGATTCCTGAAAAACTCAGTGCAGACCCTAAAATAACCAACCCGCTGCGCTCCGCTTCCACAGAAACGTTTCAATACCCACACGTCATCGAGCAGGACGGCTACCTCCTCGTCGCCTTTTCGCGTCGCAAGCAGACCATCGAAGTCGTCAAAATCTCCTTCGATGAGATTGAGCGTCTTCGCCAATAAAAGGACTCCAGTAGCGCCCAGGGCGAGTCCCAAAAAGGATGCCTTTGATCCCGGTACCTCAGAACGAGGCATTCCTTTTGTAACAGTCGGCGGGATTCTCGAGTAAGAAGAGTACTTCCTTATTCATCCATGCTCAAGACCTTCCTCCTCTTTGCCATCCTCGCAACTTCAGCTTCATCTGGGATCACTGCCCCGGGCGGGTCCAGTGCAGAGGATGCGAAACTTAGCATGCAAATGGATAAGGCCTGGGATGTCACCTGGACCCGCTTTTATCTGCCCCAGGTCCATACCTTTGCAGACTATCTCAGCAGCTACGAAAAGGGCAAAGAGCAGGCGCATTTACCCACCGCAGAGGAGGTCCGCCGCCAGTATCCAAATCCCTGCGGTTACAGCACCGGCATGGAGGACGGAGCCATCCTGGGCGGTGCGATGCTCAGCGTATTGTGCGATCGATTCGCCGTCACTGGAGAGGATGCACTACGCGGTCAAGCGGCTGAAGTTTTCGCCGGTCTGCGCCTCTGCGCCACCGTGCACGGAGTCCGCGGCTTCGTCGCCAGGAATGTCTGTCCTGAGGATGGCAAAGGCGTCTATATCAATTCTTCACGGGACCAGGTCACCCACTTTGTCCACGGCCTCTGGCAGTATTACCACAGCCCTTTGTCCGATGAGACCACGCGCGTTGAGGCCCGTAAAATCATCGCAGACGTGGCCGAGCGCATGATCGCTTTTGTCACGCCTGAAAACGATTACGACTTCTGCCGTGCCGACGGTGCCCGCTGCCCACTCGGCATTTGCCGCATGTGGAACGTCAAGCCTCATGAGGCCGCCCGCCTCCCTATGATCTACGCCGCCGCCTGGGACGTCACTCGGGATGAGCGCTATCACAAGCAATGGCGGCATTACGTCACCGAAGCCATTGAGCAATCCGCCAACCCAGACCCGGACAAGCCCGCTTATGCCCTCTTGCAGATGCAGTGCTCTTTGGAAGTTCTCCATGACCTGGAGCCAGACCCGACACTGAAGGCCACCATCCATGCCAGAATGCTGCACGTCCGCAGCCTCGCCGCCAAGAGGTTCACCAGCATACTGGCCAGCATCGGTAAAAAGACGCCTGAGGAAATGCAGATGCTCGGGCCGGATTGGCGCACAGTTCCCGTGTGGAAAGATCAAAAAGGCTACCCCAACCCCCAGTGGGGCCCGTTTCGTGAAATCTGGCATATCAGCCGTGAAGCGGGTGAATCCGCACTCGTCCTGCTCATGGCGGATCCCTCATCAGCCACCGAATCTCAACGCACCTCGCTGAGCCAACTGCTCAGCAACTTCGATTACCAGCACAACTCCAGTTGCGGCATCATTTACCATCTGGCCGCCTACTGGAAGGCCCGCCGGCATGCCGTTCTTGAGGTTAAACCGTGACTTCGTCGTTTTCCTCACATCTCACTCCGCCGTTTCATCCAGCATGCTTCGTTTCCTAATTCTCTCACTTCTCACTTTGAGCGCCTCGGCTGCGGATGTCATTATCTATGGCGGCACCCCGGGTGGTATCGCCGCCGCCATCAGTGCCGCCCGCCAGGGCCGCACCGTCACCCTGGTGGAGCCTCACAACCACATCGGCGGCATGACCACCAGCGGCCTCGGCAAGAGCGACATTGAAAACCGCGCCATGATCGGTGGCATCTTCAAGGAATTCATCACCGGCGTCTATGACCACTACCTCACCACCTATGGGAAGGATCATGAATCCACCAAGCTCTGCAACGAAGGTTATTATGCCGAGCCCTCCGTCGCCGAAAAAGTGTTCCTCACCATGCTGGCCAAAGAGGCCCGCATCACCGTCCTTAAAGGCTGGCGTCTTCGCACGGTCAAAGTGGAGGACAATCGCCTAACAAGCATTGAGATAGTGAACCATCAGGCATCCATCGTCCATAACCTGGTCGCCCAGGTCTTCGTGGATGCCACCTATGAGGGGGATCTATATGCCGCCGCCGGAGCCCGTTTCCGCCTCGGTCGCGAGTCCCGCCAGGAGTTCGATGAACCTCATGCCGGCGTCGTCTATTTCGATTACCAGACCCATGAATTCCTTCCCGGCAGCACCGGCGCTGCCGATGACCGCCTGCCCGCTTATACCTATCGTCTCTGCCTAACTAAAGATCCCGCCAATGCCCTGCCCATGACCGCGCCCCCGCCCGGTTATGACCGCACTGCCTACCTCGGTTATTTCGATGACCTCAAGGCTGGCCGCCTCGCCGGACCCAAAGTTTTCAAGCCCGGCCGTGGATACAATCCCGCCCATTTTAATACCCTCGTCCGCTCCCTCTCCGTCACCGACATCCCAAATAATAAAACCGATGTCAACATCAACCCCCGCCCCCTCGGCTTCCCATTCCCTGAGGAAAACAAAGGCTACATCAAAGGAGACAACGCCACCCGCCAGCGCATTTGTGAAAAGCACCGCAGCCTCACCCTCGGCCTCCTCTGGTTCCTGCAAAACGATCCCGAAGTCCCCGAAGCCCATCGCAAGATCGCCAACGAACTTCACCTGCCCAAGGACGAATTCACCGACAATGCCGGTTTCCCCTGGCAGCTCTATGTCCGTGAAGGCCGCCGCCTCATGGGCGAATACACCCTCACTCAGCACGACATCACCGGCAAGGGCCAGCAGCCCAAGCACCATGCCGATAGCATCGCCGTTGGCGAATTCCCCATCGACAGTTTCCCCGCCAGCAAGCGCCAGCCCGGGGATACCATCGTTTTGGAGGGTTACCTCGGCATGCTCGATTACATCACCCGCCCTTATGAGATTCCCTACCGCATCATGATCCCGGAAATCGTGGATGGCCTCATCGTTCCCGTTGCCGCCAGCACCACCCACGTCGCCTTCTCCTCCATCCGCATGGAGCCCACCTGGATGGCCCTCGGCCAAGCCGCCGGCATCGCCGCCCACCTCTCCATCCATCACAAACTCCCCCCAAGAAAAGTCCCCCTCCCAGAGCTACAGGAACTCCTGTTGAAGCAAGGCCAAGTCCTGAGGCATGTGACGAAATAGCAACCGCATCCAGCGCTCTGTTGTCCCGGCTTTAGCCGGAAATAAGTTTGTCATAGAGCGTCGTCTTCACCACTCCACCCTTCTCCCAGTCTCTCCTCATCCTGCATCATATTAGCAAGGTCTTCGCTCAGGCGACACAGGAAGAATACCCCGAAGCACAATACTTCTGTAAATTAAGATTGATGCACTGGATATTCCGAAGAATCTTCCGAAGCATGCACAAAATCCTTCGCCTCTTGTTTCTGGTCAGCGTCACCGTTTCTTTGTCCCAGTGCGCCATGGGAACCACCAAAATTAAGGCAGATCATACCCCTCTTTCGAGCTCTGGACAACAACGTGGCACCATCTACGTGAAGCAGTTCACGGATTCTCGCCAAGTGGACGATAAAGTGATCATCGGCAATAAGCGCAATGGTTTTGGAATGGTGCTGGGTAATCTGGCCATTAAGAACAGCGAAGGCGTCTCCGGCCTCATGACGGATGCCGTGGCCGATGCCCTACGTGCGTCCGGTTACCAGACCATTGTCGAAGGAAAAGGTACCGCCCCCGGCAATATTCCCGTCTTGGAGGGTGACGTGTATGAGTTTTGGATGGATCTGTTCACCACCACCTGGCATAACGTGGGGGTAGATCTCAAACTTCGCAGCCCCTCGGGAGCTCTTGCCTGGCAGAAAAAGATCAACGGCACAGAGACCAATGTCCTATGGCTAGGCCTCAATGAAGAGTTCACCAAGGTCATGCGGCAATCCATTGACGAAGCCAAGCAGGAAGCCGTTAAAGAGTTTTCCTCGGGAACGTTTTCATCTGCAGCCCGACGTTGATAGGTTGGATGGTGCTATGCCCATTGCCGATGTCACAATACTCCAAACATCGCTGGCTCTGGTTTTCCCGGCATGATCCCTGGAACCCGGTGTTCGCCCGATATAGTGCGCTAGTGGCATTGGCGCAGTGGATCGTAATGCTGATGTGGCTGAGCTTCTGGGCCCCATCTGGACTGGCTCATCCGATAGAGCAGTGCATAACGGGCGGGATCGCCACCTTGCTTTTTCTTTTCGGGTATCGAGGCACGGTCAGCGGATACGCCAACAGATTGGGAAGCCTGATTATCGCAGCCACCCAATGCTTGTATTTTAGCCCTTCAATTGCTGGGTCTGCTGCATCTATATCTTCAACTTTGAAGGCAAAGCGTGACGCTAAATACCGCCATCGAAACACCTGCCGCAACTTCGCTATCTGCCGAGTGGGTATGGGCCCAGTTTTGCTGAGTCATCGGGCGACCTTGATTCCTTAGCACGGCAAGTTCTCTTTGTGGACCATCAAAGGAGAGTTGGGTGTCACACGGCATGTCTAGCCGTTATCGGCTGAGCAAGTCCAGGCTGCCGTTAACTTTCACAGACTTGCAAATCATAATCAGTAAACGATATTAAATAATATGCAACATATCACACAAGGCACCTCCAAAACCGTCCACCCAGTCATATCCATGCAGTCCCCAATCCCCCATACTTTCCCCATCCTCCCCGCGTGGGGATTCCATGGGAAAACTCATCCCCATCGCAACTCATTGATTTTCAAGATAGTAACCCAATAAATCCCCAAATGGGGATAAATTAAAATTCATCCCCATTCCCCAAGATGCCGCTTTTCGAGCCCTAAAGTATTCCAGAGTTCTAGCTCGCCAACAGCCCGCTTTTCTAGCCAATCCCCCACCCCACGGCTGCAAATTCAGGGTTGGCTGCATGCTCATGCCAGATTCACCAAGTCAAACATCGTCAACCACCCAGCAAGAATACGCAGCGGCAAAAGATTGTGCCAGGAAACAAACCCTCCCAAGCTGCCGTTGGACTCCCCGTCTTCCCAACCGACCGACCATGAAGCCTTCCTCTCTCTGCCTCTTTGCGCTCTCCGCGCTCCTCTGCGGCTCCGCCTCCGCCAGTGATACACTGACCCCGCTCAAGTATAACAATCCTGGTCTGGTGGTGGATCTTGGCGTCGGTCTCTGGGCCTGGCCGCTGCCCATGGACTTCGATGGTGATGGTGATCTGGACCTCGTGGTCAACTGCCCAGACAAACCCTCCAACGGCATTTACTTCTTCGAAAACACCTCCGGCGATACCGCCAAAAACAAGATGCCCGTCTTCAAGGCCGGCGTCCGTTTCAGCAAGGGTGCACAGAATGTCCAGGTCAGTTATGTGGATGGTAAACCGGTGGTCACTACCCCCGGCATGATCCATCCGGACTTTCTCAAAACAGGCATCGAAAAAGAGGTCAAACTGGGACCCGATAAAAACATCCACATGAACAAAGTCCGCGCCAACATGTGGCGCATCGTGGACTTTGATGGTGACGGCAACAACGACCTCATCGTCGGCGTGGGTGATTGGACCGAATACGGCTGGGACAATGCCTATGATGCCAATGGCCGCTGGATGAATGGTCCCCTTCGCGGATACGTTTACGTGCTGCGCAATACCGGCACCAACGACAAGCCAAAGTATGACAAAGCAAAAAAGGTCATGGCCACAGACCGGCCCGTGGAAACCTTCGGCTGGCCTTCCCCTAACTTTGCCGACTTCGACGGCGATGGCGACCTCGACCTCCTCTGCGGCGAATTCCTGGACGGTTTCACGTATTTCGAAAACGTCGGCACCCGCACCAAGCCCAAGTATGCCCTGGTCAAGCGAGTCAAAACCGACGCCGGTAAATACCTGACCATGGACCTGGAGATGATTACTCCCACCGCCATAGACTGGGACAAAGATGGCGACCTAGACCTCATCGTCGGTGACGAAGACGGTCGTGTCGCGTTCATCGAAAACACGGGTGCCTTTGCTGAAAAAGTTCCTGTCTTCAAAGAGCCTGTTTACTTCAAGCAGGAAGCCGCTGATCTCAAGTTTGGCTCCCTGGTGACACCCGTCGGATTCGATTGGGATGGTGACGGGGACACGGATCTTCTTTGTGGTAACACAGCTGGTTATGTCGCCTTTTTTGAGAACCTCAGTGGTAAAGGGGTGGAGAATCCCAAGTGGGCCGCGCCAGTGCGCCTGGAGGCAGACGGCAAAGTCATCCGCCCCATGGCCGGTCCCAATGGATCCATCCAGGGGCCCTGCGAGGCCAAGTGGGGCTACAGCACCCAGACCGTGGGTGACTGGGATGGCGACGGTCTTCCTGACCTCCTGCTGAATTCCATTCTGGGTAAAGTGGTGTGGTATAAAAACATCGGCACTCGTGCCGCCCCCAAGCTGGCTGCTGCCCAGCCCATCGAAGTCGAATGGAACGGCCCCCAGCCCCATCTCGCTTATGGCTGGCTGCGCCCTGAAGGCAATGGCAAGGGCCTGCTCACCCAGTGGCGCACCACGCCGGTAGCTGTGGACTGGAACAAAGATGGTCTCATGGACCTCGTCATGCTCGACCAGGAGGGTTACCTGGCCTTTTTTGAGCGCACCAAAACGGATGGCAAACTGCTCCTCCAGCATCCCCAGCGTATCTTCTGTGCGGATAAAGCCGCCAAGCCCCAGGGCCTGGTGGACACAGCCCTCGCGCACATCAAAATTCGCAATCCACTGGACATGAAACCTGGTGAACCCCTACGCCTGAATGCCGGCATCGCAGGTAAAAGCGGTCGTCGTAAGATCTGCATCATGGACTGGGATAGCGACGGCAAGCTAGACATCCTGCTTAACTCCGCCAACGCAAACTTCATCCGCCAGACCAGCAATGCCGATGACAAATGGTTCTTCACCGATGAAGGCCTGCTCTCCGATGCCAACATTGAAGGCCACGACGTCAGCCCCACCACCGTGGACTTCAACGAAGACGGTCTCCCTGACTTCGTCGGCGGTGCCGAAGACGGCCGACTCTATTACATGCGCAATCCGAAGACGAAGTAAAAGCAGGATGCGCGTCTATCGTGGCCCCGGAGCATTGTTCCGGGCCGCGTCTCGATCCCATCCCGGAGGGGTGCCTCGGTAGGAGTGGTCCCGGCGCTTGTAGAGTGACTCACCTGTTTCACGGTCAAACATGTCGCGGGACATGTCTGCGGGCACACTGTCACCCGTCTGGTCGGCCCATTCATCCATCAGCTTGGCCAGCCGGGATTTCACGGTGGCGTAGTCGGGATCATTCGCCAGGTTGGAAAGTTGGTTAGGATCAACGTCGCTGCGGTAAAGTTCCTCGGCAGGTCTTGGGGCCTGGAAGACATCGGCTTGAGCCGGGGTCAGCTTGCCTTCTTCACGGGCCTTCAGCAGTTGCAAGTAGGAGGGTGAGCGTACTGAGTCCGCCGGGCCTTGCCACGGCTCCTGCGGCCGGTTGTTACGGATCAGGATGAAGCCCTCGGATCGTACAGAGCGGCCATGAGCGGCATAGTCATGCCAGTTATGTTCAGAGAAGGCATGCTTGCGTACCTCCGTATGAGGGTTGGTCAGCACGGGGGCAAAGCTGACGCCCTGCATGGTGGGGGCAGCAGGAACCTTGGCCAGTTCCAGCAGAGTGGGGGCGATGTCGATAGTGCTGATGAGGGACTGACTGGAGGTGCCGGGTTTGCCAATGCCCGCAGGCCAGTGGGCGATGAAGGGCGTCTTCATGCCGGAGTCATGAAGACGGGTCTTAGCTCGTGGAAAGGCACGGCCGTTGTCGGCCATCATGAGCAGCAGGGTATTGTCCAGTGCGCCCTGCTTCTCAAGCTCCGCAACGACTTGACCAACGAAGTAATCCAGCCGGGTGATCTCATTGTAGTAAGAGGCCAGGTCCTGGCGCGTTTTTGCATCATTAGTTAGGAAGGGCGGTACGATGACCTTGGCGGGATCGTGCTTGGGTCCGTAAAGCTCTTCCTTCCAATCCTTGTCCGCATCCCAGTCTCGGTGAGCATCCAGGGAGGCAAACCAGAAGAAGAAAGGCTTGTCCTTGGGCCGCTCTTGCAGGGTCTTCACCCACGTTGCATGACCGCCTTTGTTACCGGGTTTATTGCCGATATCGAAGTGGTCAAAGGGGGCTGGCTGAGGCTGTTCACCTTTAGCTGGCTCGTCTGAGGTCATGTGGTGCTTGCCGACGAGTGCGGTGTAATAACCTGAGTCCTTTAACAGACGTGGAAACCAGGGCAGGTGGGCGGCAATGGGCTGGTGAAGTTCGGAGGCGCGGCCATTGTTATGCGGGTAGCGTCCCGTGATGGTGCTGGAGCGGCTGGGGCTGCAACTGCTGGCGGTCAGGTAGGCTTCATCAAAGCGGCGGCCATTGGCGGCCAGCTTGTCCAGGTTGGGTGTGCGGGCGGCTGCATTGCCGTAACATCCGAGATCATCCCAACTGACATCATCTGCCATAAACAAGATCATGTTAGGCCGCTCGGCTGCACTAACAAACGATGTGAAAAGAATGGGCAGAAGCAGAAGTAGGCGAAACATGATGGGTTTTTGATGTGCCACTGGTAACGCAATGCACTGACGTTTTATCCGCGTTTCGGACACATTTTCTCGGATCACCAGAGCGATGTCAGCCGACAATCTCTGTGGGGCAATCCGGCAGGCTGGCCATGAAGGCGCGGCCGTAGGGCTTGGTGAGGATACGGTTGTCGAGGATGACGACCATGCCTTTGTCGTTCTGGGTGCGGATGAGGCGACCGACGCCCTGACGGAGCTTGAGGATGGCCTCGGGGACGCTGTATTCGCTGAAGCTGTTGAGGCCCTGCTCCTCCAGGTATTCCATGCGGGAGGCAGTGACGGGGTGATCCGGCACCGCAAAAGGGAGGCGGGTGATGATGACGTTGCTCAGGGCCTCGCCAGGGACGTCCACGCCGGTCCAGAAGCTGTCTGTGCCAAAGAGGATGCTGTGGGTGTCCTTCTTGAATTCATGCAGCATCTGGTGCCGGGGCATGCCTCTTCCCTGAACGAGCAAACGCCAGCCGTGATCCAGGCAGAAGTCCTCAATGCGGTCGGCCAGTGCGGTCATCTGGCTGTAGCTGGTGAAGAGGACGAAGGCGCGGCCCTTGGACAGGCCAAGGAAGTATTCGATCTGCTCGATCATCGCATCCTGATACTGCGCACTGCTGGGTTCGGGCATGCGCTTGACCAGGTATAACTTCATTTGCTTTTTGAAGTCAAAAGGGCTT
Organism: Prosthecobacter fusiformis; assembly: GCF_004364345.1. Lineage (NCBI taxonomy): Bacteria > Pseudomonadati > Verrucomicrobiota > Verrucomicrobiia > Verrucomicrobiales > Verrucomicrobiaceae > Prosthecobacter > Prosthecobacter fusiformis. Next base: position 1,380,632 of record NZ_SOCA01000001.1, on the reverse strand, counting down.
TCGATGGTCGCGGCCTGGGCCTTGTAAGCTCCCACCCGGTTGCGAAAGTAGTTCAGCTTCACGTCATCACCCACGCCCAGCGTGGCACTGGTGAAGACGCAGGCCTTGGTACCAGTGAAGAAGATACTCTCCAGTTTTGGGGCAACATCAATGGGGGCGCTGTGAAAGGAGACGATCTTGTTATCACCGCCGCTGCGTTCGGCCCAATAGACGTGCCCTTCCTCGCTCTGGTCCAGGAATGAACTGATGGCCAGACGCAGGGCACCGAGACGTTTGGCGATGTCCAGTAGTTCCAGCTTTTGGCCCTCACTCTTGGCGGCGTCCCCAGCCTTTGTGGCGATACGGGCCACGCGCTGAAGGGGCAGGGAAAGGGTGTCTTCGGTGAGTCCCGCTTCGCGCACGCGGAATTCTTTGCCATAAGGCCCGGTGAACTTGCAGGCATTCTCGGCGGTGCGGAAGAAGCTTTCCACCATGCCGATGCATTGGGAAACTTCACGCGTGCCATCCTGTTCCCCCAGGGACTGGAAGAAGCCTTTGCGGGTCTTGGGATTGAAGAGACGGCCCAGTTCAAAGCGGATGTTGGATTCGCTGACATGGATGCCGAAGGCCTTGGCCGCGATGTTCTCGATGGTGTGGGCCTCGTCCAAGATGACGAAGTCACGCGGGAAGATGAAGTTGGCATCTTCCGCCAGCGGGCCTTCTTCGGCTGAGGCCAGCAGAGTAAAGAAGAGGGTATGGTTGAGCACCAGCACATCCGCCTCCGCCATACGGCGGCGGACGTCCTGGTATACGCAGCCACTCCCTGGAGGGCAGCGGCGCGGCGTGCAGGCATGGGGCTCGCTACAGACGAGGGACCAGACGCGGGCACCCGGGGTGAAATCCATCTCGCTCAGCGTGGCAGAAGGGTTCTCCCGGAAGAAATCTTCGATGAGTTGTAGCTCGGCCGTCTCGCTGCTGCTGAAGAGGTCGCCGCTATGGGAATAGGCGTTCTTTAGGCGGGTGGGGCACAGGTAGTTGCTGCGGCCTTTGAGCAGTTCGGCATGAAAGGGGCCGACGATCTTTTTGACGATCGGGATGTCCTTGTGGATGAGCTGCTCCTGGAGGTTGATCGTGTGGGTGGAGATGATGGCCTTACGGCCCTGCTGGAGGGCGTATTCGACGGCAGGCACCAGATAGGCCAGGGACTTCCCGACGCCAGTCGCAGCTTCGACGACCAGGGGCTTGTTCTTTTCCAGGGCACCGGCCACGAGTTGCGCCATGCGCTGCTGCTGCGGCCGGTATTCAAACTGGGGGGACAGGGCCAGCTTTCCCTCGGTGGAAAAGGCATGATGCATCCTCTCCGCGAGCGAAGGGCCGCCGGGAGCGCCGTCGGAGGCATCGAGAATACTGATCATGTGCACATCATGCCGGGGGCGGCGGGTGGTGCAAGAGGTTCAAGTGTCTGTGGATACATCATCCCACTCCTGATCCATATAGCCGATGAGCCAGTTCAGAGCATAGTGGCGTTCCATTACGACACCGCCCTCCAATTGGGCTGGAGCTTCCTCTCCTTTGAGCCGGGCGCTGGTTGTAGCCCAATGGTAACGATAGATTAGGTCGGCTTCATCCAGCAACTGGTCGAGAGGGCGCAGCTTGGCATCCTTGAGGAGCTGTTCCGTGCTATGATCGCGGACAATACCCACTAGTTTGATGACATCGCAAATTTTGTCTGGGCGGTCCAAAGACTCGACATAACCTAGAGCCCACAGCAGTACCCACGCACATTCATAGCGCCAAGCAAAGTTGAGCCGGTCTTGCTCAGAAGGGGAAGGGTTTTGGATGAAGGCCTTCTCATTGGGGTGAAAAAAGCTTCGGCCCCATACTTTTTGACCAGAGTTTCGACGATGGCTTGGTCTAAGCCTTCGCCTTTGACTGCGGTGATACAAACCGCTATGGCGCGACGGGCGATTTCTTCAGCGCTGCGCTCACGACAGCTTTGGCTGTCTTCGATCACAGGAAGGTGATCAATGGTTGCTACGCCCTCTTTTTTCAGCCGCTCTATGGACCGTATTTTACGGGAGGCCGCTTCGACTGAAGGTGAGGTGGCCTCATGTTGCTCAATCTTGATTTTCCGTTCTCCGGCTGTTTGGCTCATAGTGGGAGTAAATGCCAGGGGCAGGAATACCACTGCCCAGGCAAGCTTTTCAAGCCGGTTTATGTTCATGCAATCGAAAGGACAAATCCCATCACAACCCGATCATCAACTGAGCGAACTGGAGGCCGCTGACGGTGATCTGGCCGCTATTACTCACAAGACCACGGGTGTTGTAGTAATGGGGGATGGGGTCGTCTTTCACCCAGGAGACAGTGACCTGGGGAACGGCCTGTCCGACAGCAGTGACGCTCACGGGAAGGCCCCAGCGGGTACAGCGGATCTTCCAGGCATTCACGGGAGTGGGGGCACCCTCACGCAGCCAGGGATAACGGGTGAGGAAATCCATCTTGGCGGTGGCGGGGACGGTGATTTCAAACCAGGCCTCGCTACTGCGGATGAAAGTGGCTAGGGAGATATCAGGGTTTTTGGCGTGAGCCAAGTACAGGGCCTGGAGGTCCAGTCCCAGGAGGTTCATGCCATTAAAAAGCCCGTGATGATTGGGTGAGCGAAAGTGGGTGGCATGCCAGGCTTCAAACTCGGGGTTCAGAAGCATGTTCAGTTCCACATGCAGGTGGGCACGGCGCTGGTCGATACCACTACCGGTATAGCCCATGCGCCCCAAAATGGAGGCATGAGTAACCTTTTCCCCTGCGCTGACATTGGCGGAGGCGAGGTGGGCATACAGGGAATAAAAGGTGCCTTCCAGGAGTTCATGCTGGACGACGATGTAACGTCCATAATTGCTAAGGCTGGCACCGGCCGTGACGTAAACGACCGTTCCGGGCAGGATAGGGTGAATGTCATCCAGCGGATTGCCCCGGCCATCCCGCTGAGTGGGCTTGATGTCCATGCCCTCATGGAAGCGGGCGTAGGCGATGCGGGAGCCGATACGGCGGGCATCCCGGACGAAGCCAAACTGGCCACCTTCCCATGGGGTGGATTTAACGCCTTCAAAGTCGCGGTCCACAAACTGGAAATAACCCTGCCCGTCACCGACTAGCAGGGCACCATTGCCTGTGGGCAGTCTCAGGTCCAGGGCGCTGACGCTAGTGACCGCAGCGAGGAAGAGGGCGAGAAATCGAGACATAAGTAAAGGTACCCGGCTATCCAAATCGGGGCGAAGCCGCAAATGGATGTACCCATCACTGCGGTCCGCCCCGGATAAGGAGAAATGAATGGAATCAGAATCAGATGAGGCCCAGCTCAGTCACCGCAGCGCGCTCTTCACGGAGTTCGTCTTCGGTAGCCTTGATCTTGGCCTGGCTGAATTCATTGACCGGCACGCCCTGGACGATCTCCCATTTGCTGCCGTCGGTGCGGACAGGGAAGGAGAACATGAGGCCTTTTTCGATACCATAGCTGCCATCGGAGCACACGGCCACGCTGGTCCAGTCACCTTCAGCGGTCGGGTGAGTGAGGCTGTAAACGGTGTCGCAAGCGGCATTGGCGGCGGAGGCGGCGGAGGAAAGACCGCGAGCCTTGATGATGGCGGCACCGCGCTGCTGGACAGTGCTGATGAAATCGCCCTTCAGCCAGTCGTGGTCGCTGATGACATCGGTCACTGGCTTACCGTCAATTTTGGCGTTGTAGAAATCGGGATACTGGGTGGCGCTATGATTTCCCCAGATGGCTAGGTTGGAAACGGAGGTATTGTGGACGCCGGCCTTGGCAGCGAGCTGGCTCTTGGCGCGGTTTTCGTCCAGGCGTGTCATGGCGAACCAGCGGTCCGAAGGCACACCCTTGGCATTGTTCATCGCGATGAGGCAGTTCGTGTTACATGGGTTGCCGACGACGAGGACGCGCACATCGCTGGCAGCGTTCTTTTCAATGGCCTTGCCCTGGTTGGTGAAGATGCCGCCGTTGATCTTCAGCAGGTCTTTGCGCTCCATGCCAGCCTTACGTGGGACGGAACCGACGAGGATGCCCCAGTTCACACCTTTGAAACCTTCGTCCAGGTCCGCAGTCGGGGTGATGCTATTGAGCAGAGGGAAAGCGCAGTCATCCAGCTCCATGCAGACACCGCTGAGGGCACCGAGGGCAGGTTCGATCTCGATCAGGCGCAGATTCACGGGCTGGTCCGGGCCAAAAAGGGCACCCGAGGCGATGCGGAAAAGGAGGGAATAACCGATCTGACCGGCGGCACCGGTGACTGCAACTGTGATGGGGGCTTTGCTCATGGGTATGGAACCTTGATGATTCGCAGGGGATGCCCGGCAGCAAGGGGAAAATGCCAGTCTTCCTTGTGCGGCTACCTTTCCCGGTAGGCGCTGGGGGTCTTGCCCGTGCGTTTGCGGAAGTGCTGGGTGAAGGCGCTTTGGTCCGGGAAACCGCAACGGCGCGCGATTTCAGCCATGGAAAGGGCCGTGGTCTCCAGCAGGCGGGCGGCAGCGAGGACGCGGGTTTTCAGCAGAAACTCCTGAGGCGTGATGCCAAAGGCGGCCTGGAAATGCCGCTGGAGCTGGCGCAGGGACTGGCCGCAGGCGGTGGCCACGTCTTCGACAAGGAGCGGCCGGGCAAAGTCGTGCCGGATCATTTCGACCGCCTGGGCGACGGTTTGGAAAACAGGCAGACGGCGCTCGGCCTCATCTGGACGGCGCAGCAGGCCCATGACGCCCTGGATCTGCCCGTGCTGGTCATGGACGGGCAGCTTGGTCACCAGAAACCAGTCCGGCATGCCCTGGCGGTCCCACCAGAGCTCAATGCGCTCAATCTTTGGGGCTTTGCCCTGGAGGAGTTGGTCGTCGTCATCCACATAGGCCTGGGCCATGCTGCCGGGGTTCAGATCAAAGTCCGTCATGCCCAGGATTTCGAATTCATCCTGCATGGAGTAACGCTGCCGCAGGCCCTCACTGGCAAACATGAGATGACCCTGCCTGTTCTTGGCAAAGAAATACACGCCGGGGATATGGTCAAACAGGGGATGAAAGAGTGCGGCAGGTGCCAGGGTGGCGGCCCAGCGGTCACGCTCCCGCTGCCAGTGCCGGATCACGGAGGCGGGACGCTGGCTTAGGGCGCGGGGTTTGAGAAGTGTCGCATTTCGCATCATCTTTGTCGTGACGATGATGGGCACGTTTGTGTAAAACTGCAATCCCTCAGCCGCCATGAAACCCATTGTCCAAATTTCACTCGACCTAACCAATATTGACGAAGCTCTCGAAACGGCGGCCCTGGCCATGCGTGCTGGCGTGGACTGGCTGGAGGCGGGTACTCCGCTGATCCTGGCTGAGGGGCTGCATGGAGTGCGGGCTTTGAGGAAAGCCTTTCCGAATACACCCATCGTGGCGGATCTAAAGACCATGGATGGCGGGTACCTAGAGGCGGAAATGATGGCCAAGGCCGGGGCGACTCATGTGGTGGTGATGGCCCGTGCGCATGCGGAGACGATCAAATGCGTGGTCAAAGCTGGCGCTGATTTCGGCTGCAAAGTCATGGGGGATAACATGGTGTGCCCGGACATGGTGGAAGGGGCCAAGTTTCTCGAAGACCTGGGCTGTGATTATGTGATCCACCACATCGGCTATGATGAGCGCCGGGGCATCGCGGCTGCGGGCCATCGCATGCCCAGCCCCATGGACCAGCTACGCGAGGTGGTGCGGGCGGTGCAGATCCCTGTGCAGGCGGTGGGCGGGCTCACCCTGGAGCAGGCTATCCAATGTCCGCAATACGGTGCGCCGCTGGTGGTGCTGGGTGCTCCGCTGACGATTGATGCCGATGCCTTCAAGACGGCGGATGGGGATCTGGAAAGCTCCCTGCGTATGATTTGTGAAGCAGTGCATGCGCAGACAGTGGTGAGGTAATCCGATAGAAAGGCACGCACGGTAATCTTCTGTTCATGGTCACAGCCATGAGTCATGCAGAATGCGATGTACAAGCATGAGTGATGATTCCCCGGCTGCTTCAGAAAATCCCAAGCCGAAAAACCGCCGCACCCGCCTGAAGGAGGGCTATTTTAATCTTCTGGTTAGGCGCTGGGGAAGGCTTTCCGTGCGCGGCTGGTTAGAGGTTCTGGCCTTTTTGCTAGTAGGCTTCGTCATCTACAGCATTCTTTTTGTGAAACGTGAGGTTATTGAATACCGGCCTAAGCATGAATTCGCCGTTTCTGATCCTGCCTTTTTTGGCTCCGCTCATGCCATGGCGGACCCGGTCCCCATCGGGGGGAACAAGATCACCCTGCTGCACAATGGCGTGGGTATTTTCCCGCCTATGCTGGAGGCGATACGCGCTGCGCAGAAGACCATTAATTTCGAAGCATTCATCTTCCATTCAGGCAAGGTGGGATCCCAGTTCATGGACGCTTTTTGTGAACAGGCGGGCAAGGGAGTGAAGGTGCGCATTCTGTTGGATGGCATCGGCTCTGGCTTAGGGCTGAAGAATGAGGAGATCGACCGCCTGCGCAAAGCGGGCTGCCAAGTGGCCTATTACCATCCGGCCAGGGGCATCCGCATTGACCGCATCAACCGGCGCACGCACCGCCGGGTGCTGGTGGTGGATGGGAAAATGGGTTTCACCGGTGGAGTGGGATTCGGCGATGAATGGCAGGGAAATGCCGATGCGGCCGACCACTGGCGGGAGGTACACGGCCAACTGGAAGGCCCCATCGTGGCCAAGCTGCAGACCGCATTCCAGCAGCACTGGCTGGAGGCCACGGAGGAGCTCCTGAGCGGTGCAGACCACTTTCCAGCATTGCCGTCCGCAGGTCCGCTCATGGCGCAGGTGATCACCTCACGTGCCTTCACCACCGCCCCTCTTCCCGTCACCCAGGCGGTGGCCATCGCCGCTGCGGAAAAGAGCATTTACATCACCAATCCTTACTGCACGCCGACGGATGATTTTGTGCATCTGCTGGCGGAGGCCACTAAACGGGGGGTGGATGTGAAGCTCATCATTCCAGGAAAATACAATGACCAGCCAGCCACCAAATCTGCCGGCAGTGAAAGCTATGGAAAGCTGCTCGAAGCGGGAGTGAAGATCTTTCAGTACAGCCCAACGATGATTCATTCCAAAACGATGGTGGTGGACGGGCGTTTCTCCCTTTTCGGCACGTCCAACCTGGATCCGCGCTCTTCACAGATCAATGAGGAGATCGATGTGAGTGTCTATGATGTGGGGTTCGGAGAAGCGATGGACCGTATTTTCCAGGATGATCTGAAATTGGCGAAACCCTATACCATGGCGGATTTTGAGGCGCGCTCTTTGAAAGACCGCTTCCTGGAATGGATCATGATTCCTATTCGGTCTCAGCTCTAGCCTGTAACCCTTTGCCCCCCACATGTATGAAACAAATCGCTGAAAATCTTTGGCTGCTACAATACCCACTTTCGGTGCTGGGCACTCAGCATGGACGTAACGTCACCGTCATCCGGCTGCGCTCAGGCAAGACGATCCTGCATTCCATGGCTCCTTTTCCTCCGGCGGATGTCGGGGCGATCCAGGCCCTCGGAAAATTGGGCTGGCTGGTAGAGGCGATGCTGCTGCATGACACGTATGCGAAAGAAGGCCGCGCAGCTTTTCCTGGTGTGCCGTTCCTGGGTCCGCCAGGGTTTTCGGAGGTGGTGAAATTTCCCACTCAGCCGCTGTTGCCTGCTCCTGCTGAATGGAGTGGTGAAGTGGAGGTCTTCTCCGTGGACGGTGCGCCGAAACTGAAGGAGCACCTGTTTCTGCATGTGCCCAGCCGCACCCTCATCGTGGCGGACATCGTCTTTAACTTTGATCCCAACGAGCATGGATGGGACCGCTTTTTTCACCGTTACATTGCGGGCTTTAAAAGGTATCCGGGCATGAGCCGCATCTTTAAACTCTGCATCAGTGATCAGGAGGCGTTTCGAGCCTCCATGGCAAAAGTGCTGGCGAGTGATTTCGACCGTATCATCGTGGGTCATGGAGAGGTCATCGAAAGCGGTGGCAAGGCTTTGTTAAAGAGGGCGCTGGAGGATGCGGGGGTGGCGTAAATAAGATGCCCCGCCGAGTCTAGAAGACCCAGCGGGGCAGCTCGTTCAAAAAGGGGGTTACTGTTTCGGGCGGTTGTTGTTGTCTGCAGGTTCCGCAGGTGCAGCGGCATCTGCGGCAGGCGCTGGTGACGGAGCCTCGGTGGCCTTGGACTCAGACTTCACCGTCTCTGTCTTTTCGTTGTCGGAAAGCTTGGAGAATTCCGCCTTGCTGAGGCTGCCGCTGGCGTCTGTATCCAGCCGCTTGAAAACCGAGTCAGAATCTTTCAGAGCGCTGCCGAGATCTGCATTTACGGCTTCATTTTTACCGACACCTTCACCGCGTGCTCCCTGAGGCGGGGTGGCGGGATCGGTGACTGGTGTCTGGGCTGGAAGGAGATTGGAGGCCATGGCAAAGCCTGCGGCGAACAAGATGGGGCGTATGGATGTTTTCATAGAATTTGTGGTTAGGTCATGGCGAGATCCGAAAAGAAAACTTCGTGATCCGCCAGACAATAAAGGTTCGCCACTGCCGCCAGCTGTGGCCTTCAGTTGGGTATAAAGGACTAGAGTGCATGAGGCTGTGCAGTGAGTGAAGTGTTTGTGATGACATACATCCGCCTTCAATGCAGGGGGCGAATCAATGTGTCCGCAGCCACCGGTTCAGACCCTGGCTGGAAGTATTTCCAAGCGGCAATCCACTAACCTAACCAAATCTATGAAAACATTGATCAAATCCCTGGCATTCGCATGTCTCAGCCTTTCACTCGTCTCCACCAGCTTCGGCGCTGACGAAAAAGACGCTGAAAAAATGGCCGAGAAAAAGGCTGAAATGAACCACATCGCCATGAAAGACGGCAAAGTGTGGGTGATGAAAGACGGCCAGACCACTGAGCTGACCGAAACCGTCACTCTCAATGACGGCACCCAGGTCATGAAAGACGGCTCCTACATGGAAAAAGCCGGTGCTGAAAAGAAGACTCTCAAGGAAGGTGAAGCCATCACCTGGAAGGGCAAAGTGACCGATCATGAAAAAGTCATGAAGGACATCGAAAAGCACAAGGAAAAGAAGGCTGAGAAAGCCGCCAAGGAAGCTGAAAAGAAGTAAGCTACCGCGACCACCTTTCTAATGGCACCGCCTGAAAGAAACGAGGTCGCATCATTTTACCAAGCGCAAAGGCAACCCCTTTGCGCTTGTTTTTTTATAGGTTGGGTGTGAGTGGAAGCAATTATCGTTAGGCATCCAGGCTGGAAGGGTCACTCCAGCGGATGTTACGTCGCAGCCCGACGACGTGGAAATGGGCGTCGGAATCCAGAATGTATCCCTGCGCATCAAGCTCCATTCCTTCGCTTTCCAAGCGCTCGCGCTGAACCGCAGAAAGTGAGGCCTCCATGTTTTGGCTCACCCGTGCGTCAGAACTCACCACCCGATGCCAGGGCAGGGTGGCGGACTCCTCCTTCGTCAGTCGGCTCATCACGGAGGCCACATGCAGCGCCGCTACATTCATGTGCACTGCGATGGACCCATAGGTGGTGAACTTTCCAACAGGGATCAAGGCAACCAGCCGGATGACTTCCGCACGGATGCGCGTGCCAGCGAGGGACTTGGGCTTGGGCATGGGAATCTCTCACTTAGCCTGCAAGACCACTGAGGACGCTTCACCTGCTTTTACGACGGCCTCAATGGAAACTGTCTGGGTGCCGATCTTGGCTTCCAGAGAATATTCTCCCGCAGGGAGGATGAAAGAAGTGACTGAACCTGCGGTGATGCGGGTGCGCTTTCCTTCCAGGTTGGTCTTGGCGCTGTAAATGGTGGTGTAGGTTTTGACTACCGTGCCCGCTGCATCTTTGGGGGTGACATTGAGCACGCCACCGGGGACGAGGACGTGTGCTTTGGTCGCCTCGCCTGCTTGGACCTCGGCCTCTGTTTCACCAGTCACTTCACCCCATTTGGCACGGATGAGATAACGGCCGGCGGGGATTTGGTGTTCACTGCCGGTGCCGCTGGAGATCTGCTGGCGGCTGCCATCCAGTTTGGCGGCTGCATCCAGGATGGTATAAAAGGCCTTCACTTGCTCGCCTCCGGCCACCGGGGAGGCGGTCAACTTCAGCACGCCCGCGTTGGCGATTAATTCGCCTTCGGTCACTTCGCCGGGAGTGACCTCGAAAATATCCTCGGCCTGAGATTTACCCCACTTGGCCAACACGTGATATTCCCCAGCTGGCAGTTGAAATTCATTGCCTGAACCTGCCGTCACGCGTGGCCGGTTGCCCTTCAAATCTTTGCCAGCACGGGAGATGGTGAAAAACGCTTTGACCTTCTCTCCCCCTTCACTGGCCAGTGCTTGCAGGCGCAAAATACCGGCATTGTAAACGAGTGTAAATTTTGACTCTGGCTCCGCCGGGACGGTGATGTTTTCGGTGACGGCAGCGCTGCCCCAGGTGGCCTTCACTTGGTATTTTCCAGGAGCCAGTTTATAGCTCCCGCCGGAGCCACGTGCGACGATCTCAGGCTTCCCCTCCGCTGTGATGGTGAAGAAACTGGTCACTGCTTCTCCACCTTCGGCGAGTACGGTGAGCAGCGTTACATTGGCGATTTCCACCTCCGCCTTCGGGGCTGGCGGTGGCGGCTCGGGTGCAGGTGCTGGCAGAGGAATGGGTGCCGGGGCAGGGGCTTCTGGGTCTGCTGTTTTGACCATCGCGGTGGCCAGTGCATTGAGAAGGGTGGATGAATCCGATGCTGCTAGGAATTCGCCCCCGGTTGTCTCGGCAATGCAGCGGATGGCGTCCTGCTCATCGCTCCCCAGGTCAAAGCCCACCACATGGGCTGTGAAGTCGATACCCAGGCTTTCGAGTTCCTTCACGGCCACACAGGGATCTTGGTCACAGGTTTCGATGCCGTCACTCACCAGGATGACCGTGGCTTTCTGCTCTGTATTTTTCAGGATCTGGGCCGCTTGGACCAAGGAACCCGTCAGCGGTGTGCGTCCTTTTGGGAGAATAGCATTCATCGTTTTAATAAATGCCGCTTTGTCCACCGGACCCGGCTGGATGAGCATCTCGATGTCCGCGCAATCGCCCCGTTTACGATGTCCATAAACCATCAGCCCCAGGTGCAGCCGTGGATCCAGTCCCTCAATGATCTGAGTGATGGCCGCGCGTGCGATGTCAATTTTGGCACGTCCGTCGATCTTTCCCCACATGCTTCCTGAAGCATCCAGGATCAAGACCGCACGTGCAGGCGCAGCCACCTCTTGTGCGGGTCCCGGAGAGATCATCGAAACCATGGCCAGACAAGCTAATAGAAACCGGTTTTTCATAAAGGTGCACGTGCAGAGAAAGATACTCTGTCCCGATGATTTCGTTTCAACGGCGTATGAATCGCCCGTGCTGATCCATGCGCTGATGCTGGACTCAATGGGCCTCAACCATCACAGATGCGGCGCACCCTCAATCCCGTGCTAGCACACAGCGAAAGCCCACGCTGTCGCTGCGGTAGTCTTCAGGATCGTGCGTGCGGTGGCTGGTGAGCAGGGTTTCCGGTCGGGCGGTTTTCCAGGAGCCGCCGCGCAGCACACGCCAGTCCTTGCCCTCGCGGAAGCGGTCGGTGCACCATTCCCACAGGTTACCGCTCAGGTCGTAAAGGCCGTACTCATTGGCCCTGGAGGCTCGCGTCTTTACATCGCCGCCTGAGTGCACATCCCGATACTGCGCGATGAAGTTTTCCGGGAAATCTTTCTCCGATTCCTGTCCGCAAAGGTTGCCCGCGTCCGGCGGCGGTGGCCAGGTGCTGCCCCAGGGGAAATGCCCCCCGATGCGGTTTGATTTCGCCTCCGGTCCCAATGTGGGGGATTCCAGGTGGCCGATGCCTGCTGCACAGCTCCATTCGTGATCCGTAGGCAGCCTGTAGCGTTCTTTTTTATCGATCACTCCTGCTGCCTGCTCCCGCTTCGTCAACCATTCGCAAAACGCCATGGCCTCCGTCCAGCTCACATTCGAGGCGGGCCGCGCCGCCTCTGATGGAGGTCGATTTCGCGAGCGATCAAAGGACACCAAATGCCTCTCCTGAGTTTCCTCCTTGGCCACCATTAATGTCTCACCCCCCACCGGGACTTTGGCGAATTCCATCCCCAAGCTATTGGCCCAGCCCGCCTTCCGTTCTGGAGGTGGATTTTTGGAAACACAACTGCAAGCCACGAGCACGAGTATCGTGATAGACAGCCTTTGGAAAAAAGAGGAGTGGCAAAAGAATGGCATTGAAGCAGCCGGACTCGATCTTCGGGAAGGGAATAAATGGAGGTTCGGTGAAGCGCGTTCAGGGCCACCTAACAAAATCATGAAAAAGAGTCTGGATGATGCTCCTTGTCCCATCCACGACCTGTGCATTCGCGCGGACGATCTCCAAGCGCCCAGCTGATTTGGTCCAACACTATAGCCAGCTCAAAAAGAGAGAAAGTGCGGTAAAAATTGATTTTTGGGTGATGGGGAATGTGGGTGTGGAGGTAGAGAGTGTAAAAGGTCTTCCTGTCGCCTGCGGACAGCCATTGCCAGGTGCCGAAGACCGCTAGGAGTCCTGCAACGGTCATCACGCCTGGGCTGTGATACACTGCCCACATCATGACAGGTGTGAGAAGACGCCCGAGCCAGACAAAAGGGCGCAAGGGCGCGGCAGCAAGTTGGAAAAGAGTCACCTCATCCGCTCTCAAAACGCAGCGTGGCATTGAGATAAGACTTTCCACAGAACCTTTCGCAACCTTCAAAGACGGGGTCTGCAATTCGCCATTGCTGTTGATGGCCATGACTTTTCCGATCATGAAACATTCTTCAACCGTCCTTCTATCAATGCAACTCCCGTTAGGCAGGGACCAGTGACTCGCTCCTTCAAGGCTCTTTGAAAGGTGCGGTGGGGTGGCGTGCACCCAGGGCTTTGTTGTCTCACCCCTTTGAAGTCGGAGGAGGGGAAGTCAGAGGCTCGAATACCGAAAGGGAAGGCCCATCCAGGTGGCGGCTTGTTGGGCGTAATGGGCGGGCCAGGTAGAGATGCCCACCGGCCCCAGTGACTCATGCGTGCCATCGTGCAACTCGGCCACCACGGTGCTCCGGGGCGGGGAGCCGCCGCAACTCCGCGTCGAGAAACCGCGCACCCGCTCGGCCGATAGGCGTTTCCCCTGATAGCGGATCTCGCCTGGGATGCTGTTGGCGGGATCGCCGCGATCAAACACGACCATCCACCGTCCGCGCTTCAGTGTCAGCCAAGGGATCCAGGCAAAGAAGGCCGCCACGAATAGCATCAGTATACCGAACGCCTTTTCCCCGAGCGTGTTGGGTGTTTCAGGAAACAGGATCGACCAGCTCAGATAACCCGCCGTCCCCACAATCCCGAGCGTGAAAACAGAGGCGGCGAGGATCGACCCGCCGCTCTCGCGGATGTACAGGCACCGGCTGTCCGTGGCTACTTGGAATTCCCACTCGGATTTCCAGGTGAGGTGGCTCAGGTCTGAAGCGGGGGTGGGGGTATTGTCTGCCATTGTGATCTCCCGCAAAAACGGGCCTCCGTTGCATCACTGTTGGTTATTCTTGTTTCTGCACACCCGTGCAGAGACAGCACTCCATATGCCACGGAAGCGAGGGTTTTGGCAAGATCAAATGGTAGGGCCGCGCTGCGTCGCGGCCGTGGTTCTGTCTTCAACCGTAGGGCGGGTGTGTTCTGCGCATATGAGATCGAATTCACCCCAGACGAAGCCGCAGAATTACCCCCTGGGTTGGGAGCGCCTCGCCTATCTCTACGGTCGTTCATCGCCTTCGACTCCGCAAACATCCACACCCCATCTAAAGTACCGTCAACCATTCGACGACGCGTCGGACTCCCCCACCTCCACCGAAAGGCGGGTAATCCGGCGACCACGCTGATGAGCACTCATAGCTTCCTCCGCCGGATACACCCGCCCTACATTTGGCCTGTTCAAACGTTCGGCTTGCCTCAAGTAAGAGCTGATCCAAAGATCCAGGCATGACTTGGCGAATTCCCTCGTACATCCCCTTACCGGAGGACTTCCAGGGATTTGATCCGTGCCGCCGCACGCCTCAAGTTGAATTCTATACCTATGAGCGTCATTTGCCTCACTGGCGACTGCCGGGAGCTTGCTACCTCACCACCTTTCGTCTCAATGACTCCATCCCTGCGGACATCCTTCAGGCAATGCGCGACCAACTGAAGATGTGGAAACATAAGTTGCTGGAGGCGGCAGCGAAACATGAGGGCCAGTTACCCGCCGAGGAGCACTTGGCCTGGGTCGAGTTTCAACGAGGGCACCTGCTCAAGCTCGAATCGTTGCTTGATGAAGGCCATGGTGAATGCCTGCTTCGGAATGAACGCCATCGCCGTCTTGTGGATACCACCCTGCATCACTTCGAAGGTCGGCGTTGTGAGATGATGGCTTTCGTCATTATGCCCAATCATGTGCATGCCCTATGTCGGCCAATGGCGGGACAGGATTTGGAAAAACTCACGGGCTCCTGGAAACGTCATTCGAGTGAATCTCTCAATCGCATGACCGGCCGACGCGGTCGGGTCTGGCAGCAGGAAACCTTTGATCGGATCATCCGGGACGCTGATCATTTCCGTCAGGCGGTGCGTTACATCGCCAAGAACCCCTTCCAAGCCAAGCTCCAGCCTGAAGAAGCCACCGTGTGGTTCAACAATGCCATCATGAAATCCAATGATTGGACCTCCGGGCCGTAGGGCGGGTGTGTTCTGCGCGAGCGGGATCGAATTCACCCCTGATGCTGTCGCAGAATTACCCGCCTCTTTGGATGTCTCGCTCGCTACCACATTCCCAAGCCAGGCGGGTAATCCGGCGACCACGCTGATGAGCACTCATAGCTTCCTCCGCCGGACACACCCGCCCTACGGTGGACTCGTATCCCCTGGGATGGACACAAGTCGAATGGTATCGTATCGAGTGCTGGTGATACTGCCCCAAAGGCCAAAGGCTATGACCACCCATTTTGCAAAGGAGGTCCATGGATGAGTCATGAAATCAAATCTGCGCTGGGTGCCTTTGCGCTGGCTCTCATCTTTGGATTGATGGGCGTCAGGGGATTGGTCACGGGTAAGGCGGAGATTAGATTCTATGAATTCGACCGGCATAAAAACTTTGCCGGGTATTGGATTGTTATCATAGCTTGGTGGACGGCGGCGGCGGTCTGTTTGTTATACTCGTTAGGGACTCTTATGGGAGTCATGCTTTGACCGGTGAAGACAACAGTCTGTGCCCTTACCGATTATCGAAAATGGATACACACAGCAGCAATGCCCTCTTCGGTAAAGAGTGGTTTGCCCATCATCTTTCGGAGGCAGAAGTGGATGACCAAGAGACGCTAAAAGGCGGCTGTGAAAGGCATGGATGATCCATAGCTTTGTGAGCTTGTCTCACGGGGTACCTGGTAATTTTGCATCACTTAGGATACGATCATAGTTCCGCTTCAGAGCAGGGGCTGTGCTGACAGGCCACCATCCCTCTTGGATTAGGGTTTCGAGATGTTGTTCATCCGTTCGGTCTGTGGCAAAGTGAACCTTCACACCCTCAGGCACTCCGATCAGCAACATCACGTAAGTACCCCCTTCAAAAGAATCCTGCGCACCATAGGCTGAGAGATGCAGCGTCCCCCGGCTGATCTTTGCCACGATGCCCATCTTGGGGCGATAGTCAGCAATTGAGATAGGCTTATCTGTGTGACCAGCCGAGGAAAGAATCTTCTTCAACTGCCCGATGACCTCCCGCCCCTGGAGACGATACACCACCGCCTTTGACGGCAGAGAAAGGCGCTTGATCCCATGGGGCAACTCAAATTTAAACTGCTCATAGCACTCCGCGTTGGTAATATCCGGGTCAACCTTCCAGTCGTAATGATGAATGCTTTTTTGATATGCCGACTCAGGGTAACTCTGCGTGAGAGGCAGCCAGTTTGGCCTCTCCTTGGGGGAAAGGGTCTCGCAAGAAACCAGTCCTGCACTCACCCAAAGAAATGGCCAGAAAAGCATTTTCGTCATATCTTTGATTACCTCATGCCCCGGTCTATTCACAATAGGAATGTAAGTTGTCGTGATGTCTTTCCTTCAATAGCTTAGCGAGCTTATCTTACGTGTTACTTGATATTTTCTTGGGCCGCCGCATGAGCGTCCCGGATTTCTTGCGCTGGCATCTCATCGGGGGGGCAAGGAGCGGCCGCACCTTCCAGAAAACAAATCGGACGAGGCGCAGCTCGTCCCTACCAGCACCACTCAACACGCAGGCAACAGCCCATCACATTTCGCCTGGCATTTTATCCGCCTTGACCTCCTACTTCGTCATCACCAGAAAGCGCCACACCACCAGCATCCCCACACCGCACCACATCATCCACTCGCCCAGCTGGCGGGTGCGGGCGTCGTAGGTGTAGTGTTCGCCCGCCGGGTGGCGCTCTTTTGAAAAGGCCAGCGAGGCCCCGATGAGGATGCCCACCAGACCGCCGAGCAGCACGGAGACCCAGCCCAGGATCACCTGCCAGCGCGCTGCGGGTTTGCCCAGGGACAGCACCTCCATCACCTCGGCCGCCTTTGCCTCCGTCGCTGCCGGTTGGATGCCGCGCTCCGCCGCCAGCCTCCGCGCATGCACCACCACAAAGGGGTCCCACTCCAGCGGCGCGGCCAGGATCTCCAGCAGTTCCTCATCGGTGGAGCTACGCAGAAAGTGATCCCCCGGCAGCTCCGTCTCGGCAAAGGACGCCTCCAGGGCCGCGCGCGCCGCCTTCACCTCCGTCCAGGGCACCATCACCAGCATGTCCGCTGGGTAATCGCCCCGCCCCACCTCCGTGATGTCGAACCCCGCCCGCGTGCCCGCCACCCGGTGCGGCACCCCCGCCGTCGTCAGCGTCTCCACCACCGCCGCCAGTTCGTCCCCGCTCTTCGTCCGCACCAGTTCAAAGGAGTCACTCATTTCCGCAGCCAATCATATCAGGTCAAGCAGGTCAAGGACGCTACGCGGCGGTGGGGCTGTGCGTTCCAGCGGGCTGTGAATTTTAGACAGGATTTCAGGATGGGCAGGATTGACAGGAGGGGAACCTCGAAAACCGCCGGGAGTCGGCGCATCACCGGGATCAAATCTTGAGGGGCCGGACGCAGGAAATAATAGGATCGTACGCGCCAAGAGAGGGCGGGAAATTGCCTGTGGAAGGTATAGAGGATCAATAGATTATTGATTCATCTTCACATCATGCCCGGCATCCTTTTTATCGAAAACTGCTGTGACTTATCCGTCTTCGATCCGAAGATAAGCTCGCCAGGCAATTCGTTAACAAAAAGCCACGCCGCATGTCCCCACGAAATTTCGTTTTGTGAGCCCATTACCCACCATTGGCGTGAATCATCAAGTTGTTCATATGGCGAAATATCAAAAGAAGTGTCGGGAGGTTGATTTGCTAAACCATGTGCACAGTAGGGATTGAGCCTTTCTCGCATTCCAGCTCGAACACCTACAAAGTATGGAACCCAATTTCCACAACGAGGACGAACTTCTATGGCGTAGCGCCTACCAAATTTAGTAGGGTCAACGGCATAATATTTCATAAAATATGGGGCAATTTCGCGAGAATTATCCCCCACCGATATTCCCTCCATGCCAGAGATAACGCGTTCTGCCCAGACTGCGTCTTTGAGCGATACGTATAATCTAGTCGCAATCGATTTTGGAATTACCTGAGAATCCACATTGCCATCACTAATCCCTATTAGTGGATATATCTGACCTCGGCGATTCAGTGCTTGATCAAGTGCATAAGACAACTCTTCTTTGCAGGGTTGACTCATCAAACTGTTGGCCGTCAAATAAATTGCCCATCCGTCCGACTCTTCTTTATTTGAAATATGATGTTCGATTTGCTCCCAAAGCCTTTGCCCTGCAACAAGTGTCCACTTGTCACGCTTCACTTTGAGTCCTTTGCGCTCTAACTCTTGCTGGATAAAGCTCACTTGATCTTCATCGTCTTTCCATGAGTAAGTGAGCCAAAGTGTTTTCATATTAAGCTTGGAATTTAGGTCGTATTTTAAAATTGGTTCCTGAGGGATAAAGTGCAGATGCTAAGAAGCACAAAGGCCATGAAGGAGACATCGGTTTTGTCATAACGCGTGGAGATGCGGCGCATCCTTTTGATCTTCTCAAAGAAGTTCTCCACGCAGTGCCTTTTCTTGTAAAGCTCCTTATCGTAAGCCACCGGGGCCACCCGATTGCTGCGCGGCGGAGTGCAGGCTTTCATGCCCTTGCTTGCAATGATCTCGAGCAATGCATCGCTGTCATAAACCTTGTCCATGAGAACCTTTCTGGCCTCCACCGATTCCAGCAACGCAGGTGCATGCACGACATCGGCCTCACTTCCCGCTGTCAGGATCAATGACTGTGGCTGGCAGCGTCCGTCCACGGCAGTGTGCAACTTCGTGTTGAGTCCGTCCTTTGTACGTTTCATGACCTGCTTTTCCTTGCCTCCGGCGGGGTTGACCCCATCGCGATGAACCTTGATGTGCGTGGAGTCAATCATGCAAAGGTTTTTGCCCCCATGCGAGTCCATCTGCTGAATGGCCAGTCCCAAAGCCCTGCCTTGGCCCAGCGGCTGCAGTGCCCGTAAAGGAAATGCAAGGCACATCCAAGGCGCGCCATGATTTACTCTCCTTAAGCACGTAGAGAACACCTGCGATGATGGATTCCAAATGGTTCAATGGGCTACCTGCTCGAAGTTCCATATCCTCTCCCTTCTGGTATTTAGAGGTCTATGGATTTTAACTTGGGCCAGTTCAGGCACCACAGATTGATAATCGGGGTGAAGTTTCACGTCTTTTGTAGGCTGAATTTACACCGGTGGCAATTCTAAAACACGCTCTAATGATTCGTCTTCATATTTCCCCTGGGCATCTTATCTCATGAAAACCAAAAATCCTTAAAGGTTACGACATTGGTATGGCGAATTTTAGCCATCATGTAGATAGGACAATAAAAAAGCAAAGCGACGCCAAAATAGAATACTATACCGACAGCGATTTGTGAAAGACCATCGCGAATAGCCGCCCCAGCTATACCCGAATTTCCCGGGTTAGCCTTGCTGTAGCGTATCTCAAATTGATGCTCGTTATCGAGATGAACAACGGATTTTCCACGATATTCTCGGCCATCGACGAAATATGTATAGTTTTGATGCGAAGAAATACGGGTTAAAGGTATTCGGGCTCCTCCAATCCGCGCAGGCAGTTGAACGGCCGAATTACTTTCATAATACTCCCGCTTATCGACCGTGGCCATTGTGCTCTCACTAAATAACCATCGCACACCGTGAAACAGATTTCCGAAGCCCTCCCAGAGAAAACAAACTAGCAAGAGAGCGCACGTTAGTTTAAACATTGCCCAAACGATTTTCGCTGGATAAGTAAACATTGTAGCAGTGCAAATTAATTGTCTTGATCGAAGATTGGACGGAGAGCTTTTGGTTTTGACTCGCTTAGTTGTGATAGCGTGCTGTGACGAAGCATCCCAATGAAGAAAAGACAATTTTTAACGCTCAATTAAGCCTGCGAAATTTTACTCGGCATATAATCAATGCCAAAGTCTAAATTTAAGTAATTGATGATCGATCTGGTAAATAGTTTTAAAGGGATTATTTGCCAATCAAGAAGACTCACTGACAAGCCTCACAAGTCCCGCCGTTCCGCATCGCCTCAATCGAGCAGGCCTGAATCTGCTCTTCGGTGTAAGCCGCAGCTTTGGTGGGGTCTTGGCCGACGATGCCGCGCATTTCCTTCTTCACTTCGACATCGGCTTTTTCGATGTTGGAGGCGGAGCGGGTGCGGAGATAGTAGGTGGTTTTGAGGCCTTTTTTCCAGGCTCCGCGATACATGTGGGAGAGGGTGCGCATGTCGCTCTCGCCACAGAAGAGGTTCACGGACTGGGACTGGTCGATCCATTTCTGGCGGCGGGCGGCCGAGTCGATGAGCCAGCTCCAGTCGATGCTGAAGGCGGTGGCGTAGCGGCGCTTGAGGTCCACGGGGATTTCCTCGATGCCTTCGATTTCGCCGTCCATGTACTTCAGCTTGTTCTGCACCTCGGGGGTCCACAGGCCGCGTTTTTTGAGGTCGCGGATCAGGTAGGGGTTCAGCAGCATGAAGTCGCCGCTGAGATTGGACTTCACGAGCATGTTGCTCATGAGCGGCTCGATGCAGGGGCTGGAGCCCATGATGTTTGAAATGGTGGCCGTGGGGGCGATGGCGAGGACGTTGCTGTTGCGCATGCCGTGCTTGGCGATCTTGGCGCGCAGGGTGGTCCAGTCCATTTTACCACCACGGGGGACGTCGATTTCCATGCCGCGCTCCTTTTCCAGGAGGTCCACGGTGTCCTGGGGGAGGAGGCCGCGATCCCACTTGCTGCCTTTATAGGAGGAGTAGGTGCCTTTTTCTGTGGCGACGTCGCTGCTGGCCTCATAGGCGTAGTAGGCGACGGCTTCCATGAATTCATCGTTGAATTCGACGGCTTCCTTGGAGGCGAAGGGGATGCCTTTGCGGTAGAGGGCGTATTGTAGGCCCATGACGCCGAGGCCGATGGGGCGGTGACGCTCGTTGGAGGTCTTGGCGGCGACGGTGGGGTAGAAATTGATGTCGATGACGTTGTCCAGCATGCGCACGGCGGTGCGGATGGTCTCGCGCAGTTTGGCGTGGTCGATGTTACCGGCATCGTCCAGGTGGTTGTCGATGAGGACGGAGCCGAGGTTACAGACGGCAGTTTCATCCGCGCTGGTGTTCAGCGTGATTTCCGTGCAGAGGTTGCTGCTGTGGATGACGCCGACGTGGTCCTGCGGGCTGCGAACGTTGCAAGGATCCTTGAAGGTGATCCAGGGGTGGCCGGTTTCGAAGATGGACTTGAGCATCTTTTTCCACAGGTCGAGGGCTTCGACTTCTTTGGAGAAGATCTTGCCCGTTTTGGCCAGGGCTTCGTATTCGACGTAACGTTTTTCAAAGGCGGAGCCGTAGAGCTCGTGCAGGTCTGCCACTTCATTGGCACGGAAGAGGGTCCAGGTGCCACGGGACTCCATGCGCTTCATGAAGAGGTCCGGGATCCAGTTGGCGGTGTTGAGGTCATGCGTGCGGCGGCGTTCGTCGCCCGTATTCACGCGGAGCTGGAGGAAGTCCTCGATGTCGTTATGCCACACTTCCAGGTAGGCGCAGCCGGAGCCGCGACGCTTGCCGCCCTGGTTCACGGCGATGAGCTGGTCATTGTGCAGCTTCAGGAAGGGGATGACGCCCTGGCTTTCACCATTGGTGCCTTTGATGTAACCGCCGGTGCCGCGCACGCTGGTCCAGGAGCCGCCGAGACCACCCGCCCATTTGGAAAGGAAGGCGTTTTCCGCGATGCCACGGATCATGATGGACTCGATGCTGTCATCCACCTTGTAGAGGTAGCAGGAGCTGAGCTGGCTGTGCAGGGTGCCGCTGTTGAAAAGGGTAGGCGTGCTGGAGCAGAAGCGGCGGCCTTTGTACAGTTTGTACAGGGCGATGATTTTGTCCTCCGGGTTGTCCTTTTCCTGAATGCAGAGGCCCATGGCCACACGCATCCAGAAGAGCTGGGGTGCCTCCAGGCGCTTGCTGGGCTTGATCTTTTTATCGACGATCAGATAACGGTCATAGAGGGTCTGGATGCCGAGGAAGTCGAAGTCCATATCGGCAGTGGGCTCGAGAGCTTCGGCCAACTTGTCGAGGTCGAACTCGAGCAAGCGGGGGCTGATGCGGTCGATCTCGACGCCACGGGCCAGATTGCGGCGGAAGGCGCGGCGGTGGAAATCGCGCAGGGCCTCGATGCCATCTTTGACGATGTCCCAGCCGAGCACTTCTTCATAGATGTAGCTGAGGCGGATACGGGCGGCGAACTTGGCGAAGTCCGCGTCCTTTTGCATCAGGGTCTTGGCATTGAGGATGACGGTCTGCCGGAGGTGATCCAGGGTGATGTCGGAATTCAGGGAGCGGCGCAGCTCCATTTCGATCTCGTTGCGGGTGAGGCAGAGATCCAGGCCGAGCATGGCGAAGTCGATGCGCTTTTTGAGGTCCTGGCCGTCCCAGAAGAAAGTCTCCGTGGGGCTGGCGCGGACGACGATGAGGGCCTGCTGGTCATGGTCTGCCTGGCTGAGGCTTTCGGCGATTTCCTCGTCCGTCTCGCGCATTTTGGAGCGGAGGGCACGATACTGGATGTAGGCGCGGGCGACCTTGAAGAAGCCCTGCTTCATGAGCTCCTCCTCAACGATGTTCTGCACGTCTTCGATGTGCATGAACTGCTTGCCTTCTTCCGCGACGAAACGGCTGACGGATTCGGCCACCTGCACGGCGGGGGAGGAATCCATCTCCATGGAGAGGAAGGCTTTGCGCACGGCGATCTCGATCTTGTTATGATTCCAAGGCACGAGCTGGCCGCTGCGGCGGATGACTTTGGTGCTCACGATGAGAGGCTGCGGCAGGTTGTTATCGGCGATGCTGTCGTACTCTGTACGTTTGCGGCGCTCCGCCAGACTGCGGGCCACGTCGTGGGCATTGTGGCGGACGAGGGCGCGCTCGATGCAATGATAGATGTCTTTTCCACTGAGGATGCCCGCGCTGCCGGCTCCATCGGCAAGCTGGACGGTGCGCTGCTGCAACTCATCCGCGACAGCGCGGGAGATGGTCTGCACGAGCTGCTGGTTCTTCTCGTTGTAGATGTCCCCTTCCTTTTGGCGGGCCATGAAGAGATCCGCCAGGGCGCTGCCGACGGTATCGGCGATTTCACCCATATCAAAGTCACGCTCATCCCCACCGACCTGCACCTTGATGGCGGAGGCGGAGGAATCAGCCACACCGACGGTCAGCGCGCTCCATTCGAAGCGCGGCTTTTGGTCTTTAGGAGTGTGGGCGACCCTTTTGAGTTCCTTGTCTTCGTGGAGCAGGTTCTTGATCATAACGGGGAGCGGAGTGGAATGGATGGAGGCAGAAAAGGGCATTGGCAGGCCGAAAAAATCCGCGCCGGAGCATTCCAGCGAAACGTTTTCACCTACCGGGTGGAGAGTGGCTTACAGGTCGTCGTCTGAGCAGGCGGCGAGGGAGGAGGACTTCTGATAGTCCGTGACTTTTCCTTCGAAGAAGTTCTGCTCCTTGCGGACGTCCATCATCTCCGCCAGCCAGGGCAGGGGATTGGTGACGCCGGGGTTCAGGGCAGGGAGGCCGCAGCCGGCGAGGCGGCGGTCGGCGATGAAGTCTGTATAAAGCTCAAATTCGGCGGAGCTTAGGCCGACGGCGTTCACGGGCAGGCAGTCGCGGATGAATTCTTTTTCCAGGGAGACGGCCTCGCGCATGGTTTCGACGAGGTCCTGACGGAACTCGGCGGTCCAGATGTCCGGGTTTTCCTCAATGAGGTCCATGAACAGGTTGCGGAAAACTTCGATGTGGTTGGACTCATCGCGCAGGGTATAACGGAACATCTGTCCGATGCCGGGGAACTTGTTCTGGCGGTAGAGGCTGAGGATCATGCCGAAGAGGCCGTAGAACTGGGTACCCTCCATGCACTGGCCGAAGACGAAGATGTTTTTGGCCAGGAGCTGCTTGTTCTCCAGTTTGGTGAGGTCCAGGTCGCGACGCAGATTGTTAGAATGCTTCGTCACGAACTCGTTTTTCTTCACGATCGTGGGGATCTGCTCGAACATGGCCTCGCACTCATGCGGGTTGATGCCCAGGCTGGAAATCATGTACAAAAGGGAGTCCGCGTGGATGTTTTCCTCATGCGCATGACGGCCGAGCACGAGCTTCAGCTCCGGTGCGGTGACGAGCTCCCGGACGACGTGCTGGACGTTGTCACCCACAATTCCCTCAGCGGCGCTGAAGTAACCGATGCCCATCATGATGATCCAGCGCTCGTTTTGGGAGATTTCGTGGGAGCGCCATTGCTCCACATCTTTCTGCATCTGGATATCTTCAGGCTCCCAATGGTTAGCCTTCATGATGCGATAAAGATCATACGCCCACTGATATTTGAGGGGCAGAAGATTGAAAGTCATGGTCTGGCGGCCATTGATGACTTTTTTGGCAGCGAAAGCTTCTTCGGCTTTGTCCTGGTCCAGTTTAAACTCGCGAGAGCCAATCTTGTAGATTTTATCCATGAGGTATCAGAATCGGGTTGAAAAGTTGAGAAAGGTTGAGGGAGGAGAGAATGAGGGGCCGGAGGCTACATCCACCAGATATAGCGAGAGCCGGGGTCGATTATGCACTACATCTTGTGTCCATCCAGGTCTTTTTGCCATCAGAAGGGTTGTGGGAATGTTTCACAACGCAGCGCCAAGCGTTCCACATGATTATAATTTTTCGGCCGTTAATATGGCATAATTGATATTGAATTATGAGAATCTTCGCAAAAAGGAGTGAATACCTTCAAAGCCAACGCATTGTGAATAACTTTGGTTGAGGGAGGCCCGAGAGGAAGTTTTTTGGGTTATTTTCACTTGCAAACAGGGGCTGTGAGGACAGTCAGGCGGGGCCATCCCACAAAGGCGCTTGCCAAAAAGGCGTCTGCCCCCATATTCGCCGCCCCTTATGGACATTTTGATTGGCATTCTGACAGTGGTCGAGGTTCTCGTCTGCCTCCTCCTCATTCTCATCGTTCTCATGCAGCGCCCGCGGCAGGAGGGCCTTGGAGCTTCTTTTGGTGACGGGATGATGTCCCAGATCGCCGGGGCGCAGACCACCAATGTCCTGCAGAAGTTCACGGTGTATCTGGCTGTGGCCCTTTTTATTCTGACGCTGAGCCTGGCTATGCTGGTTTCCCGCAAGCAGGCACAGAAAGTCGGCACCCGTATTTTTGACGCGCCTCCGCCACCTGCTGCCCCGGCTGCGATTCCAGCCGCCACGACGACCCCTGAAGCAACACCTGCAGGTGCCGCTGCACCAGTGGCTCCTGCAGCTGAAGCACCGAAGCCTGCTGAACCCGCCAAGCCTGCCGCCGGTGAGGCAAAAGCCACAGAGCCTGGTGTGCCGACCAAGCCACTCATTGATGCCGCCAAGGAGACAGCCCCAGCCCCTGCAACTGAAGCGCCCAAGCCCGCCGCCCCTGCTGAGGCACCGAAGCCTGCTGAGCCAGCTCCTGCCCCTGTGGAAGCTCCTAAACCTGCCGAGCCAGCTCCGACTGCACCGGCCCCTGCAGCGCCTGCTGCTCCGCAACCCTAACCCAAGCTCGCTATCCTCGAGCTGAAACCCCGTCTTTGACCGCCCTATGAAACCCGGCGGCTTGGCCCTCCCCACTCATCCTGCACACCGTGGCTCATGGTGTGGAGGATACATGGTGTTCCTGGCCGTGCTGCTCTTTTGCGGTCAGGGGATGGCCGCAGGATTTGTCCGCTGCCAATTGGCGGACGGATTTGATTTTCCGGTGGGGAAACCCAATTCGGACGGTTACTACAAATCACGGGGCTACTGGCCCAACGGTCACTTGGGGGAAGACTGGAATGGCAAGGCTGGCGGAGACAGCGACCTGGGAGACCCCATCTATGCCACAGCACGTGGCGTCGTCGTCATCTCAGAAAACATTGGCGTCGGTTGGGGAAACTGCATCATCGTCCGGCATGCGTATCGGGATGAGACCGGGAAGATTGCCATGGTGGACAGCCTGTACGCGCATTTGCATCAGCGGATGGTGAAAGTGGGTCAGACGGTGGAGAAAGGCCAGCTCGTGGGCACCATGGGCGGCAACAACGGCATGTATCTGGTGCATTTGCACTTCGAAATGCGCAAGAACCTGCGCATCGGCATGAACCGCAGCCAGTTCGCCCGGGACAACAGCAATTACTACAGCCCGACGGACTTCATCAACAAACACCGTGTGCTGCCGACGAGCTTTCAGAAGTATCCCATTCCGCTCGGCATCTTTGCCCCCTATGGACGCTCCCTGGCGGATGCCCGCAGCGATGGTGGTGAAACGGCGGTGAAGGTGCCTACGCTACCATCAACCCAGCGCAATCTGCCAGATACCGGCCCCTCCGCAGATGATGAAGATTTTTGGTCCAAGCTACGCACCCGTCTGAAGCAGGGGAAAATGACGGAAGGTGTGGATCCCCCGCCTTGAGGAGCCGAGGGCTTCGGAAATGTCTTGTCCGTGATTCTTGGTTAAAGAAAGTATCGGCTCACGGGGATATCTTCGCCCACACGCCTTGTTTTTCCTCTCGTGCCTTGCGGCTGAGGTCCATGAGTTCCGCGAGGTAAGTCGGCAGGTCACGGGGATCCCCAGGCAGGAGGGTATCCACCCCGTCCAGTCTTGCATAGCCTTTGCGCAGAAGCAGATCCATGAGATACACACGCTGCCCGTCCTCCCTGACAAAGCGGATGAGGGCATAGTAACGGAGGGTATTGGGCACCCGTTCCCAGCGGGTGATGACCTCGAAAGGCCGGGTTTTAAGCAGCTCGGCCACATAAGCGGCAGCCTCAGTGCCCGTGGAGGTGATGACTCTTTCGTTGGTCCGGCCAAAGTACCGTGCCTGCTCCGCCACACGTTGGGGGTGGTTCATGTTGGCTTCCAGAGCATCCACAAAATACAGGACAAAAATATGCTCATCATTGCCGATGCGGATGCGCAGGGTATCCGCCTCATTGGCGCGGCTTTCCACCAGGGCGGCACGGGGGAAGATGAGGAATTTATCTTCTACCTGCTTGGGGCTGCCGCCTTCATCCGGCAGGGTTTCCCCAGGTACACCGGCCACCTTTACCGGCACCGCCGGCACGGGAGCAGGGCGGCTTTCTTTGAGCAAAATGCCCCCCAGTACCACCATCAGCACCAGCACCGCAGTGATGGCGAGGTTAAGCAGAGTGTCACGGAGTGGCATGGGCAGCCCCTATAGTCCCTGCTATCCGGCACTTGCCAAGCTCTTAGACCTGTTTGCAGCGCCTTCAGCGGGTATAAAAACACTGCTGCCTCCATGCCCGTCATTACAGCCCCAGGTCTTCACGCACCCCTGGATCCGTCATCAGAGCTTTTTTAGAGGAAACCACAAGAGCGGCCGCCTGACGGGCCCGGTAAGCCAGTTCATTGAATTTGGCATACGTGCGGGAAGGATTCAGCACTTCCGTCCGGACGAGTTCCCCATAGTCCACCAGAGCGTCCACATAAGCCCATACGCGCTGGTCCAGCCGTGGCCGCAGATTTCTCAGGCGGTTGAGCGTGCCCCCCAGTTCATCCTGCTTCAGGGTGCTGACCGTGCCTTTGAAATCATTTTGGATAGAGTTCACCAAGCCCAGAGCATTGGTATCCGCTGCTTCCAGGGAGCCGCTCAGGGAAAGGGTGGTCGGCCCCCGGCCCTGGCCATATGCCAGCAGATATTTGGCCGAGAGGCTGTTGGGCGCTTTTTCCAAAACGGATTGCAGCCGGGCCACTGCTTGCGGTGTACGCAAAATGGCGGCTGCCTGACGTGGGTCTCGCATCAGCACGGATTTAATCACTTCAAATTCCGACATTCCTTGTTGGAGGGGAACAGGTCGCTCCACACTGGCCAGACTTACGGCTTGATCGAACTGCTCAAGCGCGAAGATATGGATCGCAATGAGGGGTGCGGGACCATCCATCACCAGGACGTCGGAAACGGCCCGCTCGTTTTTGGCAGGCACGGCCACGATTTTGCATGAGCCGCGTGTCGCTCCCCGCAGCTTGGCCGCTACACCGCCGATAGGCTGCACGGAGCCATCCGCATTCATATCCCCGGTGACCGCGAAAGTGGGATCCCAGGGTTTGCCTGTGATGACCGCCTCCACAAGCAGGGCGCAGGCGACTGCGGCGGAGGGACCATCCTTGTCGGAATATTTCTCTTCAAAGGCGATTTCTAAATCCATATTCGTGGGCATTTGATGCCGCAGGTCCAAAAATTTGCGCACCTCACGCAAGGCGACGTCCATGTCCTCCCCCACAGATTGGGTGAAGCGAAGGGAAGAGCCTCCTGGTACGGCTGTAATGTTCATCCGGGTCACTTCCCCGGCTTCCTGTCCGCTTTCCAAGGGCATGACCAGGAGGCCATTTACATGTGCCTGTTTGAGTTTGACGGTGCTGGCCGCAGGCTTGTCCGCCGGAGTGGGCAGCGGAGTTTCGTCCTTCTTGGTCGCCATATCCCCGTTCGTCACAGAGGCAGGCAGGGCTTCGCGCAAAGGTTTGGGGGTAGCATTTGCCATGCCCTCCAGCATCAGTTGGCCATCCAGGGTCTGCGCGGTGAGTGTGCAGCCGCCAGAGATCGGCTCCAAGATCATCTGGAGGCCCACCCCGCCACCAATTTTGGGGGGTGCTGGTGGATCATTGTTCACCCAGCGTACCGGCAGCATGACCTCTGGATTTGTATCCCCAACCTCCCCAAAGAGGATCGGGCCGCCTCCAGAAATGCTTTTGCAGTTTTCGATGGTGACCTGGGAAAGGGTCAGCATCAAAGTCGGATGAATCGCACAGTTGATGAACTTCGTGTAACGGATGGTGGGCCGCCGGGCCAGGGTGACGGGCGTGTTTTCTCCACCCACGGCCATTCTTAGGAGATGGCTGGTCGAAAACTGGTCACTCACCCGGCAGTCCATCATTTCCAACCCCAAAGCGTTGCCGGGTGCTGTCCACGCGCAGGCCTGGAGGATGCAATTGGTCATTCGGAACGAGGTCGGCCTGCCTGTGCGGGAGGTGCTGCCGCCGATCTCACATTTGTCTAGAGCAGAGGATTCAATGATCACTTCGGCCCCTGGCTCGGCATAAATCTGGCAGCTTCTCAGTACGGCACCACGCACGCGCAATTGAGCCCCCTCATGAACCACCAGCTTGGCCGCTTCGATGGTGGTGGAATCAGAGATCTCAAAGCTGGATCGTTGATTGTTCTCCGGCTTGAGCGTGACAATGCCTGATCCCAGATATGAACCTGCTGGCAGGCGCAGTGAGCTATTGACCAGGAAAGACTCCTGGCCGAATACCAATGGCTTATAGATAGCCACCTGCCCCTGGGCAGGCAGTGACGAGAAAATGCTGATCAACCCGTAACATGCGGCCAAGTATTTCCAGGGTAAGGGCACAGTGATTTTCATAAAAGGGAGTTGTGAGGATTTACAGTGAAATTTCTAGCGCCTCAACCTTCTCTGTCGAGTAATTAGCTGCCGACTTTAAATCCCGGCCTTGATTCTCCATTGGCCCCCGCTAAACCCACCTAATGTCCCTTGAATCCGACCGTGCTGAACTCGCCGAAATCCTCCGTAGCAAATCCGTAAAGACGGGCAAATTCACCCTCGCCTCAGGCAAGGAAAGCGATCTTTACGTGGATTGCCGGGTGACCACGCTGGATTCCCGCGGGGCGGTGCTCGTGGGCCGGGTGCTGCATGATCTGCTGCGCAAGGAAGAAGCGGCCAAAGGACTCAGCATCGGCTCCCTGGGTGGGCTGACGATGGGGGCGGACCCCATTACCCTTGCGGTGGCCATGACCTCCAGCATGGCTGGCGATGCCAAAGTGATCCAGGCCTTCAATGTGCGCAAAGAGCCCAAAGGCCATGGACGTGGCAAGCGTATTGAGGGGAATTTTGACCCGTCTCAGCCCGTGGTGGTTGTGGATGATGTCATCACTACCGGGGACTCCACGCTGAAGGCCATCCAGGCCATTGAGGAAGAAGGTGGCAAGGTCGCCTTCGCACTCATCCTGGTGGATCGTCAGGAAGGCGGCCGCCAGAATATTGAAGGCAAGGGTTATCCGGTGGTGGCCGCTTATACCCGCGCTGACCTGGTCTGATCCTTTGCTTGCCCCGGCATTCAATTGACACGGGCCCTGCTCGCGGGAAGCTGTTGCCCGTGAGGATGATTCATTCTGGCTTCCGCCCCGGGCTCGCCGCCCTGGTTGCGTCCCTCGCTTTAAACGCCGGTGCGCAGATCACCCAGCGGGGGGATACGGTGGGAAAGATCCTCAATGAGTGGCATGAGGCCGGTACAGCCGCAGGGCTGGAAGCCATCACGTATGAAAATCGCGATGGCCAGCATTCCCCGCTGAAGACTGCGCAGTATCCTCAGCTGCAAATCTTTCAGCCGGATACTAAAAGCGGCCCACCGACAGGCCCGGCCATGGCGCTGAGGATGAAGCCCACGGTGGGCAATTGCTCCATGTCCGCCGCCGCCGATCAGGGCGGCAGCCTGCCGCGCTTATACCAGGTGGACCCTCAGGGGCAGAAGTTCCTGATGATGCAGTATCTGGCCAACAATCTCATGATCTACCCTGAGCACCAGGATTATGACATTGGCGGCAACGGAGTGGGCGGATACGGGGATCTTTATCCTTCCAACAATGCCTGCTCGATCATTTCGCAGGGCTCTTCCGGCAGCGACCAGCCTTTTCTCAATGCGGTGTTCACCACCATCGCCGCATTCCCACCTGAAACGCAGAAAATGCTTATCGAAAAGCGTCTGCTCATGCCCACCGTGCAGTCCATTTTCCGCCAGTCTAACAAGAAGGTTAAAACGGCTTCGGATTATTTAACCGGTGCCGCTCATCCCGTGGTCTT
This sequence comes from Prosthecobacter fusiformis, assembly GCF_004364345.1. NCBI lineage: Bacteria > Pseudomonadati > Verrucomicrobiota > Verrucomicrobiia > Verrucomicrobiales > Verrucomicrobiaceae > Prosthecobacter > Prosthecobacter fusiformis. Next base: position 1,350,007 of record NZ_SOCA01000001.1, on the reverse strand, counting down.
TGATGTCAGCGGTCTGGATGAAGAAAAAATGGTCCGCATGGCTCATGAGACGACCCCGGCCAAAATCCCACCCCTCGTTCAGGTGGAAGTGGTGGAGGAAACTTCCCTGGTTGCCGGAAAAGATTATTTCGAAGCAGAAAAGCCCCATCCGTATAAACTCGCAGATACCCCCGTCTCCATCGCCCGCATCATGCGGGGCAATGGCTCTGAATACGTGGTGACCGTCAGTGCTAAAAAGAGCGCGGATCTCACGGGCAGGCCGGTCCGGTTACGCTGGCAGCTTTTGCAGGGAAACCCCAAGCTAGTCCGGCTGGAAAGCTCCACAAAGGAGCCTGTGGCGAGGCTGACTGTGCGCTGGCATCCCCCGCTCACCACGGCATCAGGCATCCGCAGTCATCGCGTGGACATCGGACTGTTTGCAGACAATGACGTCAGTGTCAGTGCCCCTGCAATCATCAGCTTTTACATGCTGCCTAACGAAATGCATTTCTATGACGCTCAAGGCCGCATTTCAGAGATCTGCTACCAGGCCCACAATCCAGAGCTGGGTCTCCCGCCCAGCAGCCAGGATGCCCGTTGGCTAAAAGCCATGCAGGCCGTCTCTTTGGCCGGGGATGGCCTTCGCAGTCGGCTCGTGGAAAAACTGCTGACCGCGCCAGAACGTCAGGCCATTCACAAGGCGTGGCTGCCCCTGGATGAGCAGTGGCAGGAGGTCCGGCGGCTGGAGGCAGATCCAGGAAAGAAGGACAAGGCCGCTGCCCTGAAAAAAACTCTGCTGCAGAGCGTGGCTACCACTCTGGATACTCCACTGCCCGGGGACCGTGCACTGACGGTGCGCACCGCCATCGAGCAGGCGTTGGAAGCCGTGGCCGGATTCACCGATCTGTATCCTTCTTTTCAAAGGGAACTGCTTTCTCTCGCGGCCAAATCAAGCAAACCCACCGCTCAGGCGGACATCGCCCATCAAATACAGAGGCTTAAAGATCTGAATATTTTCTCGGAAAACAGCAGCGGCCTCATCACCCCGTTTGTCCCTTTGGACCAGCTTACCGATGCGGACCGTTATTACATCAGCGGTCTCAATCGTACTCTGCTCAGCCAGGTGCTTTTCCCGGAGGCGCTGGAGCGCTCCAACGCCCCGGCCTGGGTTGACCGCAGACTCACCACGCCTAAACCCTGGCGCGATGTCCATCGCTATGACAAGGAAGGAAAACTCATCGGCTGGATCCGCCATCAGGCAGGACGCACGGCCTGGTTTGCCCCCGATGGCCGTTATCTGCCGGATGGCCTGGGCCAGCCCGATAAGGCCCTGCCCGTCATCTATGAGAAGAATGAGCAAGGACTGCTGGAGTGGCGCAGCAAATGACGTATAACATGGCTCCCCCTGCCATGAGAATACTGACCCTTGCTCTGCTCCTTGCCACCAGCCTCCAGGCGGCTGATCTGGAAACCGATGTCTGCATTTACGGTGCCACCCCCGGCGGTGTGGCCGCAGCCGTCTCCGCCGCCCGCTCCGGTAGCGAGGTGATTTTGATCGAGCCCACGGCCCGCATCGGCGGCCTCCTGACCAGTGGTCTTTCCCACACAGATTTTCATTCTCTGGAATCCCTCACCGGCAGCTTCCTGGAATTCAGCCAGCAGGTGAAAGCTCACTACATCAAAACCTACGGCGCAGAGTCTGAGCAGGTGAAGGCCAGCTTTGAAGGCACCTTTGGCGAGCCGAAGGTGAATCTCCTCATCCTGGAGCAAATGCTCAAGGACCCCCGCATCACCATCCACCGGAGCACCGTTTTGACCTCGGTTCAGACCCAGGGTGAAAAAGTGGAAGCCGCTGAATTCAAAGCCGGTAATGAGACGCTCAAAGTCCAGGCCAAAGTCTTCATTGATGGCAGCTATGAAGGTGACCTCATGGCCAAAGCAGGGGTCAAATACCACGTCGGTCGCGAAGGCCAGGACCAGTATGGAGAGTCCCTGGCCCCTGAAAAAGGAGACAGCGAGCTGCAAGCCTACAACTTCCGCTTCTGCGCCACGGATGATCCCGCGAACGTTGTGCCCATCACCGCTCCGAAGGGTTATAAGCGCGAAGACTTCCTGCCCGTGCTGGACTTTTTGAAGCCGGGTGTCATTGACCGCGTTTTTGGTTATCCTTCGAAATGCATCGTCAAGGCCCAGACGCCGGCTCTTCCTAACAACAAGTATGACCTCAATGACGTCTCCCGTGGCCTCGTCCGCCTGTCCATGCCAGGGCACAATCTCGCCTGGCCGGAGGGGGATGAAGCCGCCCGCCAGGCCATCTTCGAAGAGCACGTACGCTACAACGTCGGCCTCCTCTATTTCCTCATCAATGATGAAGCCGTCCCCGCCCATATTCAGCAGCCTGCTAAAGCCTGGGGCTGGTGCAAAGACGAGTTCACCGAGACAGACCACCTGCCTCCCCAGCTCTACGTGCGCGAAGCCCGCCGCATGACCGGTCAGCACGTCTATGTGCAGCAGGACAGCGAGCATGCGAAAGACGATGCCCGCGCCAAGCTCTTCACTGCCTCCATCGCCATGGGGGATTATGGCAACAACTGCCATGGCACCTCTCATGAAGGTCCGCAGATCGGCGGAAAACATGGTGGCGAGCTCTACAACCCCGTCCCTCCGTACCAGATCCCTTACGGTGCTCTGCTGCCAAAGGAGCGCAGCAATCTCCTCGTTCCCGTCGCCGTGTCTTCCTCCCATGTCGGCTTCTGTGCGCTGCGTCTGGAGCCCATCTGGATGTCCCTGGGCCAGGCGGCAGGGCACGCCGCAGCCATGGCCGCCCAGTCCGGTCAGCCAGTCCAGGAAGTCTCCGTCCCCGCCCTCCAGGCTAAGCTGCACCAGGACAAATCCGCCACCATCTACGTGGCCGATGTCCTCCCTGGCCACGCCCTTTTCGATGCCGTCCAGTGGTGGGGCACCGCCGGCGGCCTGCATGGCCTCAATCCCATGCCTGAAAAGCCCGGCCAGCGCGGCAAAAACCTCCACGGCCAGTATTATGAGGCCAATCCAGGACATGCTGCTGAGCTGGACAAATCCCTTGATGAGGCCACTCGTACCCGCTGGCTCGCCCTGGCTGGGGAACTTGGCCTCACTGCGGCAGAAAAGCTGGCCCAGGCATCCACTCGCGGGGACTTCATCCAGGCCGCCTTCGCCGCCGCCGCCCGCTGACCCGATCCACGCGGACTTCGCAATGATTCATTGCGGAGTCCAGCAGGCACCCGCCTACTTTCCGCCCTGTTCGTTGATCTTCCGTTCATACATCTTGGCATACTTCAGGAAGGTGTAAAGGAAGGCATACACCCCCAGCAGCAGGCCTGGGAAGCCATCTTTGTATCCCTGCTTGAGCAGATACCACTTCGCCACCGCCCCCCAGGGGCGCAGCACCACTTTGCCCAGGGAGCTGTCTGCCACCGCCTCCGGTCCCGCCCCTCGGGCCGCCCGGCTGGAGTAATGGTTACACTTGGCAAACAGATCATGGATAGACCCTGTCGTATCGTGCTTCAATAGGCCTGCCAGCGGCGGCTTGCCGATCTTCTTCTGGCCCTCCGGCTTGTCATCCACCGGCCGGTCGTTGAAGCGCACCAACTGCCGGTTATACAGCCGGATGATACGATCCGGGGAGGAGACGGGATAAAAGGCGTGCAGGCTCCGGCCCAGGAATAGCCACTCCCGCCACACCCGGAAGGAATCCCGATCCCCCGGCCCCTTTTCCTTCCATTCCTTCAGCGTCTTCACCAGTTCCTCATCCAGGGATTCATCCGCATCGATGCAGAAGACCCAGTCATGCGTCGCCAGGGCAGTGGCCTTGTTCATCTGCGTCCCGTGGTATAGATAAGGTTCCTGGACGACCTTGGACGTATAGCGCCGGGCGATCTCCATCGTCGCATCCGTACTGAAGGAATCCACGATGATGATCTCATCCGCCACTCCTGCGAGGCTGGCCAGCGTAGTATTCAGCGTGCGCTCGGCATTGAAAGTGACACAGCAAAAGGAAATCGGGGTCATGGGTAAAAACGTGAGGGCTGGCCAGTCGGCACAGGTCCTCTGCTATTTCGCAGGTGTCGCCATGGCAGGCAAGTGGCGGTTTGTGAACCCTTCTTCTCAGGATGCCCCCACACCACGCAGCACCGCCGGCAGTGTCCGCAGCAGGATCTTGAGATCCAGCCAGAGAGACCAGTTGTCGATGTACTGGAGGTCCAGTGCCACCCACTCCTCAAAGTTGCGGATACCATTCCGCCCCGTCACCTGCCACAGACACGTCAGGCCCGGCTTCACGCTGAGGCGTCGCCGCTGCGCATGCTTGGCTATCTTTTGGATCTCATAGACCGGCAGCGGCCTCGGTCCCACCAGGCTCATCTCCCCCCGCAGCACATTGAGCAGTTGCGGCAGTTCATCGATGCTCATCCGCCTCAGCCAGCGGCCAAAGGGGAAGATGCGTGGGTCATCACTGATTTTAAAAACCGGCCCCGTCATTTCGTTCCAGGTTTCCAGCTCCGCCCGGCGTGCTTCCGCATCCAGATTCATCGTGCGGAATTTCCACATCCGAAATGGCTTCCCGTAGTGCCCGGAGCGCTCCTGGCGGAAGAAAATCGGCCCTGTTGAGGACAGCCGGATACCCAGCATCGCCACCAGCCACAGGGGCAGGGTCACTAGCAGCAGCACAGCCGCGCCCAGGCGGTCCAGGATGTCTTTAGACCACAGTGCCCAAGAGATTTGCGGCGTACTGTGGAAAACCAGCATCAGCCTTCCGCCCATCACATCAAAGGTCGGCCGGGCGATCGCCGTCTGGAAGAAATCCGCAGCGATCCACGCCTCCACCCCCTCCGTTTCACAGGCCTGCACCGCTTCTTCGATCTTGCTGAAATGCACGTGCTGGGCGGCAAAGATCACCCGCGCCACAGACTGCTCATGCATGGCCGCCACCAAGTCACTGATCGGCTGCCGCGTGATGTCGATCAGGCTGCAAATTTCCAGGCTCGCCCGTTGCTCCGCCGGCAGTTTTTCCACAAAACTCTCCATGTCAGAACCCAGACCCGCCAGCAGCACCCGCTCACGCCCCTTGCCGGAGGCGATCTGGTGGCGCAGCTTACTTCTCTGCACCGCCTCCCGGATCAGCAGCGCCATCCCCGCCAGCATCACCGCCATCAGGATCACGGATCGGCTGGGCACCTCCCATTTTAAAAACACCACCAGCGCGCCGATGATCGTGCCCATGATCACCAGCCCCTCAGCCAGCTGGCGCAGGCTCCGTGCGGGGGCCTTGTGATAAAAGTGTGCGTAAAATCCCCGGGCCTCCAGTACCAGCGGTGTAAAAGGACCCACCACCGCCATGATCCAGTATAATTTTTCCACCGGCGGGATCTCCACCAGCTCCGGCCAGATCTGCGAAAGGACCGATGAACGGATAAAATGCGCCAGCCAAAGGCAGAAAATAAGCAAGGCGCTATCTAGCAGCTGGGTAAGCTGTAAATTGATTTCCTGTCGGCGACCAAGCATAATCAGGTTAAATGTTCTCCTGCGCGATTACTTTGTTTCTATTGAAATTATAACAAACCTAGCGAATGCCACAACTTCTTTCCTCCAGCAACTTGCTACTTTCTTCCCGCCCCCTCGCGGTTGGCGTCATCCCAGACCCTGCAACCCTCCAGTTTTGGAGCAGCCTCAGCCCCGCGCAAAGGGAGGCCTCCTGTGATGTCATTGAGCTCAGGCTCGATACCCTTAAAACACCTGCGGCAGACATCCGCGCCGCCCTTTCCGGCAACACCGTCCCCATCCTGCTCACCGCCCGTCACCCCGCTGAAGGTGGCCAGGGCACAGAAGATGCCGCCGGCCGCATCGCCATGATCGAGCCTCTTCTCGACCTCGCAGTCCTCATTGATATCGAGCTTCGCAGCGCCATGGACATGCGTCCCCTGGTGCAAAAAGCGCAGGGCAGGGGCGTCCGCGTCATCGGCTCCTTTCATGACTTCCAGACCACCCCGGGGGAGGAAGTCCTGCGTGGAGCCATCAATTTTGCCCAACCTGCCGGCCTGGATGCGGTGAAACTGGCCACTTTTCTGAATACCTCCGCAGATCTTACCCGCCTCATCACCCTCACTTCGGAGGTCCATCGCCTGCGACTTTCCACCATGGGGATGGGACCTTTGGGGCGTGTTTCGCGGTTGGTCCTTGCAAAGTGTGGCAGCCTGCTCAACTACGGCTATCTTGGTCAGGCGAATGCTCCCGGGCAGTGGCCTGCCGCCCGTTTGAAGGAACTCCTGGCTGAACTGTGATATGACCACTTTCCAATTTCCCAAGTCCTTCCGGTGGATCGCTCTGCTGGCCCTCCTCCCTCTCACCGGCTGCGAAGATCCCCAGCGTGAGGTGAAGCTCCAGTGGCGTGAAGATGAGGTCAATAAAAAGGAGGCCGCCGTCATCCAGCGTGAGATGGCCCTGGCCAAAGAAAAACAGGTCATGGAGGGCAACCGCCTGGACCTCCTGGCCAAAGAAAAAAGCGTCGCCAGCCTCCAGAAGCAGCTTGAGGAAGAGGTCGAAAAAACCAAGCGCGTCCGTCGCGAGGTGGAAATCCGCCAACTCCGTGGCCCCATCCCGCAGATCAGTGCAGACCGTGTTATTGTCATTGATGCCGCTTCGGATGAGATCATGTTTGAAAAAAACCCGGACAAGCGCGGAGCCATCGCCAGCACCACCAAGCTCCTCACCGCCCTGCTCGTCGTGGAGGCCGGGGAGTTGGATAAAATTGTCACGGTGGAGGAAAGCGATACCCAGTGCTCCCCCGTCCGCATCGGCCTCAAGGCAGGTGAGCAGTACACCCGCCGCCAGTTGCTGACGGCCATGCTCGTGAAAAGCTCCAACGACATCGCTCAGGCGCTCGCCCGGGACAATGCAGGTAGCGTCGAAGCCTTCGCTGCTAAAATGAACGAAAAATGCCTCGCCCTGGGCCTCCAGGACAGTCATTACGTCAATCCCCACGGCCTCCCCGCTCGCAATGGCGATGAACCTTTCAGCACCGCTCGGGATCTCAGCGCCATCGCCAAAGCCTGCGATGTCCAGCCTGCCATTCGGGAGATCGTCAAGCTCCAGAGCTACTCCTTCAAATGGCCCAACGGCCGCGTCACGGAGCTTTCCAATACCAACCGTGTCCTCCGCAGCGCCGGATACTGCGATGGTATGAAAACCGGTTATACCGATGCCGCCGGTTACTGCCTCGTCGCCAGTGGTGAGCGCAATGGCAAGCGCCGCATCGTCGTCGTCCTCAATGACACCGAAGGCGGCGTCTGGCGGGATGCCCAGGCCCTCCTGGACTGGGCTTTGAAAGCCTGATTCAGGGGCTGTTCGTACCCCATCCGGCAGGCACCGGACTACCTCATTCTAGGCCTACCTTTTCCGCTTTCTCCTTCCATGAAAGCCCTCATCACCGGGGGTGCCGGATTTATCGGCTCCCACATCGCTCAAGCCCTCTGCTCTCGCGGGGCCAGCGTCGTCGTCCTCGATAACCTCAGCCTCGGTAGCCTTCAAAATCTCGACTGGAAAAAACCCGGCGACGACCTTGAATTCATCCAGGGAGACATCGCCGATGCGGCCCTGCTGGCCAGGATTACTCCCGGTTGTGACTGGGTCTTTCATGAAGCAGCCCTCCCCTCCGTTCCGCTCTCCATCTCCCAGCCTCTCCAGAGCCACGCCGATAACCTCAATGGCACCCTTCAGGTTCTCATCGCCGCGCGTGATGCCCACGTGAAGCGGGTCATTTTCGCCAGTTCTTCCGCCATCTATGGGGATTCCGAAGTCCCTTCCAAAGACGAATCCCTCCCGCCAAATCCCCTCTCCCCCTACGCCCTGCAAAAATACGCCAGCGAAAAATACTGCCAGCTCTTCCACCAGCTTTACGGGCTGGAAACCGTCAGCCTTCGCTATTTTAACGTCTTTGGTCCCCGCCAGGCCTTTGATTCCCCCTATTCTGGTGTCATCGCCAAATACTGTACCGCCATGCTCAAAGGGGAGCGCCCCCTCGTCTTTGGGGATGGACTCCAGGTCCGCGACTTCACCTTTGTAGAAAACGCCGTCTCCGCCAACCTCCTCGCCGCTGAAGCCCCCGCCGCAAAAGTGGCCGGACGCTTCTTCAACTCCGCCACCGGCGACTCCATCTCCCTGCTCCAGCTCATTGATGAGCTGAACCGCCTCACCAAGCAGAACCTCCAGCCCGATTTTCATCCCTCTCGCATCGGTGACGTCCGCCACTCCCTCGCTGATATCTCCGCCGGCCGCCAAGCCATGGGTTACGACGTCCTGGTAAACTGGAAAGCCGGCCTCGCCCAGACCCTCGAATTCTACCGCTAAAAGTACCGTGGGCACTCTTGCCCGCGACCAAGGGTGCCCCCAAGCCCCCCGCAGCCCCTCGTAGGGCGGGTGTGTCCGGCGAAGCAAAATTCCTTCGCTCTACCAGCCCCATCGCCGGATTACCCGCCTGTCTGGGAAGTCTCGCAGCCCAACATGTCCCCACCACCAGGAAAGCCGACGGGTCAGGAACCAACAGCATCCCTCACCCCTCCAGCACCTTTTCAATCCGCTTCCGGATGTCCGTCAGCCGCGCCACATCCCCGCCCTTCACTTCCGCTGAGATCCAGCCTCCCGTGTAGCCCACTTCATCCAGCGCCTTCATCACCGCCGGGAAATTGATGTCCCCCTCGCCGATCTCGCATTCGAAGCCCGCTTTCGGCCCCTGCTCCATGTGCTTTTTCGTGCTGTAGTCCTTGATGTCCAGCTTGAAGATCCGCTTCCCTCCCAGTGCCCGCGCCCAGTGTTCCGGCCAGCCAAAGCGCGCCACGTTGCCAATGTCGAAAAACCACCCGCACCATGGGCTGCCGATGGTATCCACGAACCTCACTGCATCCAGCGGGCTCAGGAAAAGATTGTTCCACACATTCTCCAGGGCAATTTTTACCCCCGTCTCCTCCGCCACCGGCAACACCTCACGGGTGGATCGCAGCAGGTTTTCATACACCTCCGCATACCGCTGCCCCTCCTCCACCGTCCCTGGATACATCAGCACCGTGGTCCCGCCCAGCGCCTGCGTCTGCCTCAGGGAGGTCTTGAACATTTCCACCCCCTCCTGCCGCAGCTTCTCATCCGTGGACCCCATCTGTCTTCCTCCCTTGGGGCACACCGTCCCCGGCACCACGATCCCTGTCTTCTGGATCGCCATCTTCATTTCTTCCACATCCGCCTCCGGCATCGGGCCTCCTGGTTCCACACCGTCAAAACCCGCCGCCTTCGCCATTTCAAATTTCTCCAGATAGCTCTTCCCTCCCGTAATCATTCCCAGCTTCACGGCGATCTTGATCGGCCTGCGGGTTCCCGCCCTCGCCACCCCTGTCCAGGTGGAAGCCAGGGCCAAAGAAAGAGCGGAGGGAATAAACTGACGGCGGTTGAGAGGCATGAAACCAATACGCAGTCCACCTTCCCAAATTTCTACCTTGGCATCACCCTGGCCAAACAAAAATCCCCACTTAGCCCAAGTCCACCCCCTCCTCCCTTGCGCCAGATCATCATCCTACGGGATAGTGATTTTCAGTCGTGCACCCGTTTAGCAGTCATTCTGCATAGGGTTAAATATCCATAAATATCAGCAATAAGCCTTCCCCCGTCGCTCCCCATGAAATCCCCATTTTCCCCATCCTTTCCCCCGTTGGGGGCGCCATGGGGAAACTCATCCCCATCAAAATTCATTGATCATCAACGCTTTGGATCAAAAAATCCCCGCATGGGGAAAAATTGAAATCTCTCCCCATCCCCATCTTGTTGCCCAAATATTCCATTCCTTCTAGAGCTAGAAATCCACACGCACCCTATCCAAAATCAGCACTCTCCATCGTCTGCCTCCCAGCATCATCTCCATCCTCTCGCCTTCACCTTCTCACCTCCGCCTTTGACACCCGGCCCTTTGTCCGCCACACTCCGCGCCCTTTTCCCTGTTAAGCTCCCCTTCCATGTTTGAACTTCTGGCCACCGATCCCAGCTCCTCCGCACGTCGCGGCAGGTTGACGACGCCTCATGGCGTGATCGAGACGCCCATCTTCATGCCCGTGGGCACCCAGGCCACCGTCAAGGCCGTGCACCCGGACGAATTGCGCTCACTCAATGCGCAGATCATTTTAGGCAATACCTACCACCTCTGGGTCCGCCCTGGCACAGAGATCATTGGTGCCGCCGGTGGCCTGCACAAGTTCATGAACTGGGACCGCCCCATCCTTACGGACAGCGGCGGCTACCAGGTCTTCTCGCTGGCCAAGCTGCGCAAGCTCAAGGAAGAAGGCTGCTATTTTAACAATCACGTGGACGGCACCCCCATGTTCCTGGGGCCTGAGACCGCCATGGAAATCCAGGCCACCCTGGGCAGTGACATCGCCATGCTTTTTGACGAATGCACGCCCTGGCCCTGCGAGCATGCCCCGGCCAAAGAAAGCCTGGAGCTGACCCTCCGTTGGGCGCGCCGCTGCCGTGACTGGATTGACAAACATCAGCCGCAGACGGGCGGTGGAGCCCAGCTCCACTTTGGCATCGTCCAGGGCAGCACTTATGAAGACCTCCGCCAGCACTCCGCGCGGGAGCTCGTTGCCATGGACTTCAGCGGCTACGCCATCGGTGGCCTCAGCGTCGGCGAGCCGGAAGAGGACATGATGCGCATTGCAGAGTGGACCTGCCCCCTGCTGCCGGAGCATAAAGCCCGTTATGCCATGGGCCTCGGCACCCCGCCACAGATGGTGGAGCTCATCGCCCGCGGCATTGATATGTTTGACTGCGTGCTCCCCACACGCCTCGCCCGCAATGGCACCGCCTACACCCACGAAGGCACCCTGAACCTGCGAAACAATAAGTTTGCCAAAGACTTTCGCCCCCTCGCGGAGGACACTCATCCCCTCTGCCAGGGCTTTTCCAGGGCCTACATCCGCCATTTGATCAATACCCAGGAGGTCCTGGGTTTACGGTTGATTTCCCTTCACAATCTGCATTTCTACCTGTCCCTCGCCTCCAGGGCACGCTCAGCCATCGAACAAGGTTGCTTTGCCGACTTCCGTGCTGAGGTCGTCGCCCGTTATCAAACCCGTCCCGAAACCCTAGATTCATGACCCTCCCTACTCTCGCTCTCCTCGCTCAATCTCCTGCTCCCGCCGCTGGCGGTGGCATGAACACCCTGGTCATGATGGGCCTCATGTTTGTCATGATGTACTTCATCCTCATCCGCCCCCAGCGCATGCGCCAGAAGGAACTCGAGAAACTGATCAATGGCGTCAAGGTCGGCGACCATGTCGTCCTCAATGGTGGCGAACACGGCATTATCACCAGCGTCAAGGAGAAGACCATCATGGTGAAAGTAGCCGACAATGTGAAGATCGAATACGAGCGCAGCTCCATCGCCTCCATCAGCAAAAAAACAGACGTGGTCGAAGCAACAACCACTGCCGCTTGATCCGTTTCCGCAGTTGCTCTTGCAGCACTGAGCCTTGAGCCCCTTTTCAAAACCAACCCACCATGGCCGCCATCTCAACCTTCCTCGTTGGAGCTTCGATCCTCCTGCTGCTCCTGTTTTACATCGGCACCACGATGCATGACCGCAAGCGCAGGTACGGCACCCTCCTTATCTTCATCGCCACCGCCTTCGCCATCTACACAGTGGATGTCATGGGCATCAAGAAGGGCATCGACCTTCAAGGCGGCAGTGAGTTCGTTGTGCGCCTGGAGCCAGGAAAAGCAGACGATGGAAGCGCTAAAGCTGTGACCCCAGATTCTGTCCAGCAGGCAATCGCCATTCTGGAAAAGCGTCTCAACCCCAACTCCGTTCTGGATCTCACCATGCAGCCTCAGGGGGATGACCGCATCCTCATCCAGATGCCGGGTGTGAAGGCCGAAGAGTTCGCCGATGTACGCACCAAGATCCAGCAGGTCGCCCATCTGGAATTCCGCATCGTCCAGACCAAAAAAGCTCCTGGTGAACTCCGTGAGCCAGGCACCGAAGAGTTGTTCTATAAGCCTGAAAAAGACGCTCAGGGCAAGGAGCTGCCAAGCGCAGGCAGCGAGATGGTGAGAAACCGTGCGGACATGGAAGGCAAGTATGTGAAGGAATCCTTCGCCACCTTTGATGCCGAAGGCTGGAAGGTCATCCTGAACTTCGACAGCACCGGAGCCAAGCTTTTCGATGAAGTCGCCGCAGCTAACCGTGGCCGTCAGATGGCCATCGTGGTGGACAAGCAAATCATTTCCGCGCCTGTCCTTCAGGCCAGCCAGTTTGGCGGCACCGCTGTCATCAGTGGTCGTTTCAAAGAGCCGGAGGCACGCACCCTTGCCAGCCTTCTGGAAAACCCGCTGGAAAACCCGATGACCATCCTCTCGGAGAGCGCTGTCTCCTCTGCTTATGGTGAGTCCTCTATCAACCAGGGTATGTGGGTCGGTATCGGCGGTCTGGCATTCACCACCCTCTTCATGGTTTTTGTTTATCGCATGGCCGGTCTCATCGCCATCGTTGGTCTCGTCATCAACCTCACCATCCTCTTCGGCGGCATGGCCCTCTTCGGCTTCACGCTGACCATGCCTGGTATCGCCGGTATCGTCCTCACCATCGGCATGGCGGTGGATGCCAACGTCCTCATCTATGAGCGGCTTCGTGAAGAAATGGAGGCTGGTAAGACCCTCGCCGGTGCCCTGGAAGCGGCTTATGAAAAAGCCTTCTCTGCCATTGCGGACTCCAACATCACCACCCTCATTTCCGCCATCATCCTCTTCAGCATCGCTGGCGGTCTGGTGAAGGGCTTTGCAGTCACCCTGATGATCGGTCTCCTTTCCTCCATGGTCGGAGCACTCATTGTGACACGTGTCATCTTCATGTGGGTAATCGACAAAAAGATCCTCACCAGCTTGAAGACCACCAAGCTGATCCCTGACACGGTTTTTGATATTCTTTCGAAGGCTAAGGGATTCATCATCGCCTCCCTCGTCATCACCGCCATTTCCTTCGCCGCTCTTGGCATGAAGGGTAAGGCCAGCCTTGGCATTGACTTCCGCGGCGGTGCCCTCACCCACGTCGAACTGAAATCGGATAAAACCATCACGGATGGTGAGATCGAAAACGTCTTCAAGGATCTCAAGCTTCCGGACGGCAAGGAAATCGGCACCTATTACATTCAGCGGAAAGGCAACGCCACTGGCGGTGAAGTCATCGCCATCCGCAGCGAGTTCGACTCCGGACCGGCCATCGAAGAAGCTGTGAAGACCAAGTTTGCTGACCAGATTTTAGGTACGCAGGGCAGCCGCGTCGGTGCTGTCATTGGTGACGAAGCTGCCAAGATCTCCATCGTGGCCCTCGTTGTCGCTCTCATCGCCATCTTCATCTATCTGATGTGCCGCTTTGAGTTTGCCTTTGCCCTTGGTGCCATCGTCGCTCTCGCTCATGACGTGCTTATGGTCCCCGGTCTCTGCGTCCTCTTTGGCCAGGAGCTCAGCCTCATCCACGTGGGTGCCATGCTGACCGTCGCCGGTTACTCGATCAATGACACCATCGTGGTCTTTGACCGTATTCGTGAAAACATTCAGAAGGGCGTCGGTGGCAGCACCCGCGAACTCATGAATGACGCCATCTGCAAGACCCTCAGCCGTACCATCCTGACCGGTCCGACCGCTCTTGCTCCAATGGTCGCCCTTCTTTTCCTCGGTAATCCGGCCATGCTTGAATTCGCCGTGCCGATCACCATCGGTGTGCTCCTCGGCACCTATTCCTCCATCTTCATCGCCAGCCCCCTGGTGCTGTGGTATGCGAAGAAGACTGGCACCAGCCTCAAGCGACAGGTCATGGACGCCAAAATCGAAGCCGACAAGGCTCAGGCTGCCATCGCCGCTGCCAAGGCCGTCCAGTAAGTTTCAGAACCCACAAAAAACGGGTGAGGTCCACGCGACCTCACCCGTTTTTTTGTTAATGTGACAGCGCTCAGGGAATCGTAATGCCCGACCACTCAGCCACTTGCGGCTGAGCTGTACGGTTCATGCTGAGGGTTTCCTCAGGGAAGGGTTCCGCTGCATCCATGGCTCCGAAAGCTGCAATGGCGAAGGTGATAGCGAGCATGACACCCGCGAGGACAGGAGTAAGGTATGTATCCTTCATGCCAATAATTCGATGACACCCCTTTGACTGCGTCTATCGAATTCAATGGCCTGGAATTTTCCACCTTCACTCCTTCTTCTTGCCTAACTGCTGGCACAGTCGGTTACGTCACTTCCCGGTATCCAGAAACTCGATCACTTTTTCCAGCCATTTGGCGTCAGGGGCATTGTGGCCTTGGTTGGGGATTTGGAAGAGTTTGACGCCTTTGAATCCGTCGCCCTGGAAGCCTTGTTCGTAGATGCTCAGGGTATTGTCGAGGTTGAAGTCCTGGTCACCGGTGATGAGGGCGAAACGGTTATACTGCTGGGCGATCTGGGCCATCTCGGGGTGGGGGAAGTAGCGGCGGTCATAGGCCATCCCGTCCTTGCCCTGGGTGGGGCGGAAGTAATTGACGCCCATGAAGCAGGCGGCACCGGTGAACATATCCGCATAGGCCACACCGATCATGGAGGCGACGCGTGCTCCGCCAGAGTGGCCGCTGATGTACACACGGTCCGGGTGCACTTTATAGAGCTGGCGCAGGTGGTGATTGGCATCCACGGCGAGGCGGATACGGTCGGGTGTTTCACGGTTGTTACCGGAATTGATGGCGCCAATGAAGATGAGCTTTTCATCGGCGAGGACTTTTTCCCATTCTGCATTGAGGTTGGGCTGGTTGCCGGGGCTGACCCAGATGAAGAGGCCGTGGGGGTCGCTGTCTTTGTAATTTTTGGGAACGAGGATTTCGAAGGATTCGCGGCTGAGATCGTAGGGCGCGGGATCATCCGGGGTGGTGAGGCGCATTTTATACTGCTCGTTGCTGTTTTGTGGGATGGAGCCGCTGAAGGTGATGATGCTGCGTACGCCGGGCTTTACCTGGGATGGGGGTGTTTCGGCAGCGAGGGGTAAAACGAAGAGAAGTGCTAGGGGCAGTGGGAGACAGCGCATGACGTCATCACAACGGATGAGTCAGGACTATCAAAGGCAGAAGTTTCATGAGGAAGGGCTGAGAAGATGCGGGAGCGGTTGCACAGGTGACTTTTCCGCCTATCTACCCGGCCCGCATATGCACAGTTTCCGTTATACTCAGGGCGAATTGTTCGCCGAAAATGTCTCTCTTCAATCCCTGGCTGAAAAGCACGGCACGCCGCTATACGTGTATTCGAAGGCCACGGTCACGGACCACTTTACCCGCCTGGATGCGGCGCTGAGCCCGCTGGATCATCTGATCTGCTATGCGGTGAAAGCGAACTCTAATCTGTCCATCCTGAGCACGATCGCGAAGCTGGGCGGCGGTTTTGACATTGTTTCCGCCGGGGAGCTCTACCGGGTGATCAAGGCGGGGGGAGATCCCCGCAAGTGCACCTTTGCCGGTGTGGGCAAGACGCGGGATGAAATCGTCTATGCGTTGGAGCAGGGTGTTTATTGCATCAATGCGGAGTCCGAAGCGGAGCTGCGCTACATCAACCAGGTGGCGGGTGAGATCGGCAAAAAGGCTCCGGTGGCCGTGCGGGTGAATCCGAATGTGGATGCGAAGACGCATGCAAAGATCACGACGGGCAAGAGTGAGAACAAGTTTGGCATCGAGTTTGAAAACATCCTGGAAGTCTATGGCCGGGTGGCGGCGGAAATGCCGAACCTCGAGATCCGGGGCCTGCAGATGCACATTGGCTCCCAGCTCACTAGTGTGGATCCGTTTGTGGAAGCGGTGAAGAAGGTGACCCCGCTGGTCCGCGAAGTGAAGGAGAAGCATGGAATCCAGTTCTTCAGCATTGGCGGCGGCATCGGCATCAATTACAAGCAGAGCCTGGATTCCGGTGATGAGGCCTGGTGGGAGGAGAACAGCGAAGTGCATCCGCTGACGGTGCAGGCGTATGCCGAGGCAGTGGTGCCGCATCTGGCCCCGCTGGGACTGCGCATCCTGTGTGAGCCTGGCCGCTTCATGGTGGGTAATGCGGGTGTGCTGCTGACCAAGGTGCTTTATGAGAAGCGCGGTGCAGCGAAGACATTCAAGATCGTGGATGCAGGTATGAACGACCTGATCCGCCCGACGTTGTATGAAGGCTGGCACCTGATCACTCCGGTGAAGCAGCCGAATACGGATGAGGTGGAGAAGGTGGATGTGGTCGGGCCAATTTGCGAGACGGGGGACTTCCTGGCCCAGAACCGTGAGATCCCCCTCGTGAAGGAAGGTGATTACCTGGCGGTGCTGAGCGCCGGAGCTTATGGCTTTACCATGGCCTCCAATTACAACACGCGGCCGATGCCGGCGGAGATCCTGGTGGATGGCGACAAGGCGACCGTGGTGCGTGAGCGCCAGACGCTGGATGATGTGCTGAAGGGTGAGCACATCGCCTGAACTGACCTGGAGTAACTATTTTAGCGCTCCGCTGGCTCGTCCGGCGGAGCGCTTTTGGCTTCTTTGACGAGGGCTTCGAAGACGAACCACTGGTCCCAGTGCTCATGGACAAAACGGTGCATGATTGGCAGCCAGACTTTGCCGAGGTCGTCCGCACGGATCTTGGTCTTTCCGTCGTAAAAGCAGGGGCCGCAGACGATGCGATACTTCAGGATGCCGAGGCGCTGAAGGAAGATGGGATAGCAGGGGACACGGGAGATTTCAGCCAGGACGAGAGGGCCCCGGGGAATTTTGAAGGTGACGCCTTCATGATCCATTTCAATGGGGGAGACGCCGGTGACGACGCGGTCTCCCTGAACGGCGACTGCCTCGCCCGCCATGAGGATGCGGCAGAGTTCCAGGCCCAGGTGGCTGTCCACCTCATTGTAATGGACGCGGAGGTGGGGATTTTCGCGTTCCACACTCTGGAGTTCGGCAGCCCGGAGCTCCTGAAGTTCGGCCGTTTGTTCAGGTACCCTGACCATGTGGAGGGTACGGCCAAACTTTTGGGCGAACAGAGTGGCTCCAATGTCGTAATTGCCACTGTGAATTGTGAAAACCAGTACGCCGCCCGGATGAGCGCGCATTTCTTCGAAGTGCGAGAGGTTAGGTATGTCCCAGGTGACCTCGCGTTTAAAATGCATGTGCCAGAGGCGGTCGAGGTAGGTCAGGGCGAACTGGAGGAACACCTGATAGCCCGCCCACCAACGGCGGAGGAGGCCAAAATCCGGGCGCAGGCCCTGGAGGTTTGCCAGCACGGCCTGGCGCTGCGGGCCAGCCATCAGGTAGATGAAGGCGACGACCAGGGCATTCAGCGGGAGGCAAAGCCAGACTGGCATGAAACGCAGGACCTTGAGCAACATCTGGGTCCAAAAGGCTCCATGCAGGCCCGTATTCCGCAGACGTGGTGCTTGCGGCGGGGCTTCTTTGGCGGTTTCTTCAGCGGGCATGGGGGAACGGTTTTGCAGTGCCTCCGTAAAAACCCTCTGGCTTCGGCCTGACACTTCTTCTTTGATGGCACCCTTCGCCCAGACCTGCAACCCAGTTAAAATATCATGAACGATCCCCAAATGCCTTCCGTGAGCCAGGCCGACTATGATGTGATCATTATGGGTGGAGCCTTCAGCGGAGCTTCTGCCGCGCTGCTGTTGAAAAGAGATCACCCGGAACTGCGGGTGCTGGTGGTGGAAAGGCAGGTGGAATTTGACCGGAAAGTGGGGGAGAGCACGTCCGAGGTGGGCGGTTGTTTCCTGACACGTGTTCTGCACTTGGGAAGTTACCTGAGCGCACATCATTATCAGAAGCACGGTCTGCGGATGTGGTTCTGCAACAGTCCAAAAGACAGTGTGGAAGACTGCACCGAGCTGGGACCTAAATTCCAGAGCCGACTGCCGACTTTTCAATTGGACCGCGCACTGCTGGATGAGCATGTGCTGAAGCTGGCCCGTGAGGCTGGAGCGGACCTGCTGCGCCCGGCGACCCTGCGGGAGGTCACGCTGGCCGAGGGAGATGAGAATCACCGGGTGACGGTGGCGGTGAGCAAGGAAGAGACAAAAACCTTCACGGCCCGCTGGGTCATCGATGCCTCTGGTAAGGCGGCTTTGCTGTCCAAAAAACTGGGGCTGCACCGCCAGTTGGGAGAAGAGCACGCGACATCTTCCCTGTGGTGCCGCTACCGGAATGTGAACTCCTTGGACAGTCACAAAAGCCGGACGATGAATCCAAAGCTGATGATGCGGACGAAGGCCTCCCGCGCGGCAGCCACGAATCATCTGATGGGCCGTGGCTGGTGGGTGTGGCTGATCCCGCTGGCGAATGGTGACTATAGCGCGGGTATTGTCTGGGACCGAAATGTCTTCACGCTGCCGGAGGGCAGGTCACTGACGGAAAGGCTGCATGCGCACATCCTTCAGCACCCGATCGGGCGGCTGATGTTTGAAAACGCAGAGCCGGTTGAGGATGACACCTTTTATTACAAGGGACTGCCCTATTATACGGAGCAGATGGCGGGCAACCGCTGGGCGATGGTGGGGGATGCGGCGGGTTTTATTGACCCTCTGTATAGCCAGGGGCTGGACTATTGCGGGCATACCGTCTTTGCGGTCACCCGGATGATCGGCAAGCAGGCGATGGGGGAGGATATCACCGAGACGCTGAATTACCTGAAAGGGGCGTATAAACGCAGTTACCGGCTGTGGTTTGAATCGCTGTATAAAGGTAAATACGAATACATGGGCGACGCGGAGCTGACCCGAATCGCCTTCATCATGGACCTGGGCACCTATTTTGTGGGACCTGTGCGGCTGGTCTATGACAACCCGGACTATGAGTTTGGCAGGCTGCCGTATGATGGTCCTGCGGGAACGGTCTTCGCCAAGTTTATGGCGCTGTATAACCGCCGTCTGAATGCGATGGCGAAAAAGCGCCAGGCGAAGGGGACATATGGTGCCTGGAATACGGGCATGGACCTGACGCTGGGCCAGAGCTATACACCGGATTTTTCCGCCCTGCGCTTCCTGCGCTGGGGTACCCGGCTGTGGCTGATGGCAGAGCTGCGTACCCTTTTTGGGCGAGCGCCCAAGAAGATGCCTGCAATGGTTGAGATGCCGATGGAAAAAGGAGCGATGCCGACGACGGCCTAACGGGAAGTATTGTCCAAAAGATTAGACAGCGGCACGATTTCGTTTTCAGGCAGCTCGGGGTCGAACTCATCGCGGGAGCGGCGTTTCACCTCGGCTTCCTTCTCCTTGGAGTCGCGGGAGGCATTGCGCTTGGCCTCCCGTTTTTCCTTGCGGGTGGAGGGAGTCATTTCCAGGAAGGTGGATGAGGAATTGAGTTCGTTAATTTTCGGATACTTTTCCTCCATGCTTGCGATGAGGTCCGCCGGGATGCCACGCCAGACGGTGAAGATGCCATTGGAAACGGGCTGGTCGATGCGGACATAGTCCACGACGGCACCATTGACCATGGTCATGAGGATCTCACCCGGGCGGAGGCGGGTGACGATGTCCAGGGACTGGGTGCCTTTGAAATCCAGCTTCAAGGAGACACCGTAGGTGCCGTCATCGGCCGGGAAGGTATGAATGGCAGAGACACTCTGGGTGCTGAACTCCGGAATGATCTTGAAGACCATGGTGCGGCCATTGACGGGACGGCGGAAAATGGTCTTGGGGGAATCCATGTCCGTGCCCTGGGAATGGACGGTGATGATCACTTTGTCCTTCGGGGTCTGACAGGCAGAAAGACCGGTGATCAGGAGAAAGGCTAGAAGCAGACGATGCATATGGGTGATAGGAAACCAGATTGCTTCTTGCTTTGCAACCCAAGAGAGAAATTCCGCCGATGATACGGTTTTGTGTGATGGACGGGTAGAAGGGCCGGACCGTCCGGGCGTCGCGCTGCGACGTGATGAGAGAATGCTGTATTGGGTGAGGAACCGCGCCTTGAAAGACGCGGCTAAAATAAGGACGCCGCTCTGCGGCAGGGGATCATTCCTCCAGGGCATCCATCATTTCTTCTTTCACCAGCGCTGGCTCTGGCAATCCGGTGACGGAGGGGAGGGGAAGGAGGACATTGACGGGCCAGGGGCGGAAACGCTCGATGATACCGGGGGCGAGCTCCTTGCCGTTTTCGTAGCCTCGGCGGAGCATTTCCATCTTGGCATCTATGTTGTCCACATGATGAAGGATGATGGCCTCCGGCGTCTTGGGCAGGACGGGGGAGCCGAATTCATACTGGCCGTGGTGGGAGGCGATGAGGTGCAGGAGGTGCATGCGCACAAGGTCGCTGGCTGGCTCCAGCATCATCCAGGTGGCGGCCTCGGGGCGGTCCATGACATCGCGCCAGAGCTTGTTGACGAGTTCGATGCCTAACGAAATGTGTCCCAACATTTCTCCATGGAGCTGGTAGGGTTGGCTGAAGCCGGTTTCCGGATAGGTGTTTTCCCAGAGCTTGCCGCAGTCATGAAACAGCACGCCGGTGATGAGGAGGTCCTCGTTCAAGGTGCGGTAGATCCCGGCGATGACGACGGCGGTGCGCATCATCTGGGCGACGTGTTCCACCAGGCCGCCACGGCGTGCGTGGTGATTTTCACGGGCTGCGGCGGTGCGGCGGAATCGGTCGCCGTGCTTTTCCAGAAACAGGCTGCACAGGGTCTTTAAACGCGGGTCACGAACGGACTCTACGAAGGCGACGATATCGGCATAATCGGCGCGTTGGCGTTCGGCCAGTTCGGCATCGCCGCTGAGGAGTTGCTGCTTTTCGTCGTCCTCCAGGAAGCGCATTTGGGGCTGGCGTGGCTCAATGCCGTACTTGCCGGTATCCACCCAGTGGGCGGCAAGCTGGATGAAGCTGCCGCGCTGTAACTGGCGGGCATCGTGGAAGAGCGGGTTGTTATCAAAGACCCGCCAGACCATGGAGTCGCCCGCATCGGCGAGTTTTACCTCCAGGAAGGGGGCACCGCCGGCGGTCTGTTTTTCGATGCGGTTATCCACCTGCACATGGGCACGGTAGGGCTGGGGGGAGGGACCTGCGATTTGCCGCAGTTGGGTGAGGGTGAGGAGCTCGAGATCAGCGGCATCGTCCATGGGGGAGTGAAAAGCGATGGGGAGGCGGGGTGCAAGAGGGAAGATGAATGTCTTGAACAAGGTTAGGATGAAGGGGCAACTTGTGGGGGCTTCGCATCACTCGGAGAGTGATGAGTACTGTACTTGGGCGGCGGGAAACAGGCATTCTTCAAATTTGCTATCGGGCGAGGATGATGTTCAAATTCACGGATGAATGTGCCCATCAGCGAACCCACAAAGCCTGAGGCCGGAGAGAACCTCCTGGTCCAGGCGTCCACGGCGCTGCCTCCGGCCATCGCGCAGGACATGGCGAAGCTGAAAGGTCTGTTGCGAGAAGGGCTACACCCGAACCTGAAAGCAGCGAGTGATCTGCGCATCCTGAACCTGGCCTGCGGGCGCTGTGATGAGGCGGAGACGCTGGTGTCTGTGGGGAAGGAGCTGGCCACGGGCGGGCATGTGGAGATGATCGGCGCGGACATCCGCATCCGCGAGATCCGCCAGGCAAGGGAGCAGCATGCGCATCTGCCAGCGAAGTTTCTCATCGAGGACGCGACGAAGATGGACCAGCACAAGGAGCTGGGGGATGATTTTAACTTGGTCTTCCTGCGGCATCAGAACTTCTGGCACGGGCAGGAGCTGTGGAAGAAGATTTTTGACCAGGGCATCGCGAAGCTGCGGCCGGACGGCATGCTTGTGATCACGAGCTACTTTGACGTGGAGCACAAACTGGCCCTGAAGGCGCTGGAGGCCCTGGGCATGGAGGTGGTGAGCAACAAGCGCAACAAGGCCTCGCGCGAGCTGGCGGATGCACCGGGAAAATCTGTGGACCGGTGGGTGGCGGTGCTGCGGAGGAAGCAATAAGGGGCTGGTTTATTGCCAGCCGCGAACCTTTACATGGACCTGGGCGCAAGTGCCCATGTAATGGTCCATGGAGTAATCATTGGCTGCTTTGAGCATGTGCTCTTTGGCCTTGGCTTCATCCCCCAATGCCTCGAAATAAAGGCCGAGATAAAGATGGGCGTAACAACGATGGTTACGCAAGTCCTCGCCTTCTCCAGACTCGGCGGCTTTGACTACGGCCTCGACACTACCTTTGCCGGCGAAGAGTTCATGCACCTGCTGCATGGGAATGCGGGAATCGCCTTCGATGGCGATGAGGGCCTTGCGTGCGGCCTCGACGTTTTCTGCACGGGCGACGCAGATGAAATGCCAGGCGGCGTTTTCCACATCGGCGGTGTTCACGGTCTGGTGGACTTCGAACTGCTCGCGCCCGGCTTTGTAATCTCCGGTGTAATAGAGGGACAAACCGCGCTGCCAAAGTCGTGGCTTGGACTCGGGGACGAGGGCGATGAGGCTATCAAAAGCGGCGACAGATTCCTTGGGCCTGGCCTCATAAAAGGCGGAGACTCCTGTGCTGAAAAGTTGGTTAGGTGTGGGTTTTTCCTGGGCCGGTAGGGTGGCGGCGGAAAGGAGCAGGATGGCAAGAAGGGGGAAGATTTTCATGGAGCAAAGAGGCCGGGAGACAAATCAGGGTGGCTCGGGCAAATAAAAGCGGCCCATGTGCTCGAGAATTTTGGCGCGCAATTCATCTCCATCGACGATGCCGTTGTGGCGATAGATGACCTCGCCACCCGGGGCGACGACGAGGGTGTGGGGGATGGGACCGGGCCATTCGGGATCCAGAGCCTGGATGAGGGCATCGCTGCTGGCTTCATTGAAGATGTACGCATTGCCTTTGCGGCCTTCGGCCTTGAGGCTGGCTTTGAGTCTGCCGGGGACGATGGCGTTGTTTTTCTCCAAGAATGCTTTCACCTCGGGCAGGGTTTCGGGATCGTCCATGCTGATGCTGATGAACTCGAAATGCCGAAGGCCGAATTTCCGGGAGGTGGCGACCAACTCAGGAAACTCCTTCACACAGGGGCCGCACCAGGTGGCCCAGACATTGAAAAGGCGGACTTTTTGAGTGTCGTTCTTGCGCAGCTCGGCGAGGCCTTTGGCATCGATGAGCTCGACATGGACCTCGCCTTTCTCCCATTTTTCATTGTCGGTGACGACTTGCTCACGATGGGTGATCCATTTGGTGGAGCAGCCATGAGGGAGGGTGACAGGAACGGCGACGGGCTGGCCTGCGATGAGGGCATTGAGGGCGTTTTGGGCATCGGGACTGGTGACGCTGGCGGGATCGGCAAAGCGTGAGTCATCGAAGCGGCCCTGGTAACGGAGTTTGCGCTCCTGATCAAAAAGGAAGACGTGAGGTGTGGCCAAGCAGCCATAGGCCAGGGCGGTCTTTTGCGTCTCGCCATCGTAAAGGTAGGGAAAGCTGAAGTCCTGGTCCTTGGCATGACGCTTCATTTCGGGGAAGCTGTCGTTGTATTTGGAATAGCCGAGTTCATCCGGGCGCAGTGCGGCGGGGTCGTTCGGGTTGATGGCGACGACGCGCAGTCCTTTGCCTTTATACTCCCGGAGCATCGTTTTTAGCCGGTCCTCTATTGCCTGGGAGGTGGGGCAATGGTTGCTCATGAAGGCGACCAGCAGGAAATCTGCCTGGGCATAGTCCTGAAGGGTATGCATTTCCTCGTCAATGCCGACGAGTTCAAAGTCGGGCGCGGCATCGCCGATCTGGAGCTCGTGGAAACCTTCGGGAAGACTGGCAGCTGTTTTTTTAACCTGGCCCTCAGCAGCAAGGGGGATGGCCAGCGCGGAAAGTGCCGCAATGAAGAGGAGGCAACGTTTCATGAAAGGGGGAGGGATCAGGGCAGGTGTTCGGCACCGCAGCTCCAGCATAGATCAAACGCGGCTGGATTGGATTCATTGCAGCTCTTGCAGAGCCATTCCGGTCCCTCGGCAGTGACGTTTTGGAAGTGGGTGCGGATGATCTCCACGGCGGCGCTTTCCTGGCTGTCATCCAGGATGCAGAGGGAAGGGTCCAGTAGCTGAGTGTAACTGAACCCGGCCACACTGGGACCCAGGGTGCGGGTATTTTCATTCTGGATAAAACAGCTGATGCCTTCAGCCTCCAGGAGATTTCTGGCAAAGCTGACGCGTGTCAGGTCGGGGTCCACAAAGACAGGTTTCATTGTGGACCAACAAACTGTGTCTGGTGAAGATCACAAATGTAATTCCGGGGGCAGCTGGTCCTTGAATCAATAACTGCTTTGGCGTGAACCTAACGGGCAGCGGGGCTGCTCTGTATCTGCTGGAGCCAGTCGCGTTCAGCTTGCAGCTTGACCAGAGCGCTTTTCGCAGCCTCGAATTCGGCAGGATCGAAGGTGTTTTTGGACATGTCCAGTTTCATACGATCTACGGCAGCTCGCATTTTTGTCAGGTGTGTTTCAAGCTGCTGGATCACCTGGGGATTCGATGTCTTTTGGGAGGCTTTTAATGATGTCAGACGGGCTTCAACCTTGGCGATTTCCCGCATAAAGAGGGGAAGGTCATCCGCACAGCCAAAGGCAGCCAGTTGCTGGGTGATGGACTTGAGTTCGTTTTCTTTACGTCTGATGGAGGTATCCAGCTTGGCCATTGTGGGCAACCAGCCGCGGCTGTCCATCCACCCGGCGCAGCGGGCAGGCCAATGGTTAATAGGCTGGTGGTTTTCCCTCATGCCGAAGCCGTGGCCTCCTTCTGAATAGAGATGAATTTCCGCAGGAAGGTTCTGCCGTTTGTATTCCAGATAGAGAAGGGTGGCGGCAACGGGATTGGTGCCGTCATCTCCCGCGCAGGCGACGAACAGCGGAGGAGCGTCTGGAGGAACGGTGAAGCCAGGTTTGAGTTTCATCGGATCCGCCGGGTCCAAAAATCCGCCACCATAGATCATGACGCCAAAGTCCGGGCGTTGCTTCTGGGCATCTTGATCGTAATCTTGAGGATAGTTTTCGGGACTGCGATCACAGGCAAGATGCGCCAGCAAATTACCGCCCGCACTAAAACCCAGGAATCCAATGCGGTCACCTTTCAGTTTCCATTCTGTGGCATGCAGCCGGATGATCTCCAATGCCTTCTGAGCATCCTGAACCGGCTTTTGATGAGGTGCGGATTCATCACGGGTGGGCGTGCGATAGGTCAATAGAATGCCGGTGACGCCCAGGGTATTCAGCCATTCGCAGACTTGTGTTCCCTCATGCACGGCAGAAAGAAAAGCATAGCCCCCACCCGGAGCCACGATCACGCTTGTTCCGTTAGGCTTTTCTGGCCGGTAAACGGTGATGGTCGGAGATGAGACGTTCGTGACGGTCGTCTTGCCAGCCCGCTTGCGGATGAAATCGGCAGTGGTTTCGGAGGGGACAGGCATTTTGTCAGGCGCACCCTCTGGCCAAAGAGGAAGCGTCAGTGGCTCCGCTGCCAACAGAGGATGCGCTAGAACCATGAAGAGGAGCCATTTCATACTGGAAGCATGAATGATCAGTCTTGAAAGGTCCATGTCTTACTTTTCCGTATAACAGCCGCCACGAAGACGACTAAAACAAGGTATGCATTACTGCTTCAGCAACTGAACCGCATCCGCGCCGACGATGCCATCGGTGTCCTTGTTGGTGATGGTGATGATGGCAGGTTTGTCTGCGCTGAAGTTGAAGGTACCGAGACTGGTGAAGAGGCTGTCGATGGCGGGCTGTTGCTTTTGGTTCACAAGGACGGTTTCGCTGCCTTCTGAATGCTGGATGGTCACGGGCACATTGCTGGCGCGGTTGGTGGCTGTGACATAGGAGACGCGCACTTCATAACGGCCATCGGTAGGAACTTTGAGGGTATAAACGACGCTCATTTGGCCTTTGTTGGCATTGCCATCATTGAGGCTGAAGCCGTCCACGGGGGTGCCGTAGCTGCTGCTGGTCCATTTACCGGTGGTTTCTGCGGCTTTGTCATCTTGAGCGATGCCGGGGAGTTTTGAGGAGCGGATCATGGAGGCCATTTCGCCGAGTTCGATCACGGCGTTCTGTTCCAGCAGTTTCTTGCGCAGAGCTGGTACATCAATGCCCTGGACGGAGGTTTCTCCTTTAACGGCCATGACGGAGGCGAGGCCTGCTGCCTGCCCCATGGCCATATAAACGGGCTCCATGCGCATGGAGCAGTAGGCGATGTGGCTGGCTGAAAAACAGACGGGGACGAGCAGGTTTTCACACTCGGCACGCTTCGGGGTGAGGCTGCGATAGGCGATCTGGTAGGGCATGGCGGGATCATCCGGGAAGCTGCCTTCATCCCGGACGGTGCCGTCTTCTGCGACGATGCGCTGGACGATGTGGCAGTCGATAAGGAAGGAACCCATGGCGATGGAGTCATCCTTGAAGATATCCCCCTGGAGGTCGTTTTGAATCATGACGTATTCGCCGATCATGCGGCGGCCTTCACGGATGTAGAGGGCATAGGGCCAGTGGTTATTATCGGTATATTCGTCTTTGCAGAGGCCCCAGGAATTGGCCTGGTCGCGGAGGCTTTGTGGGACGCGTTCGTCGTGGCCGAGGAACCAGAGCATGCCCTGGATAAAATCCACGTGGTCTTGCCAGATGGCAGCGCGGGTGGCGGCGTCGCCATCGGGATACTCGGTGTTGCCACCTGGATAGTCGGTGGAAAACAGTCCCTGGGCATTGAGGTCATATTTGCCATGGGAGGTGCTGCCGATGTGAAAGATGCGGCCAAAGCGGATGCCAGGGAAGGCCTGGATGAGACGCAGCAGCAGTTCGTACTTGGCCGGATCATAGGAGGCTGGTTTGGGAAAGGGGACGAAGATGTCCGGCCGCTGGGTGACGGTGATGCGGAAGTTATAAGCCTGGGTGAGTCCATCGGCGCTTCCAGGCTCTAGCTTGGGGTCTGCGTAAACGCCGAAGATAGGTTTGCCTGCGGCATCCAGGGCCGGGATGCTGACGGGTGTGCCGTGGATGTAAGAGGGGCCGGTACCGCCAATGCTGGGGCAATCGCTTTCCATGACTTCTACCGTGCGCGGGCGGATCGGCATGGGATAGTATCCTGCCAGGGGCTCACCATACTGTGCGCGGCTTTCGCGACCGACGATGTAACTGACCTTGGCTGCGGCCATGAGGTCGCCTTCATAGCTGGCATCCACGAACATTTTTCCTGTATAGGTGGTTCCGTCACTTGTGGTTAGACTGGTGATGCGAGTTCCTTCTTTGGTGATGGACTTCAAGGACTGTGCGGTAATGAATTTGACCCCAGCTTCTTTGAGCATGGCTTCATAAGTGACCAGATTCACTTTGGGTTCGGCATACCACATGTTCGTCTCCGGCTTGGCTGCTGCTGCGCGGGTGAAAAATTCACGAGGAAAACCGCCGATGGTTTTCTCTTTGCCGACATCGGTGCGGGAGAGGCCGCCAGTGACCATGCCCCCTATCCACTGGGTGGGCTCGATGATGACAACGGATGCTCCTTCACGTGCTGCGGTGATACCGGCGCTGATACCGGCAGGAGTACCGCCGTAGATGACGAGATCCGTTTCCTGCGCACAGAGGAATGGAGCCAGGGCGAAAAGGGAAAAAAGAAGGGTGCGCATGATTTAAGAATAGCAGAGGTAAACGGGTGGCGTCTTGTGTCTGAGCGCCAAATTTTGTTAAATCCCTGCCATGAGCCGAACGCGTCTCCAAGCTGATTTTTTCTCCCGCATGTCTGATCCGCAGGCGATGCGGAGCATGTTTGATCATCTGCCCGGAGTCTTCTTTTTTGTGAAAGATGTGGAGGGGCGGATGATCACGGCGAATGCGGCCAAGCTGGAGCGCCTGGGATTGAAGCAGGAGAGTGAGATTGTGGGCAAGACGGATGATGATTTTTTCCCGCCAGATGTGGCGCTGGCTTTCCGGCAGGATGACCAGGAAATCATCCGCACAGGCCGTCCAGTCGTGAACCGGCTCGAACTATGGCTGGATGAACAGCGGGAGCTGAACTGGTTCTTGACGACGAAGCTGCCTATCCAGGGAAAGGTTGGGGACATCATTGGCGTCATGGGGATGAGCCGCCGCCATGATGAACCGGCTGCTCAGCACCGAGTGCGGGAGGTGGCTGCCGCTGTTACCTACCTGCATGCAAACATGAGTCAGAGCCTGTCGGCGGTGGATCTGGCCAGGGCGATCGGAGTTTCCGAAAGGCAGTTACATCGGAAGCTGCGGGAAACATTGGGCACCACTCCCCACGAGCTGATGCTGCGCATCCGTATTCAATCGGCGGCAGAAGCCCTGACTCATGCGGGGGATACGATCGCCGATATTGCGCTCAATCACGGATTTTGCGATCAAAGCGCATTCACGCAGCAGTTTCGTAAGCGTACGGGAATGACCCCGCGTCAGTTTCGCCAAAGGCATGCTTTGGTTTGATGGAGGCCTAACATAAAGCGAAAAAAATGGGGCAGATGGAGGATATCCATCCGCCCCATGGGGGGATTTTGACGAGCCGCAAATTAGAGGCCCACGTTCACATTGGCCTTCACGCCCGTGTTGGAGCTGTGCTGATGGGAGTGGGGACGGGATTTACCTGCGCGACCGCTGGCATTGACGTTGGTGCTGCAACTAGGCAGGGCAATGGCGAGTGTGGCCAGCAGACTGAGAGTGCGAATGTGTTTCATGGTGAGGTTGATTTAGGATTGACTGAAAAACGAGGGTTTAACGGAAGAGGCCCACATTGGTGCTCAGACGAGCGTCAATGGATGAGCGCGATGAGCGAGGATGGTGGCGCACGTTATGACGGGAGTCATGGCGGTGACGGTCATTGCGGTCATAGTCACGGTGGCTGCGTCCGTAGCGGGAAGAGGTGCGATAAGCGACGTTACTGCCGTGGTTATAACGGGCACTGCCATAATACGGGCCACGATGGTGGTAAGGAGCACCACGATAAACGTGACCGGGACGTGAGGCCACATAGCCAGTGTCTTCGACATAAGCGGTGCAATTGGACAAACCTAAGGTTGCAACTGCAAGGCACAGAATTTGGATAATGCGTTTCATACGGGTTGGTAGGTTAGAATTTGGAAGCCGCTGATTTAACGGTCTCGTGTTATCCTATAGCCAAAGCCGTGCCCATAGAGTTTGTTAGTATCTTAATGCATTGAGCATCAACGTATTATAAAATTAATTGAACCGGATATCCTGTGCTGAAAGATTGCTCTTTGCATGAAGCAGGCGACCATGTTTGTCCTTTGCACGATGCATCAGCAGCTGGCCGATCAAAAGAGCCATCTTGCCCACCCCGCGCGGCCAAAACATGGAAATGTTATTGGTTAGGCTGAGACCAGGCGGCGAGAATGCCCGAGGCCTTGTGATAGGTTTCCTCCCACTCTTTTTCTGCGATGCTGTCTGCGACAATCCCCGACCCGGCATGAAAGGTGATCTCGTCACCCTTCTTCACTGCGGTGCGTATGGCGATGCTCCACTGGCTTTCCCCATCAAAGCCGAAGAAGCCGATAGCACCGGTATAGAGTCCACGCGGATAAGGCTCCAGTTCTGAGATGATCTCGCGGGCGCGTTTTTTGGGCGCACCGGTGATGCTGCCACCGGGAAAGCACGCCCGGAAAGCTGAGGCATGGCTGATGCCTGGGCGGAGGACACCGATGACGGTGGAGACGAGGTGATAGACCTGGGCAAAACTTTCCACCCGCCAGAGGTCGGGCACCTGCACGCTGCCGAACTCGCAAACTTGCCCAAGGTCATTGCGCTCCAGGTCCGTGATCATGAGCAGCTCGGCGCGCTCTTTGTCGCAGGCCAGGAGGTCACGGGCAGAAGCGGCGTCACGGGGAGGATCCTGTGGGTAGCGGGGCCGGGTGCCTTTGATGGGATGGGTGGCGATGGTGCGGCCGGAGAGTTTAAGAAAAAGCTCAGGAGAGGCTGAGAAGAGGGTGGTGCCTTCCAGGTTGAGGCAGGCGGCGTGGGGTGCGGGAGAGACCTGACGCAGCCGTTGATACAGGGGTAAAAAGGGAGTGCCGGGTGGCCAGCTAGCACGCCAGGGGTGAGACAAATTCACCTGATAAATGTCCCCCGCGCGGATGTAATCCTGCGCACGGCGCACCTGAGCCAGAAAGTTTTCCTTTGAGACAAGGGCCTGAAAAGGGATTTCAGGAGTGTTCTGAGTGAAAGGGGCCGGCTCAAAAGGGGCTTCAGACTGCCATTTCTGCCAAAAACCGCCACAATCGAACCATTCGTTGCTTTCGTGGTCATAAAGCAGCGCATGTGGATAAACGCCGAGGACAAACTGCCCGTCATAACCAACCCAACCGTACAGCCCGCCGGGTTTTCCTGCGGTGATTCCTTCCTGAAGGACGGTTTCGACCTGGGACCAGTCGTCACTCATTTTTCCACGGAGGATACGGTCTGGCCAAGCGGTGAGGATGGAGACCGAGCCTGGCTGGGTGACGGCGCTGTCCAACCAGATAAAGCCTGGAAACGAGGCCAACTGGGAGGCCAATTTTTCAGGGGATCCCAAGTTCGAGTCAATTCGTGTCCACGATCCTCCTTTTTTACGGGGAGAATGGGTGGAAAAGGGCTGGAGCATTGACACTTCGGAGCGTGGACCGTACCATACGAATTTCCTGCGGCAATCGGCATGGCTAAAGCCTCTTCCATTCTCAACGCTGACCGGGGCCGTGCAACTGGGACGGCCCTCCTCGTCTTGTGCCTGCTTGCATCGGTGCAGGTGATATTGGTGATCCAGGCACTCTGGACGGGCTCCCGAGGCAGTGAACAGCCGATAAAGACGACACAGGGAAACTCCTTACCCTTCCTGGGTGCGCCGATGACACCAACGGTCAGTTTTAGTCCTCCGTCCGTGGGGCAACTGGCTCCAGCGCAGAATCCAGTTTCGACAGCCGCTCCGACACCGGGATTTGCCCCGCCTGCCATTGGCTCATTCGCCGCCCCTACAGGCGTTCCACCACAGGTGCCAGTTCCTCAGGCCCCAGTGTTACCACCCACTTCATCTCCTGTCAGACCAGAAACAAGTCTGCCAAAACCACCCGCGCCTACTTTGGGCCTGGAAGTTCCTCAAACGCCTGTGGGCGATGGTGTGGCGAACATGTCTCTGGAAGAAATGATCGAATTGGCCAAACAAGTGCGGGGGCTTGGGGACATGCAAGGTGCTTTGGAAGTCCTGAAACGTGCGGATCTACAGTATCCAGCGCGCCCTGAGGTGATGGCAGAGATGGCACAGTGTTATGAAACCATGGGCCTATCAGACAAGGCGGCGACGCTCTGGCGGCAGTTAGAAGAGATGGATCCGACCAAAGCGGCTGGTTTTCGTGATCTGGCCCAAAGGCGTCTGACTAGCCCGTCAGTGGTGGGGAATCAGGTAGCTGGCCCTAGCTCTTCTGCCCTGGTGGGAGGGGATGGAGCGAAGATGCTGACCCTGGGTGCCTGTCAGGCAGTGCGTGATCCAACTGCGGTGAATGGGGAAAAAGTGGTGCTGCGTATTCCCATTCTTAGGCAGGGCAATAATACCCTGGACCCCAGCCAGGTGGATATTGATGTGTATTTTTTTGATCGGGTGAATGGCGAAAAAGTCGCCCTCACCATCGCCGATGAACCCGTTTCCACCTGGGCTGCAGCGCCTGTGGACTGGAGCGGCATTGGGGAAGAACCTTTGGATGTCACCTATTTCCTGCCGGCACTCACCCCGGGAGAAATCACCGCCCATGGCCGCCGTTCATATCACGGCTACGTGGTCCGGCTGTATTATCAGAACAAACTCCAGGATGTGGCCGCTGAGCCGCGCGATCTCCTGGATTTTGGTTCACGCACGCCCCAGGCCGAGCCGGGCGGAGTGAACCCTCTGCTCCCGCCGGTGACGAACTGACGGCCCGCCCCCCCGATACGATGACGATTCTTTTTCTTGATGCCAACGCCGATACCCGCGGTCCCCGAAGCGAAGCCCTCCGCCAGCAAGCTGAGTGGACAGTCCATAGCGTGGCGAGTGTGAGTGAAGCGCGGAGCTGGATCAGCCGTGCAGACAATCTGGACCTGCTGATCACGGAGGCCATCCCTGCCGCCAGTGGTGAAACCGGGTTCAATTTACGCGACGCCGTGCTGGGGCGTTATCCGCAGGCAAAAGTGCTTTTTACCACGCGTTATGACCTGACAGGATTTGAATCCCAAATCGCGGGCTGGCCGGTGCTGCTGGATGCGCCTTATACGGAAGCCAAGCTGGTCACGAAAGCCCAGGCAGCGCTGAAGATGCCGCCACCGCCGCAGTGTGTGGAACTGCCGCCCTTCCTGGCCCCTGGGACCATGCTGGGAAATTATCAGGTGCAGGACAGGCTGACCCAGGAGACGGAATCCGAAACTTACCGTGCTATCCAGGTGACGGTGCAGCGCCCTGTGGCCATGGTCCTGCTGAGGCCGGATCTGCTGAGCCAGCCGGAAGCGGTGCAGGGCTTTAAAGAACGTGAGCGGCTGAAGGCCTCCATTTCGCATCCGCGCATCGCGCCTTTGTATGAGGCAGGCTCAGTCAATGGTCTGATTTTTTATACCCGTGAGCTGCCGCGCGGGCGGAATCTGGAAGAAATGCAGGCGGCGAATGAGCACCTGTCCGAAAAAAAAATCGCTGAGATGCTTTTCGGCGTGGCGGAGGCCATGCAGTACGCCGTGGAGCGCGGGTATCATCACCGCCGTCTTTATGCACGGGATATTTACCTGGATGCGGAAAACCAGGCGAGCATCGTGAATATCTTCCGTCCTGCCAGCAGCCGCCCGCGCGTGGCGCAGGAGGAGGTGGCTGCGCTTCTGGAACTGGTCCAGCCGCTGGCCAGTGAAGGAAAGGCCCGTGGACTGCTGGCCACGCTGGCGGATGGAGGGCACGACTGGTCTGGACTCCTTGAGGCGCTGGACGATGTGCGTGATGCCATGCGGGAACGCAGCATTATGCGCCGGATCGAAGCCGAGGAAGGTTCATCTGCCAGCAGGCGTCCGACTCCCTGGTGGGTCTGGGCGGCGGCGGCGGCGGCTCTGGCAGCGGTTTTCGGCCTGGGAAATCTGGTGGGAACGGCGACGCCCTCCGGCACAACGATGATGGAGCAGGAGATGGTAGCCATCCCCGCAGGGCCTTTCATCTATCAGAAGAAGCAGACCCGAAACCTGCCCGCGTTCTGGATCAGCAAGCACGAGGTCACCATCGGCCAGTATAATGAATTTCTGAAGGCGCTGGAGCAGTCCGCCACCCCGGCTAGCTTTGACCATCCTGACCAGCCAAAATCTAAAAGCGGCCATGCTCCGGCCAAGTGGACGGATACTTATGCAGCAGCCAAGGCGGGAGCCACCTATAACGGCCAGCCGATGAGCCTGAATACGCCGGTGACCCAGGTGGACTGGTGGGATGCCTATGCCTTTGCCAAATGGAAAGGGCAGCGGCTGCCCACGGAAGAGGAATGGGAGAAAGCAGCCCGGGGCGAGTTGGGACTCCCTTTTCCATGGGGATCGAAGATCAATAAAGAAGCGGCCAATTTGGGAGATGACTATGATGCCAACGGCAAGGGAGGCGGCAAAGATGGCTATAACCTATGGGCACCGGTGGACCGGAAGTCCCTGGATGTGAGTCCCTATGGTGTGTGTGACATGGCGGGAAATGTCTCTGAATGGACGGCAAGTGAGATGACCGGAGCGCCCTGGCCATCACATCCTGATTACCCTGACCTGCGCGTGCCGGTGGTGCGTGGGGGACACTTTGCCCTGAAAACCAGCCAGGATTTGCTGACCAGCCGCTTTTTTGCTGAATCCGCCATGGAAACCTCCCTGGCCCGTGGCTTTCGGACGGCCAGTGATCAGGCTCCCTCGGCTGGAAAGTGAGTGTTTTTAGTCTTATTCATCCGCCGCGATGCATTTTAATATTTTCGGCAGCCCAATTTTCCGCTTTCAATCTGCTATGCGCTTTCTTACCCCCCTCCTCTTCCTTGCCCTGACGCTGACTGCGCAGGCCCAATTCCAGGTGGGAATGACCCTGCCGAGGACCAACTTTCTGGCTCTGGAAGCTATTCCTGCCACGGTGACGATCA
Organism: Prosthecobacter fusiformis; assembly: GCF_004364345.1. Classification (NCBI taxonomy): domain Bacteria; kingdom Pseudomonadati; phylum Verrucomicrobiota; class Verrucomicrobiia; order Verrucomicrobiales; family Verrucomicrobiaceae; genus Prosthecobacter; species Prosthecobacter fusiformis. Next base: position 1,315,922 of record NZ_SOCA01000001.1, on the reverse strand, counting down.
CGAACCGCTCTGGAGCGGAGGTGGTGCTGGGCGGTCCGGGGCGTGCGAGTTGGCTTTCGTTTGAAATGACGGACCGGACGGGCAGGTCGCTTTCGCCGATTGAGGTTTCGGGTGTGGAACTTGCGCAGATTCCTGCTGGCGGTACCATTCAGCGAAAGATCATCGTTACAGATGCCTACTCACCGACCGAAATTGGCAATTATGGCCTGACCGCCCGCGTGGCGCATATGCCCTCCGGGCAGTTTTATACAAGCACCCGCCTGCGCTTTAATATCACGGATAACAAGCCCATGTGGGAGCAGGCGTATGGCGTGCCGGAGGGATTCAAGGGAGCAGGCACGGCCCGCCGATATGCCGTGATTCTTTTTACCGATGTGGACAGCACGTCGCTGTATGTCCGGCTGATCGATGACAAGAGCAATCTGCGGCTGCAGACCTTCCGCCTCGGGCCCATCACGATGGCCCATGATCCGCAGATCAGTCTGGACCGCTCGAACAGTCTCAATGTGCTGTTTTTGGCGCAGCCCCATATTTACGCCCACTGCGTCGTCGCGCCGGATGGATCACTCAAAAAACGGTCCTATTACCGGGAAGAAAACGGCGATCGTCCGCAGATGTCGATTGATCCAAATGGAGATGTGCTGATCCGGGGTGGAGACTTCTTTGACCCGAGCAAGCCGCCGCCGAAACCCGCGAATACAGGCCGCAATGTGTCTGATAAACCTCCGGGGCTGGAGTAGTTTTTTGCTACTTCATCCCGAAGATGCCGGGCTGGATCATCCTTTGGTAATTGTTTCATCCAGATTCAGCAGCGCGCTGGCCACAGCCACGAGCGCCTGGACTTCACCCAGGTGAATCTGCGCATCATAGAGCTGCTGCATGATGGCCAGCTCTTCTGTGGTGGGCTCACGCGAGAGCACCCGGCGAAAGCCCGCCCGCAAGCGTGAGGGTGCATCCGGCTCTGTGTGCATCGCCTTTGCCAATGCCTGGGCAGCTTCGACATAGACGGGATCATTCAGCAGAGTCAGTGCCTGGAGAGGCGTATTGCTGCGGCCGCGCTTCACCACACAGGCCATGCGTGCGCTGGCATCGAAGTTCATAAAACTGGGGTAAGGAGCGCCGCGCTTCAGCACCACATAAAGCCCGCGCCGGTATTGCATCTCACCTGGACTAACCAAATATTTGTACTGCTGACCGCCCACTTTGGCCCAGAGGCCATCCGGCTGCGGAGGGCGGATGGGTGCTCCGCCTTTTTGCAGACTGAGGAGGCCGGATACCGCCAGTGCATTATCGCGGATAGCCTCGGCATCCAGCCGGAAACGAGGGCCGCGCCACAGCAGGGCATTGGCTGGGTCTGCTTCAAGACCTGGAGAAGCCGGAGGTATGACCGAACTCTGCCGATAAGTCTGGGACATGACGATCTGTTTCAGGAGCGTCTTCAGGCTCCAGCCCTGCTCCATAAACTCAATGGCGAGCCAGTCCAAAAGTTCAGGATGTGAAGGTGTGGCTCCTTTAATGCCGAAATCCTCCACGGTGGTCACAATGCCCTGGCCGAAGATTTCTGCCCAGATCCGGTTCACTGCGACGCGGGCGGTGAGGGGGTTATCTTTGGAGGCGAGCCATTTCGCCAGTGTGAGACGGTTGGGCGGGCCTTCGGCCTTTTGGTCAAAAATGCCCGGGATACCCGCAGTCACCGGGGCTGCCGGGTCGGTGTATAGGCCGCGTTTAAAGATAGCGGTCATGCGTGGCTGAGGCAGCTCCCTCATGACCTCAGTGGTTGCTGGTTTAAGCGCGTCGATATTCTTCTGGAGCGCCTTCAATTTTTTATCCAAGGCCAGCATGGCCGGGCGCTTTCTGGTGGAACCCAAGGTCTCCGTTGCAGGCAGATGCGATTTTACATCCTGGCTGAAAGCTGAGAAACGCAGCTTTCCGATGACTCTACCTCCACCGTATTCCTGGACCAGATGCAGCTTCAACTTCATGCCGGCGGTGAGTGTCAGCGGATGTTCCAGAATCAAGGCCGCCCAGTGGGATTTTGAAAATTCAGGATTGATGGCCCAGCCTGTCGTGGGGACCGCATCAATCAGCCCTTTCACATCAAAACGCGCTTGGGAAAAGCTGGCATAGGCTTCGCTGAACTTCAGGGGTGTGATGCTGCCATCTGCACCCACCACGGAGATTTCCAGGTGTTGCAATACGAAGTTAGGCCGTCCTCCTTCTGCGCGTCCGGGGCCTCCCGCGGGCAGGGTAGGATCTGTCAGTGCTTCCAGCATCAGGCCGGTGAGCGAACCCGGTGACACTTCATAATCCACGGTGTAAGAATCCACGTCTGGAACCTCCCCGATGAATAGGATGCTCTGATCCTTCTGCACCTCCCACTCAGCGCCGGAGGCTGTTTGGATCTCCGCAGGCTTCAGTGGCAGTGGCCCCTGCATCTTCACGGGATGGCCATCGGCTGAGGTTTCCGTGGCCTCCAGCCTGGCCATTTCTTCTTTCACCTGCTCCAGTTGCTGGGAGAGCTTAGCCCTGGCGCTGTCTTTATCCGCCTCAGGCATGGCATAAGGCACACCGTCAAAGCGGATGGAACCGGGTGTTTTGGGGTTGCTTCGTTCCGCCTCTTTTTCCGTGTTGTTAAAGTAGGCCAGCAGCCGGTAATAATCCTCCTGGCTGAAGGGGTCATACTTGTGGTTATGGCATTGGGCGCATTCCAGCGTGCTGCCCAGCCAGACGGCCGCGGTGGTGTTGACGCGATCAATCACCTGGTTGATCCGGCTTTCTTCAGGTTCGGTCCCCGCCTCCACATTTGTCGGGGTGCAGCGATGAAAGCCGGTGGCGATGATCTGTGCAGGTGTTGGGTTAGGCAGGAGGTCACCAGCCACTTGCTCAAGGGTGAACTGGTCGAAAGGCATGTCCTGGTTCAAGGCATCCACCACCCAGTCGCGGTAGCCCCAGACGTCTCTCAAATCATCCCGCTGAAAACCGTGCGAATCGGCATAGCGTGCCAGGTCCAGCCAATGCCGCGCCCACTTCACACCAAATTCTGGCGACTCCAGAAGATGGTCCACCGCTTCTTCATAAGAGGCTTCACTGGTCAGGAGGAAGGTTTTTTGGTCTTCAAGATTTGGGGGCAGTCCCGTTAGATCAAAAAACAATCGGCGCAGGAGCGTGTGAGCCGGAGCTGGAGGTGAGGGATTTAAATCTGCTTCCACCAGCTTCGAGGCCACAAAAGCATCGATAGCATTTGGTGTCGCATTTGACATGGGAAAAACGGAAGCCGCATTCCACGGCACCTCCGGCCTTGCAGGTGCTTGATACGCCCAATGCTTGACTGCCGCGACTGTGTCTGGCCACCTAGCTCCTTCAGCGATCCATCTGCGTAGCGCGGTGATTTCCGGTTTCGTCAGCCGAGTGCCGCGGCGTGGCATGGCCTCTTTATCTGACTGTGGGAGGGATACACGGCGCAGAAGCTCGCTTTCCTCCGGCTTTCCGGGCACGATCACGGGCTGGTGGTCGCTGCCTTTGAGTGCACTGGCTTTTTCATGCAGACGCAGCCCTGCCTTGGCCACTTCACTGCCATGGCATTCATAACAGGCACGTTGAAGCAGAGGCTGGATGTCCTTGGAGAAGTCCACGGCCCAAGCCGGGCTGCTCAGGAGGGAAAGGAGGAACAAGAAACGCTTCACCTCCTCTCAAACGAAGCCTGCTCCCTTCAGCTTTCCTCTGTTGCGGGAAGACTCTGCTCTGTCGATGGACTATCCAGGCACTGGCGTGGCCATGGCGTTTTTAAAACTTCCAGTTTATTCTTCAGAATGTCGTACTTCAACTAATGGTATTGACAGCATCATTGGTTAGCGGGCCATCGAAAGTTCATTTTACTGTGACCGCTTGCCGCGCAATGACCTGGTTATCCCCAGTGACATAACGCAGTTCATAGGCACCTGCTTCTTCCGGTAAGATGAGGTCCATGGTGGCTGCGGATTCCTTGGTGTAGAAGTAATTCAGATACTCGCTGTCACCGGCCCCAGCTTTGACGATGGTCACGAAGTCTCCGCCTCCGGCCGGGCCAGTCCATGTGATGTTGAGGGTGCTTTTAGCTGCCGCTTCCGCAGGGCCTGCCACGGTGGCCTTCATCTCAGTGATTTTGATGGGGCGTGAAAAGAGAACCTTTTGCTGCTTCTCATCATTGATGCGGATTTCCATGTCACCTGTCTTGCGTGGAGCCTGGACCTTGAGCGTATTCTGTCCGCTGCCCAGCCGCTGGTAGTCGTTATAAGAGCCAGGTGAGGAGCCTTTCTCCACGATGGTGATGTAGATGTGGGCCAGGTCGGGTGCGCCCTTCCAGCCGATGTCAACATAGGCACCCGCCATGGCAGAATCTGGAGCTTCCAGAGCTATGACGGCTCCTTCCACCTTGAATGCCTTGCGGGCAAAGGGAGTGATGGCACCATCATTGGAATAGCGCATTTCATAGTCCCCGGGTTCAGCCGGTGCATGTAACTCCACCTGGTCGCTTTGATCAGATGGGCGGGCATAAATGGCATACTCACCATCAGCAGCGCCGGCCTTGACCCAGCCGATCCAGTCACTGTGTTGCACAGGGGCTTTGAACTTCACAGTCATCGGCGTACTCGCTGCGACGAGGGCAGGAAGTTCCAGCGTTACCGCAGGCATCTTGACCTCGAAAGGCTTGGAGCGGCCACAGAGCACGTTTTGATAATCGGCTCCTTTTTGGGTAAAGCGTGCTTCATACATGCCGGGCAGATCGGGTGCCCACATGGTCATCGTTGCTTCTTTGCCGATGGCATCGCGCAGATTTGGCTGCGCGGAATCCGGGGAACCCACAGGAGCCAGGATGATGTATTGATCTCCCACGCCGTTCGCTCCTTTAAACATCAGTGTGAATTCCTGGAATACGGTGATCTCCTCATTGGGGATCTCGATGGTTACTTTCGGCATCTCGGTGACATCCAGGATGAAAGTATTGTCCGCGCCCCTGGCCACTCCCAGGTCTGGAAAACGGCGGCCCGCAGGTGTCACGGTGGCCGTGTAGAGTCCGGGTGGCAGCTCGGCCTGCCAGGTGCCGGGTTCTTCCCCTTTCACGAGGTTCATCGCCACTTTTTCCACACTCATCAGGGAGACTCCGCCTTCGATTAGCGGTTCCCCATTTTTCATCACGCGCACAGTCACTTTTTCCTTGGTCACCACAGGTGCCGCAGGTGGGGTCACGGTGGTGGAGGTGGCGTTCTTCAATGCCTCCGCCAGCTTGGCTACACTGTCTGCATTTTCGATGGGGGCCAGGATGGCGAAACGCTCCGCCACAGCCTTGGGCAAGCCAATGCCGATGATCCGCACATCTGCATCGATGCCTTGAGATTTCAGCCGGGCTAGAGCAGCGGCGACATCGCCCCCACAGGATTCTTCACCATCGGTGAAAACGATGACCTGCTTCTTGCCAGGCTTCGTAAAATCATCCGCCGCCGCATTCAGAGAAATGGCCAGCGGCGTCGCACCGATGGCGCGGGCTTCCTTCACATATTGCAGCATCTGCGTTCGCTGAAATCCCTCCATCGGCAGCACCAGTACCGTGTCCTCGCATGCCCCTGGCTCGCGATGTGAGATCTTGGAACCGTATAGCCGGAGCCCGATGTGGAGGTCTTCTTTTTCCGGAGCCGTGGCGATGAATTCGCTCAGCACCTGCTTGGCAGCATCAATGCGGTAGCGGCCATCACTGAGTTTATTCCACATGGAGCCGGAGCAATCTAAGATCAGTTCTACAGAGGTGGGGTCTGCCAGGGCCGCGCTGGAGAAGCAAAAAAAGGAGAGGAAAATCGGTAGGCGCTTGAGCATCTCCCAATAAGAAGCGCTAAAAAATTTGCGAGGTTACAATTCAATGGGCTGAGGGATCGCAAGCTGAATCTATTGAAATTATTGCGATTATATTTTATCAAAAAAAGCTTTTGCCTTCCTTAAATACGCAAATACTTTACCACGTTGGTACCTCTCCCAAATGAAAACACAACACACTCCCATCCTTATGGCTGCTGCCCTTTTCGGCAGTATGCTTAATCTGTATAGTGAACCTTCTCTACCCGAACCGGAGCCAGAGCCACAACCCTATGTCGTGGGTGTGTCTTTTGACCCCACCAATATCAGTGGTGATGGTAAAACGGTCATCGGGATAGAGCCGTTTGCAGAAGGGCCTAGTGCCTATGGTGATACTGGTTTTGTCTGGACCTGGGAAAGCGGTACGACAGACATTTATTCCGTGGGCGGAATCGTCTGCATCTCACCAGTCACGACTTATCTGAACCCTTATGGTATCAGCCAGACTGGCAGGTATGTGGTGGGTGCTATGCGTGTGGATACTGTGACGGAGGTTATCCCACCGACTGAGCCACCTAGCACAGAGCCACCTAGCACAGAGCCACCTAGCACAGAGCCACCTAGCACAGAGCCACCAACAGTCTCAACCTCTGGCCCTTCGACAATCACCACTTCAGTACATTCAGCGTTCATCCTGGATCGTCAGACCAACACTTTGACCGCACTGACATCCGAGGATGGTGAGTACGAAGTCGCTTATGATGTGAGCGATGCCGGTGGATCTGCGGTCGGCAGTGCTTGGTATGACGACGGCTGTGACGAGATCTTGCGTGCTCTCTGGTGGAAAAATCAGGGCTGGACCACCCCCTACATTCTGGGTGCACTCAGTGGTGATTCCGATGAGACCGAGGCTCTGGCCATGTCGGGTGACGGCAAGCGTGCCGTCGGGTATTCGGAAGATGGTGAAGGAAACACCCGTGCCGTGTCATGGAATCTGGATGTCCAGAATGACGTGCTGGTCACGGATTACTCCGTCGGTGCAGAAGATCTGGGTTCTCTCATTGAGGATGGCTACAGCGCTGCCCATGACATCAGCCGCAATGGCAAATACATTGTGGGTGAATCTGAAGCAGAACTGACCGTAACCACGTCTGGAATCCTTGGCAGACCCACTACGACGGTACCTTTCATCTACACGGATGCAGGTGGCATGAAGGAAATCCCTCTTCTTGCAGGCAATGTCGATGAAGGGTATGCCGATAGTGGCACCGCTAACGGCGTCAGCAACAATGGCCGGGTGGTCGGTAACAATACGATTTATTACACCGTTCCTGGCAATGTCGTTACGCCAAATATCTCTGATTCCTCCAGAGTTGGCTTTATCTACAGTGCTTCCCAGGGAACACGCACCATCGCTCAATGGCTGGAAGACAGCGGCGTGGAACTCGGTAAGTGGAATTTCGCCACGGCACAGGCCATCAGCGAAGACGGTAAAGTGGTGACTGGCAGAGCTTACGACCGCAGACCAACAGGCGGACCCAGCATCGCGGACAGCGAAGACTTTGGCTACATTGCCCGTGAAGGCAGTGGGGCGATCAACCCTGACGAGTTCCTTCCGACCACAGCCGCCTCCCAGGCTCCTGCGGCCAGCGCATTCAGCCTTCTCAATCTGACCATGCACGGTGCTCACCACATCCCTCTTCAGATGATGGGTGCTAACCGCCACGCCTGGGCCACAGGTGACTTTGCCCGCTATGATCGCAATGATCTCAATTCAGGTCTGGCTGAAGTCGGCGGTGCCGTTGATTTCTTCGACAAGCAACTGATGGCCGGTCTGGGCATCGGTCAGAGCTGGGTTACACAGGATCTCGCCAATGGCGGTGACATGGACATGAACGGCCAGTATCTCCTCAGCGAGCTGAGCTTCAAGCCGACCAAACTGCCTGTCGTCTTCACCATCACAGGTGCCATCGGTAGCTGGGATGCAGACATCGACCGCAAATACAACAACGGCGGCGCTCTGGATACCTCCAGTGGCAGCACCGACGTGATCTCTAGCAGCCTTCGCTTCCGCGTTGACTGGCTGGACGCAGTCAAAGTCGCAGGCTTCGGCATCACTCCAAAACTGGAATACACAGTTAACCGCACGGAAGCCGATGGCTATACGGAAAGCGGCGGTGGTTTCCCAGTTGATTATGACGACCAGGGCCACACAGCGCAGGAAATCCGCTACGGTCTCTCCGCAGCCCGCACTTTCTGCAGCGGCAAAGCTCTGCTTCGTCTGCGTGCTGAAGGTGTCCATCGCTTCGACCAGTCTGGAGCAGTCACATCCGGTCAGGTTGTGGGTCTGTTTAACTTCAATCTCCCCGGCCAGCAGATCCAGCAAGACTGGCTGCACATGGGTATCGATTTTAACTACGCTCTGAATGAGAAGATCACTCTGACATCCAGCGTCATGACCTCCACCAGCGGTGAAGACCCTGTCTTCGGTGGCAGCCTGGGTGTGCTGATGAAGTTCTAATTTGAACGGATAACCAGCCACAAATTCGAAGGCCGGGAGCATTTGCTCCCGGCCTTTTTCGTATGCTTTAGGTGCTTCTTTAAACGTGCGCGTTGGTGATAAACTAAAGGTGATTCAAAAATAAGCCGAAACTTTATCACAAGATTGATATGTTCTCATCCTTGATACGCCGCAGGCCAGTTTTGAGAGCCAATGATATATCCACCAGAGAAAATCAAATTTTCGAGATATTCCAGGGCTTCTGTTAAAATGAAATACACCAATTCCAAACATGAGATCGTTTATAAGGTGAGGAAATAAGAATCTAAACACCTTTAATGCAATTTACTTGCGTAATTAATAACGCAAATGTATTGCGTTATATGCCCCTAAGCCCCTCTGTTCTGCCTCTTCCTGTCACGGTTCTTTCCGGCTTTTTAGGAGCTGGGAAAACGACTTTGCTGAATCACATCCTGCGAAATCGCGAGGGCCGAAAAATTGCGGTGATCGTGAACGACATGAGCGAGGTCAATGTGGACGCTCAGTTGGTCAAATCCGGGGATGCCCGTCTGAGCCGGACCGAGGAGAAGATGGTGGAGATGAGCAACGGCTGCATCTGCTGCACCCTGCGGGAAGATCTCATGATTGAAGTCCGAAAGCTGGCAAAGGAAGGCCGGTTCGATGCCTTGGTGATTGAGTCCACAGGTGTTTCCGAGCCCATGCCAGTCGCAGAGACCTTTACTTTTCAAGATGAGGATGGCAGCTCGCTTTCTGATCTGGCCAATTTGGACACGATGGTCACCGTCGTCGATGCGCGAAATTTCCTGAACGATTATCACAGCACGGAGGATCTGGTGGACCGGGGGCAAGGCCTCAGTGATGAAGATGGACGCACATTGGCGCACTTACTGACTGACCAGATCGAGTTTGCGAACGTCATTTTGATCAATAAGACGGATGCGGTGGAGCCAGATGCTGTAGAGGAGATCCAGGGCATCATTCGTGCCTTGAATCCAAAAGCCAGGGTGCATTTAACGCAGAATTCGCAGGTGCCATTGGAAGCTGTGCTGCATACCGGCCTCTTCGCCATGAATGAAGCGGAACAGAGCCAGGGCTGGCTGGATTCCTTGAACGGGCATACGCCAGAAATGGAAGAGTATGGCATCAGCAGCTTTGTGTATCGCGCACATCGGCCATTTCATCCTCAGCGTTTCAGTGATCATCTCAAAGGAAGCTGGGGAGGAGTCATCCGTGCCAAAGGACTCTTTTGGCTGGCCACCCGGATGGAACTGGCCGGGTATTTATCCCAGGCAGGAGTCTTGCGTGACACCCGTGCCCTTGGCTTTTTCTGGTCTGCCGTGGATCATGCAGAATGGCCGCAGGATGAGGAAAGTTTGGCCGAAATCCGAGCGAATTCCCACGAACCCTACGGAGACCGCAGGCAGGAGATCGTCATCATCGGTCACCACATGAACCGTGCAGGACTTCAGGCGCAGTTTGATGCCTGCCTCCTGACAGATGAGGAATACGAAGCAGGTCCAGATGGCTGGAAAACACTATCAGATCCCTTTCCGCAATGGATGCCTGAGTCTTGAGCAAGTGTGGCAGAACAAGCATAATCTATACTTGCCCATCTCACTGGGTTGGTTGAAAAACGGATGAATGAGTGACTCATCCCGAAGCGATTCGACACCTCTTAAAAACGAAAGTGAACTGAAGCGGCTGATCCAGGGACAGGATAGACCGAATCTAAGTCAAATCGAGGCGGTGATTGGTAAGCTCCAAATCGTCATGAGTGACTATCTTGAAAGTGGCAAGCCGCTCAAAATCACCCTCTCTCCCGTGGAAATTCTCAGCGCTCTGGATGCGGCTATTCATGAAGCCAATGGCCAGCCAAGCCCCTGGCCAGATGGTGCCGATGTCCGCACCTTTTTCATTCACGGACTTTATGATGAGATCATCCAGCAACCCAGCAACATCTTTGAAACTCGGGTCTTTCCAGATGGCAGTGAGCGGTACATACCCGTCAGCAAAGCCACCTGGAAAGCCTGTTTGGCGCAGTTGCGCAGCCGCATTATCGAAAGCGGAATCGCTTTGGCAAAGAAGCACGGTGCAATGCCGCCTAACAATAAGTGAGGCTGCGAGGTGTCTGTAGCTTCATTCCTTCATGCCTTCCTGTGCGCCCCAGGGTTCCAGGTTTCGCAGCTTCTTGCCAGCGAGTGCTGCGTAGCAATCCGGTAAGTCAAAATGCGTGAGCACATTGGGCAGCATGAATGCATACGGCCACTGGTACTCAGGATCTGTTGCCACGTCTTGATAGGAAGACAGCGCATTCTTGAGCGTCACCTGTTTCACATCTGTAGAAAGCAGCGCCGCGAAAGCCGCAGGCAGTGCACCCCAGCCGCGTCCAGCCAGATGAATCTCCTGATGCCCGGCTGCTCGCAGAGCCTGGATGACACGAAGGACATCAAAGACCCGCTGGCCTAACAAAGGACGATTTAGCATAAGGCCATGGGCTGCATAAAAATACTGGCTGCCATAGGGACGCAGGAACTGATTTGATCCGCAGGTGTTTGGCTGGGATTCGCCGATGCCACGGACATCGCAGGCATAGAAGGCGGCTTCGGGTTCTGCGGTGATAAGGTCCTGAACGAAAGATTCATTTCGCAACTCGGCATCTGCGGAGCGGTGGGATACATAGAGCACTGCTTTCTTGGCAGCCCCTGGCATCCGGGAGGTCAGTGCCTCTTCCTGAATGCGGGTCACCAGCGCTTGGATGCCAGGCTCGGTTTCGACGGTGTACGTGCAGTAAGTTTTAGCAGGGTATTTGCGAGTGCCTGCGCTGCGCAGGATGCCATAGTCAGGTGCGGTGGCAGGCAGATCTGGTAGCCGTAGTACATCGCGCAGCTCTGTTGTTAACGCTTCCCCTTTCAAACTCTTCCTTCCCTGGCTCTGGATCTTGGCCTTGTCCTGGGTGAAGGACATCAGAGTACGGGATTTGAGGTTTGCCACCTGACCCTCAGGGGAGCATTGAAGAGTCTCGTCCTTCTCAAGCGTCAGGGCTGGCTCTGCTTGGACATCGGAGACTCCGGTCACCTTGTTGAAGAAGCGGTACATTGCTTCGCGGTTGGGCTGCGAGTACCCGTGGGGATCTGGCCCAATATGGAGCTGGATGTTCTCAGGTTTGCCTAACAAGGTATATAATGATTTTAGCCGCTCATAGGCCTCGATAGAACCCCGTGCATCGAAGAAATCTTTTTCCTGGGCCAGGATGATAACTGGCTTTGGAGCCATGGCGGCGAGAAAGTCTGAATGGTCTAAATCCAGGGCCAGGGCCTGGGGCGGACACTGCTCGGTATCTGCAGGCAGCTCGTTTTCCACATTCCGGCGGAAGGTGGTCACAAAACAGGAGGGTGCGCCCATGGTGAAACGTGGCTCCAGACCGCAGAGCCAAGTGGTCTGCGTGCCACCGCCGGAATTGCCAGTAATGCCAAGGTGGTTCGTGTCCACTTCATCACGAGTCAGCAGATAATCGAGAGCGCGAATGCCATCCCAGGCGAACCAAGCCCCCAGGAATTCGCCGACCAAGGTCTGGTTATTGCCCATTTGGATGTGCTCTGAGGTGCCGCCACCGAGGCGAGACTTCAGGCTGCCATCCTTCAGATATTGAAAGCGCTCCCCTTGTCCCACTGGGTCAATGAGGAAGCAGATATGACCCTGGAGGGCCAGCCCCTGAGCAAAGCCTTGATAACTTTCCGCAGCTTTGCCATTGGCCGAATGTCCGCAGACGCCAATGGTCGCTGGCCTCTTCCCGCCGAGGCCAGACGGCAGGTATAGATTGCCCGTCACCAGGTATCCGGGACGGCTTTCGAAGATGATGTTTTCAATGCGGTAGTTATCCCTCACCACTGTGCCGGTCACCCTGGCGTTCAACGGAGTCTTTTCCGGCATAGGGCCAAAGCACTGGCGAATACGCTCCTGAACAGACTTCACATACGCCTCAGCGTCAGCCCGGGTTTTGAGAGTATCCCGCCTGGCATTGCCGCGTGATTCTGCTTCCCGTACCTGATCAATCAGCCATTCCTGCATCATGCGCGGAAAGCGGTTCAGCGGAGGCAGGGACTCAGGGGAAGTCGCTTTGCCAGCGGCTTCCGCAGCGATGGCTGCCGGGCCGCCCAACTGGGAGAGCACTGGCAGACTGAGGAGGCTCAGACCTGTGGTCTGTAGGAAGTCACGGCGGTGGGTGCTCGGAATACTGGACATGAGGATGGAGAGTACCCATCACTCATGCCTTTTCTTCCCTGGTTATGTATCTGAAACCGATACAAAAGACACCAAACTGACTGCTTAGCCCGCGATGGAGAACACCTCGCGTGCGTCGGCAATGCTGCCGGTAAGCGCTGCGGCGGCCACCATGACGGGTGACATCAGAACGGTGCGTCCCGTGGTGCTGCCCTGACGGCCTTTGAAGTTACGGTTACTGGAGGAAGCACAAAGCTGGTCACCCACGAGCTTGTCCGGATTCATGGCCAGGCACATGGAGCAGCCTGCACCACGCCATTCGAAGCCAGCTTCGGAGAAGACTTTATCCAGGCCTTCCTGACGGGCCATGGCATCCACGATCTGGGATCCTGGGACAGCAATCGCCTTGACGTTCGCAGCCACTTTCTTGCCCTTGATGAACTTGGCTACTTCGCGGAAATCGCTGAGACGACCGTTGGTGCAAGAACCGATGAAGGCCACGTCGATCTTGGTGCCTTTGATGGGCTCGCCAGGGGGCAGCTTCATGTAATCAAGCGCGTCCTGGATGGAAATGCGTCCTGGCTCAGTCGTGGCGCTTTCCGCAGTCGGCACGTTTTCAGTGACGGAGATCGCTTGGTCAGGGCTGGTGCCCCAGGTCACAGTCGGCGGGATGTCCTCGGCACGGATGTTGACGATGTCATCATACTTGGCGTCCGCATCCGATGCAGTCTCGCGCCATTTGGCGACGGTGGTGTCCCATTGATCACCTTTAGGAGAATAAGGACGGCCTTTGAGGTATTCAAAGGTGGTCTCATCAGGATTCACATAACCGCAGCGGGCGCCGCCTTCGATGGCCATGTTACAGACGGTCATGCGTTCTTCCATCGTGAAACCGTCAAACACATTGCCACCGTATTCATAGGCGTAACCTACACCGCCTCCAGCGCCCAGAAGGCGGATGATGTGAAGGGCGACGTCCTTTGAGTAAACACCCGGGCGGAGCTTGCCTTCCACATTGATGCGGCGGACCTTCATCTTGCTCAGAGCCATGGTCTGTGTAGCCAGGATGTCCCGCACTTGAGTCGTGCCGATGCCGAAAGCGATGGCACCAAAGGCACCGTGTGTGGCGGTATGGGAGTCACCGCAGGCGATCGTGGTGCCTGGCTGGGTAATGCCCTGCTCCGGCCCGACAACGTGGACGATGCCCTGCTTGCCGCTGGAAAGGCTGAAATAGGTGACGCCAAATTCCTTGGCGTTCTTGTTGAGCTCCTGGATCATGGCTTCAGCCAACGGATCGGAAAAAGGGGAAACCTGGCTATCCGTCGGCACGATGTGATCCACGGTCGCAAAGGTGCGGTGCGGATACGCCACCTTCAGGCCCAGATCGCGAAGCATACCAAAAGCCTGCGGGCTGGTCACTTCATGCACCAAGTGGGTATCAATGAGCAATTGTGTCTGTCCGTTGGCGAGCGTTCCGACGACGTGTGATTCCCAGACTTTTTCGAAGAGTGTTTTGCCCATGTGCAGAGTTTTTGTGGGTGTGCAGCTTAGCATACGTCTGCCCGGGGGCAAGGCGCGTGTGAAAGTTCCCCAGATTCTAACTGGCTTGCGGCGTGTGGTCTATAAGGCTGAATAGCCTCCTTAAGCAAGGTTCAGGGACTCAATCTGCGCCAATAAATGAAGGCGATAGGGAACATGGAGATGCATTGGGTTGCAGCCAGGACCAGGATATGCCGGTCTGGAGTGCGAATGGCGATGGATAAAAAGATCACCGCCATGAGGGAAGCGGTGCCCACTAAAAAGACCGCTGCCGGGGACAGCCATTGCCTCCCAGGCGGGCACTCCTGGTCCACCAGATCCAAAAAGTGCCAGGCGACGAAGGCGAGGATGATGATGGAAAGATACGCATTCGTGTCTGCGAAGCGGTCGGAGTAGCCAAAGTTATAAGCTCCGTGAGCCACGACCACCCCCAGGAATGTGATAATGAACCGGTCAGCCGTGCCAAAACGTGAGCGCCACAATTGATAAAAAGCATGGGTGGAGATGCCTGTGAGCGCTGCATGGAAGAAATTCGCCGTGAAGAAGCGTGTGAGGGGAACCCCGTCATCCCCACGGAGATAATAACCGATGTTTTCCTCCAAGGCGAAGCCCAGGCCGACAAAGGCTCCGATCATCAGCGCACCACCTGCTGGTCTCTTGATGAGCAGCCAAGGCATAAAAAGAGAGGCGAAGAGGAGTTTGCATAGCTCCTCCCTCATCCCGACGCCGCCAATTTGGTACCAGAGATCCTGCGGAAAAGGACCGTCCTCCTTCATTCCCAGGGTGAATTCCTGCCATGAAGAGATGAAAAAAACGGGCCAGACACTGAAGATGCCTGCCAGCAAGGGAAGCAGTGGGAATACCCACCGCCAGGTACCACGCAGACCATGCAAGACCAGAATGACATACCAAATGGCAGCCGCCAGCAAGGCCACGGCGAGGGTGCCGCCGGGAGCCTCCAGTATAAATCGATAGGCCAGCATGCTTTGGAGCTGCAGCCGGAAATCTCCCAGCTCCGATGCGGCAGCGCGGCGTAATTGGGCAGGCATGGTGGACCACCAGTCTGGCTGGTCCGCGATCAGCCTCATGGCGGGCAGATCCTTCTGCACCAAAGCGGTATGCAGTGCGGCTTCGCGAACGAGGGGGCTGGGGAAAAGGGTCGCCTCCCGCATGAGTGCGGCCAGTGACCGGGATGGAGATAGCTCGGCCAGTTGAAAAGATTCGATGAGAGGCGCGGTGATAAGAGGTGCTGGCAAAGCAGCCTGTTCACTGAGCCAGCGGGAGGTCTCCACATCCCGGTTTAGGGATGCCTGGATGTAGTTTTCCCAAAGTAGAACGACAGCAGGATCGGCACTGTGTTTTTCCAGCAAAGGACGTACTTCATGTCCGGCTAGGCGGCCATCGGTCTTG
Source organism: Prosthecobacter fusiformis (assembly GCF_004364345.1). Lineage (NCBI taxonomy): Bacteria > Pseudomonadati > Verrucomicrobiota > Verrucomicrobiia > Verrucomicrobiales > Verrucomicrobiaceae > Prosthecobacter > Prosthecobacter fusiformis. The sequence continues at coordinate 1,300,408 of NZ_SOCA01000001.1, read as the reverse complement.
TAGTCGTCCCAGGTGGTGGTTTTGATGCCGAGGACGCTGCATAAATGATGAATATTATCCGTCGCATGATGCAGCCAGCGGACGAGTTCATGCGGGGTCGGTTTGTCCGCGCGGTTAAGTACTTGCCACTCCGTGCGCAATTTTTGCTCCAAAGGATCTGTGGAGGTGAACTGGCTGGCATCGGGAGTAAGTACGATGATCAGCAGAGAAAGCAGGAAGCCGGCGGTGGCGATGGCCAGAGCGAGTCGCTTGAGAAAGCCACTGTTGCGGCTCCAGTAGTGGATTTGGGAGCGCCAGCCGTGGATCATGAAAGGGGGGCGGTGAGGTTAGAATTTGGTATCTTGCCGTGCAGAGCACAGATGGCGGCTTCGTTCGTGGAACAGAGACCTTTTTCAGTGATCAAGCCTGTCACCAGACGGGCCGGTGTGACATCAAAGGCATAATTGGCCGCTGCCGAACCTGGAGAAACAATACGCAACGTCTCAATGCTGCCACTGTCGGTGATGCCTTCCATTTCAGTCACTTCATCCGGAGCGCGCTGCTCAATGGGTATGCCTTTGACACCATCGCTAAGGGTCCAGTCAAAGGTGGAGCTGGGCAGGGCTACATAAAACGGGACGCCGTTGTCCATGGCAGCGAGCGCTTTTAGATAGGTGCCGATCTTGTTAGCAACATCCCCAGTGCGCGTGACCCGGTCCGCTCCCGTGATCACCAGATCCACCATGCCCTGCTGCATGAGGTGGCCGCCGGTGTTATCGGCAATGACGGTATGCGGCACTCCCTGCTGGGCCAGTTCCCAGGCGGTGAGGCGGGCACCCTGGTTCCTCGGGCGGGTTTCATCCACCCACACATGGATGGGGATGCCTGCGGCGTGGGCTGCATAGATGGGGGCTGTGGCGGAGCCGTGGTCCACAAAGGCCAGCCAGCCGGCATTGCAATGGGTCAGCACCTGAACAGTCTGTCCTGGCTTGCGGGCTGAGATGGCCTGGATGATTTCCAGCCCGTGCTGGCCGATGGCGGCGCAGGAGGCTGCATCTTCATCCGCAATCGTCTCGGCGGTGATGCGTGCGGTTTCGATCCGGTTTTGAAATCCTGCGGCCTGGATGGCGGCAAGCTGGCGGTTCACGGCCCAGCTTAAATTGACGGCCGTTGGCCGGGTGGAAATGAGGCTGTCCGCCAGGCTTTGCAGTTCTTTTTGCGTCGCTGCCTCCTGTGCCGCCAGCCACATGCCGTATCCAGCGGTGGCCCCGATCAAGCCCGCGCCGCGCACGGCCATATCGCGGATGGCTTCAGCCACTTCAGCGACGGTGTGTAGGTCCAGCAGATCAAAGGTCCAGGGCAGCCGCCGCTGGTCAATGATGCGCACTGACGCCTCATGGAGCCAGATGGTACGGTAGGGGATGCCGGAAACGAGCATGGGCGGACTGACGGGAGAGGCGGCGGCGGTGCAAGGAAGATGTTGTGCCAGATTGCGGCAGAAATCTTGCACCACAGGCCTCCCCCGTCCACGGTGCCAGATGGCCTCCCTGGCAGACGATCTTATTTCCCTCATCGGTGCATCCCGCGTATCCTCCACCGCCGAGGATCTCGCCACCCACAGCACAGACAAATGGTTCGCATCCAACCCGCCGGAGGTGGTCGTGCATGCCGAGTCCACAGAGGATGTCTCGAAGGTGCTGAAGTACGCCAATGATCACGGCATCCCTGTCACTCCCCAGGGATCCCGGGTCGGATATGTAGGTGGCTGTGTGCCACTCCGCGGCGGCATCGCCCTGTCTTTGGCCAGGATGAACCGCATTGTGGAAATCAACATCGCCGATGGCGTGGCCGTGGTGGAGCCAGGTGTCATCACGGGGGAACTGCAGGCTGCCGTGCGCGAACTGGGCTGGTTTTACCCACCTGACCCCGCCAGCCTGAAGGAGTGCAGCCTGGGCGGAAACATTGCCACCAATGCAGGCGGCCCGCGCTGCCTGAAGTATGGTGTCACTCGACACTATGTGTTAGGCCTAGAGACAGTGCTGGCGGATGGCTCCATTGTGAAAGCAGGGGGCCGTTGTCATAAAAACAAGACGGGTTTTGACCTCGTGGGTCTCATGGTCGGCAGTGAAGGCCTCCTCGGCGTGGTCACCCAGGCCACCCTTCGCCTGATCCCGCACCCGCCCATGCGTGCCATGCTCTCGGCCGGTTTTGATACCTTCGCTGAAGCCGCCAATGCCGTGCAGCGCATCCTGAATGCCGGATTTTTGCCGAGTGCTCTGGAGATCGCCGATAAGTTCACTCTGCGTGCCGCCCGGGATTATCTTGGCGAATCCGTGACGCCACAGGGAGATGCGCATCTGCTGGTGGAGATCGACGGCCAGGAGGAATCCGTCAAAGGAGAGCTGTTGACGCTTGCGAAATTGGTTAGGGAGCTCGGTTGCATTTCCCTGGAAGAAGCACTGGGTGAAGAGGCATGTGAACGTTTCTGGAAACTGCGCCGTGAGTTCAGCTACAGCCTGCGCAATACCGGGCTCATCAAGCTGAATGAAGACATCGTGGTGCCCCGCAGCCGACTGGTGGACTTGGTGGAATTTGCCGAAGCTTTACAGTTGGAGTGCGGTTTCCCTATCGCCAGTTTTGGCCATGCGGGGGATGGCAATATCCACGTCAACATCATGGTCTTGAGTATGGATGACCCCGTGCTGCGTGCCCGTGCAGAAGACGCCCTGGATAAGCTGTTCCGCCAGGTCATCGCCTGGAATGGAGCCATCACCGGCGAGCATGGAATCGGCATCGCCAAGGGCCGCTGGTTCCCTGAAGCATTATCGGAGGAAGCGCGCGATATGCATTCGCGGTTGAAGAAAGCCCTGGATCCTAAGGGCATCTTGAACCCAGGCAAATTCGTCGCCTGAGTTCGGCGAGGCGAAAGTGACGCATGTCGTCTTTCACATAGAGTTTGTCGTGGAGTTGAGTTGGCAGGCTCGGTTAGTATAGGCTGACTTAGCCCAAACACGGATCCACATGCGCCTCGAAAACAAAGTCATCCTCATCACTGGCAGCGCCACAGGCATTGGCAAAGCCATTGCCAAACGTTGTGTCGCAGAAGGTGCACGAGTCGTCGTGCATGGCCTGGAGGTGGATTTGGCGGCAGCGGTGGTGGCTGAGCTGGGGGCGGCCAATGCGGTGTCACACATCGAAGACCTAACAAGTGAAGGTTGTCCTCAACGCCTCGTGGATCTCGCGATCAAAACGTTCGGGAGGCTGGATGCCATTGTCAACAACGCGGCCATGGTGACCCAGGGCAACATCCACAACACGGATGCCGCCTATTTCATGAAGATGATTTCCGTGAATACGTTGGCCCCGTTTCTACTCATCCAGGCCGCGCTGGAAGAGCTGTCAAAAACGCGTGGCAGCGTACTAAACATTGGCAGTGTCAATGCCTGGAGCGGCGAGCCGGATCTCCTTCCCTATAGCATCTCTAAAGGCGCACTGATGACCATGACGCGTAACCTGGGCGATACCCTCATGCGGGAAAATGGCGTGCGTGTGAACCAGATCAATCCCGGCTGGGTGCTCACAGAAAACGAGGCCAGGCGCAAACGCGAGCATGGTCTGCGCGAGGACTGGTATGCAGACCTTCCAAAGATGTATGCTCCCTCTGGGCGCATCCTCTGGCCGGAGGAGATCGCCGCCGCCGCAGTCTATTGGCTGGCGGATGAAAGCGGTCCTGTCAGTGGTCAAGTGATGGACCTTGAGCAGCACCCCTTCATGGGGCGCAATCCGCCCAAGGACAGCTCCACCATCCCCTCCAAGTAACAATTTTATCCCATGCCTAAGCTCGCTGCCTTTCCCAAAGCCTTCATGCAGGCGCTCTGCAAAGATGGAACAATGACCGTGTCCGAATGGATCAGCCTCGCCTCGAAGCTCGATATTCAAGGGCTGGAATGGTATGCTGGATTCCTTGAGATGGCAGACGAGTCTAACTGGTCGCGTTTACGCCAAGAAGTGGAGGATACAGGCAAGGTCATCCCGATGATGTGCTGCTCCCCGGACTTCACGCATCCTGATAAAGCTTTCCGTGAAAAGGAGATCGCAAAGCAGAAGCGCTGGATTGAGATGACCCACACGCTGGGCGGCAGTTATTGCCGGGTGCTTAGCGGTCAGCGCCGGCCTGAGCTGAGCGTGGATGAAGGCGTGAAATTCGCGGCGGAGTGTATTCATTCCTGCCTGCCGTATGCGCAGGAGCGCGGCATCACGCTCATCCTGGAAAATCATTACAAGGACGACTTTTGGGATTACCCGGAGTTCGCTCAAAAGATGGAAGTCTTTTGCCAGCTTGTGGCTGCTGTGGAGCATCCAAACTTCGGAGTTAATTATGATCCTAGTAACACGTATTTGGCCGGTGAAGATCCCATTGAGCTATTGAAGCGCGTTTCCCACCGTGTGGTCACCATGCATGCCAGCGACCGCTATCTCGCGGAAGGTACCATTGAGGATCTGCGCAAGGAGGAGGGCGGGGCTCAGGGATACGCCAAACGCCTCCGGCATGGAGAAATTGGCAAAGGACTCAATGACTATGACGCCATTTTTACCGAACTCAAAAGCAAGGGGTTCGATGGCTGGATCAGCATTGAGGATGGAGTCGATGGAATGGATCAACTGGCGCGTAGCGTGGACTTTTTAAAAAGGAAGATCGCACAGCATTGGCCTGCATAACTCGGTTAATTGAGGATTCCATTGGTTAGGCCAGTATCAGCTTCTGGAGATAAAAAAATCTCCCGACAAGGCTGGTTCGCACATGGGCTGCGAATACTGGATGACAGACTAAACCAACCTGGAAACTTTATGAAAACTAAGATGAACCGTCCTTTTGAATCCGGCAAAATCGGCTGGATTTTCCTCTGGCTGATCGGGATTCCTGTCCCAATCTTGCTCGTTCTTTTCTTTCTCCGCGGCTGTACGTAATCAGCCTTTGCTAGTGGATTAGGATCGCCTGAGGAGCGGCTCTCCTCAGGCGAAAGATTTGCGTTTTTTCTAAAGATCGGGGCTGATATATAAAGCGCTGAAGCGGATGTCGGTATTGCGCTTGCCCTCAAAGGAAACGTGCACACAGATTCGCTTTGGCAATCCCGAAGCCCCAGTCTTACCCTTCCATTCAACGGGAGTTTGAAAGCCGCTTTTTGTAACGATAGCAGCATTTTTGCCTGAGTATCCAGGGACAGGTCTCTCCTGAGCGTCTAACAGCTCAATCTTGAGGGAAGCTTCATTACCCAAGCCCTCAGCATTAACATAAAAGCGTGGAGAGCTGCCTGTCCTCACATCAATCGCCTTGGTGATGAATTCGCTGGTGACCTCTGGAAGCTGGTAATCACCTGGACCTTCGCCCGATTTTTCTACAACGAGATCGCCAAAGCGGTCACGAGGCAGGACCGCGATTCCAACGCCACCACGCAGTGGCTCCTCTTCCCAATGGCGCGGATCCCAGGCCCCGTAGTAAACAAAGGTCTCATCGCCGATGTTCTCAAAACCTTGACCTTGAATAAGGCCGCCCTGATCCCACTCGCCATCCTTGCCTCGTTCCAAGAACAATCGCTCATAGGCAGGCTCGCGGAAGTGAACACCGTTATTGCTAACCACGAACCCGAGATCAATGGACACATCTTTCCATTCCTTGGCCCCGTGCCAGACGCCGGAAATACCCAGCAGGATATTCCCCCGGTTCCATACGCTGATGCCTTCATGCGTTTGTTCCCCTTCGCGGCTGCGACCTGGGCCTAACAAAGTGTTTTGAGCCGTGCGGGTAAAGGCCAGACTGCTGGTCTGCGACCAATGGTAGAAATCTGGGGAGCGATAAACACGTGCCACACGCCCATGATAGGGACGGGGAGCGTCCATGGAGTTCTGCCCCGAGGCATAAAACATGCCATCCCATTTATATAGCCCACCCGAAGGTTCAAAGTGAATACCTGGAAGAAGGACGTCCTTCTTCTGCAACTCTGCCTTCTTAGTGATGATCTCCCGTTCACTCCTCCACGTCAGACCGTCTGCACTGACAAAAGGCATCAGAGTGCCCAGGCGAGTGTTGTGCCGGAAGTAAACGTGGGAAGAGATTTTGTAGCGCCGGGCGGGATCTGGATCTTCTGGGTCGAGGAGCACCTTGACGTTGACGAAACCAAAAGGGGCAGGTTGCGTAAGGATGAGATTGTTGTTCTTGTTGCCTGCGAATTCGACCAGGCCAAGGTTGGGTTTGACCCAGTTGAGACCATCGTCGCTTTCCGCATAGGCGGCGCGCCAGCGCGATGAGGCCACCTTGTTGGTTTTGTCATCATCGAAGGCCACATACCATAGGCGATATTTGTTATTTTCACGGATGATGGAGCCGTAAAACTGAACCCCTTTCGCATCCGGCGTGCCCGCTGCACCTCGGGTAAGCACAGGATTACTCGGATGCTTTTTTGGACTCCGCATTTCCATTCGCAGGTTTTGGACATGGGGTATGGAGACATTGTCAAAAGCGAAGAGTGTCGTGACTTGGGTTTCGTCAAACAGCTCCTCTGCCATGCCGCTGGAAGCAGTCAGAAAAGCCGTTATTAGAATGGTGGCAATGAATCTGCCTTGAAGGAGAATAAAGTGATGAACAGTCATCGGTTGCATGCCTTTATCACGGGACGGACAGGTGTATTTCTTTCACGGGGGGCACAACTCCCCGGCACCAGTGCGGTGAGGTATCAGCTTGGGATGTTAATTGTTAGCCCAGAGTTATGTCATCTCAGTGAGCTTGATGCGGCGCACAGTTTTCCCTGGTGACCACACTCCCTCCGCCAGTAAGCTCCAGGGGCGTGCTGGCACCCCACATTCCTGGCGTTGAATCATCCCCACCACGGCATCCACGGCCATACGTCCGATGAGGGCCGGATCTTCGTCCATGCCGCTGACGGCATTCGGCATGTCAGGAATGGAGGCAGCGGCCAGACCGATATGCTTCGGCACCTTCAGGCCGACATTGGCCAGCCACTCCGTAACTTGGTTGATCCAGGCCGGTGAAACGATCACACTGTCGGGGCGTTCAAGGTCTAACCAAGATTGAAATGTGGGGGCATCAAAGACATCCGCCAGCAGCGGCTCCAGGCTTTCTCCCCCGGTTTCACGCTGGGCGATGAGGTAGCCACTGAGGTAGTTCTGGTCCACCCGTGCATTGTTGGCTGAGGGCAGTGCCAGGCCGATTCTCTGGTAACCCAGGGCATGCAAACGATGCACTGTCTGCTTCATATTTCGAGACTGATGATTCATCACCACATGCATTTGTGGCTGCCGCAAAGAATAGCCCAAAGCCACCGAGGAGAAAGGTTTCCAGTCGAACTTGATTTCACCGTGCGTCACGGGCAAAGGCGCGATGATGATTCCCTGAATGCCACGGGCCAGCAGGATTTGGGCGGCCCGTTTCGGGCTAAGCCCTGGCTCATTTAGCCAGAACGGCTCCAGTTGATAGCCAAGCTCATTGGCCCTCACTTCGGCTCCATGGAAATAACCTTCTGCGTGAATCATGCCTCGCCATCCATCCGCTGTGGAGAAGGTCGTCAGCCAGCTCAGTGTTCCCTGAAACTGCCGCGTACGCCCCTGAATACGGTAGGCATTCAGAGCCGCCAGCGCAGGGTCGGGCCGGTAGCGATGCTTTTCCGCCAGCTTGCGAATCTTCACGCGGGTGGCTTCGGGAATGGAGGAATGCCCCCGTAAAGCCAGGGACACCGTCATCGGAGATACTCCGGCCATCAGTGCCAGATCACGCTGAGAGATACGGTTTTTCATGAGCTCATATAAAGCCTCTGTTTTCACTTTACAGTAAAAGTGGAATGAAGCTGTTCTTGCAAGCTAAGGCGCATTCATATTTGGCTCAGAATGACACCACCCTCTTCCCATTATGATGTGATCGTCTCCGGCGGCGGACCCGCAGGCGTGGCCGCTGCCTTGTCAGCGGCACGGCGCGGGGCTAGGACACTGCTGGTGGAGCGCTACGGCTTTTGCGGTGGCATGGCCACGGCCGGTCTGGTGAATCCATGGGCCGGTCACGCCTGGCATGACCATGTGGATGAGCAAGGAGGCAGGCGGGCCTCATTGACTGGCGGCATCTTTAAAGAAGTCGCGCTCAGGTTGCAGCAGGGCGGGGGATATGGCTCAGCACTTTCGGATTCAGCCTTTGATGAGGAGCTTCTCAAAAGAGTGTATGACGCCCTGTTGATGGAGGCTGGCGTGATCGTTCGTTATCACTCTTACATTACAGGTGTGCAACTTGAAGGACGACGTTTGCTATCCATCAGTCTTGCTTCCAAAGGCGGCAGCGAAAGCTTCTCCGCGAATAATTTTATCGATGCCTCGGGTGATGCGGATCTGGCCGCCCTGGCCGGGTGTGGTTTTACCATAGGCCGTCCTGAGGATGGCCTCACCCAGGCCATGACCGTGAGCTTTCGCATGGCCAATGTGGACAAGAGCGCCATGCTGGCCACTGGCAGCCTGCGCAAGGCCCGCGCTTTGATAGAACCTTATTTTCAAAAGGCCCTTGCCGCCGGGGATCTGCACTATCCTTACCGGAACTTCATCCACTTCTACGACTACCCTAGGCCGGGCGTGCTTCATTTTAACATGACCCGCATCAATCATGTGTCCGGACTGAGTGCTGAAGATCTCTCTGCTGCGGAGATGGAAGGCCGCCGCCAAGCCTATGTGATGTCGGATTGGTTGTGCAAAGCGGTGCCCTGTTTCTCCGAGGCTTATCTTGAAAAAATCGCCTGCCAGGTCGGCGTTCGCGAGACCCGGCATATCCACGGTCTGCACACCATGACACAGGAAGACATTGTCCAGGCGCGCAAGTTCCCGGATGGCATCGCCCGTTCACGTTATTTTATCGACATTCATAATCCGGCAGGTGCCAAGGACGTGCATCAGCAGGAAGGTGCCAAAGGCCAGGTGAAAGCCGAGTATGGTCCCCCCAAGGATGACTATTACGAAGTCCCTTTCCGCAGTCTGGTCCCTGTGGATTGCCCAAATCTTCTCGTCGCCTGCCGTGCCCTTTCAGCCACCCATGAAGCCGCAGCAGCAGTGCGGGTGATGGCCACCATGCATGGCATTGGTGAGGCTGCAGGCATCGCTGTTGCTGAGGCGACATTGCGTCATTGTGCCGTATCCGAAATTCCTGGGGAATGGGTGCGGGATCAAATCCCGTATATGGCAGAAGGTCCAGATTTCGGCCCACCTTGGAATGGATCATCTTCGGCCTAAAATTCTTATTCAAAAATCATGAACCTCCACTGGGTAGATCTGCTGGTCATCATCGCTTACTTCGCGGTGACATTGACCGTGGGCCTGTGGTTCACCCGGAAGAGTCGCAGCACGGACCGCTATTATTTGGGGGGACGTAACTTTCCGGGCTGGGCTGTTGGTCTCAGCTTTATCGGCGGCACCATCAGTTCAATGACGTTCATCGGATATCCGGCGGACAGCTTTAAAACATCTTGGGTGCGGTTGCTGCCCAATCTCGCTTTCCCATTCGTCGCACTGCTGGCCGCATGGGTATTCATCCCCTTTTTCCGCCAGGGAAAAGTGACATCCGCTTATCAGTATTTACACCTTCGGTTTGGCGCACCGGTGGCTGCCTATGCCGCGTGTGTTTACATGGCAGCGCAGATTGTGCGAATGGCCACCATCACCTATTTACTGGCAGTGTTACTTGCCAGTCTCTCAGGTCTTGCCGTCCCCTGGTGCATCGTGTTGGCTGCCGGTCTAACCGGTCTGTATGCCACGATAGGTGGCTTCGAGGCTGTGATCTGGACGGAGGTTTTGCAAACCGTAGTCCTCATTCTCGGCGCGTTGGTATGCGTGGTGGTTGTTCTAAATGCTGTGCCTGGTGGATTCGGTGAGGTGTGGTCCCAGGCCATGAATGCGGGCAAAATTTCATTCGATGAACTGAATGTCACTACAGGTACTCTAGAGCCGCTGCGCAGCGGCTGGGCCTTATCAGAGAAAACGATGTGGATGCTTATGTTGGTAGGCGCATCCCAGTACATCGCCGGGCAGTTGGATCAGGATACGGTGCAGCGTTGGTGTTCGGCGAAGTCCGTCAAGGAGGCCCGAAAATCCATGGTGGTACTTGGTCTGGGGGCCTTGCCTGTCTGGACCACTTTCATGTTCCTCGGCACCTGTCTTTGGGTATATTACCAGCAACATCCAGATGCTGCCTCTGCGGCCATCCTTGCCGGATCACGCAAGTCCGAAGACATTCTGCCGCATTTTATTCTCACCGCTTTGCCAGTCGGTATGGCAGGTCTGGTGGTGTCCGCCGCGCTTGCCGCAGGCATGTCCAGCCTCGGCTGCTGCGTCAGTGCCGCCAGCATGGTCTGGGTGAATGACATCCAGCGCAAATATTTGGTTAGGGGACGCAGCGATGGTCATTATTTACGCTCCGGGAAAATCGCCTCTGCCGCATTCACCCTGCTCATGATGGGCGGTGCGGTTCTGTTTCATCTGGCGGATACGAAGACCATCATGGATGCTTCCATAACCATGACAGCCCTGTTCGGGGGCGGTATCTCGGGGGCCTTTCTCTTTGGCATGTTCACCCGTGCCGGAGATCATCGCGCCGTGTTGGTCGGCATCGCCTCAACAGTTGCCTTCACAGGATATGCGCTCCTGATGCAGTTTAAGATCCTGCCTCGCTCCTTTGATCCTTATTATACTTCCATCTTGGCCAACGGGGTGATGCTCACTTCCTGCGCCCTCGCCGCCAAAGCTCTGCCTGCCGCGAACCGAGACCTCAGCCATCTCACCATCTGGGATCGCCCAATGGAAAATCCCAACGACAAAGAGCCTTCATGAAGACCTTTCTGTCCGCCTGTTTTTTCATCCAGCTTCTGCTCTCCAGCAGCATATGGGCTCAAGCACCGAAAACTCAACAGTCGCTTGTGTTTCATCGCGAGGACAGCTTCGCGGGATGGCCTGCCAATGAAGGTCTGTGGAACTGGGGAGATGAAATCCTGGTCGGATTCAATGTGGCTAAATTTGAAGAACGTGGCCACTTGCACAGCTTCAGTGGCCGCCAGCGCATTGCCTTTGCCAGGAGCCTGGATGGCGGCATCACCTGGGCCTTGGAAAATCATGATCACGTCGTGCCCCCAGCCATGTTGGGACAACCAGAGAGTAGCCTCGTCGCCCCTGGTGGAGTGGATTTCACGCATCCTGACTTCGCTATGAAACTGCGCGGTCGCTTTTTCTATACTTCCATCAATCGTGGTCGCCAGTGGCAAGGGCCTTTCAAAATCCCCAGCTTTGGCCAGTCCATGGACGCACGCACCAGCTATATAGTCACTGGCAAAAGCTCCTGCCTATTTTTTATTCCCTGCACGGTTAGCGACGGCCGTGGTTCACGCATTCGCTCCTGTTCAGTGGAGACATTGGACGGCGGCAAAACCTTCCATTTCCTCTCATGGATCGGTCCCGACCCCCTCGATGAAACCATCGGTGAAGTTATTCCAAATGGCGACGATGTCAGCTCCACCATGCCCTCCGTCATCCGATTGGAAAATGGCCATCTCATCTGCGCCTTGCGTCACCGCATCAAGAGCCGCAAGTGGAGCAGCATCCAGCAGTCCTCGGACAATGGACATTCCTGGCAGCCCCTCAGCATCCTCGAAAAAGGTGCCACCAATCCAGTGACCTTGCTCAGCCTGGATGGCGGAAAAGTGGCCGCCATCTATGGCAACCGTCGCAAGGTCCCCTGCAGCATCTCCGCTAAGATCAGTGAAGACGCTGGTGCCACCTGGAGTGAAGAAATCACTCTGCGTGAAGCCGGTCGCAAATGGGATCTCGGTTACACTCGTGCCGCCTTGAGAGACGATGGCCGCGTCACGGTCATCTATTACTATTCGACTCAGGAAAGACCGCAGCAGCACATTGAAGCCACCCTTTGGCAACCGTGATCCAGTTCGAAAAAAGGCATCCTTTCCTCACCACTCCAACCATGAATCGCCCATACATCATCACACTCCTTGCCACGATGCTGGTCTGGACCCTGGCATCTCCCGCCGCCGATCTTGTGCCAAAACCCTTGCTACCCGTGGGTAAATCGCGGCCCTCCCGCAGTTCCGTACTGCTCTTGGGCCAACCGCTGTCCCCAGCCATTGTCGAATCCGTCCAGACATCGATGGAAGACGTCACCACACTCTATCGACTCGATCAAAAAACGGAGACGGTAGAACAATTGCTCGGCCTAATTAAAAGTGCGGAAGGAAAAAGAATGCTCGCCCGCACCTGGCACGTCCTTGTCATCAACCTGTCTGCTGACGGTGATGCCACGACACAAATCCGCACCCGTCTTGAAAAAATCGATGCGCACATTATCTGGCGTGAACCTGGCCAGAAAGCCGATGCCAAATCACTCGAAGAAACGCTGACACAAGCTCTGCTAAAAAACTCCACTCCCTGGGCCACCCTGCCTAAAGACGAAAAGCGCGATCCGGCTCAGCTTTTAAAGCAAGACGGCCTCCTTTCAAATCCCGCCTCCCTGCCGCTCGTCCCATCACAGACATCCATGGTCTTCCGTGCTGAGGAAGGCCAATGGCAGTTCAATCTCCATTCCTACATCGCCCATCATGAAGGCAAATTTTGGGCCACCTGGTCTTCAGGTCGTGTCGATGAAGACAGCAGCAATCAGTTCATCCGTTACGCCACCAGCAAGGATGGCCTGAAATGGAGCGATTCCGGAGTCGTGGCCGGGGATCCCGATGGCGAAGTCGGCCCTCTGCGTTGGCTTGCCTCCGGTTTGTATGTGGAGGATGGAAAACTCTACGCTTTAGGCTGCCTGAACGAAGGCAGCGACAAGAAAGGCAAGATCTGGGCTGAGGCCAAACTCGTACGTCTCCAGTGGACGAAGGACGGCTGGAAAGACCTCGGTGTGTTTGCGGACAACTGCATGGTTTACTTCCCACCCATGAAAGTCGCAGGCCGTGACTTTTTTGTCTGGCGGGATGAGCGGGCACATTTTTTCACCGCCCGTTCCCTTCCTGGAAAAGCGCAGTGGGAGGTGAAGAAGCACCCCAACTTTCCGCCCGATTATCGCATGAGCGAAACCTCATCCTATGCAGATGCGGACGGCACATTACACCTCATCATCCGCGATCAGGCCAAAACTCGTCGGCTTTATCATTCCCTCAGCTTTGATAATGGCGATACCTGGACACTTCCCGTGAAGACCAACTATCCAGATGCCGTCAGCAAAAACATGGCGGGCAGGCTGAGCAACGGCTTGTATTACCTCATCAACAATCCCATGGAGACCGGGCGCGATCCACTGAGCATCAGCGTCAGTCGTGATGGCTGGACCTTCGGTTCCCCCAAAAATCTTCGCGTCGGGTCACCCGCGCGCCGCTATCCAGGCGGTGCCAAAAACGATCACAGCTTTCAGTATTCCCACGCCATCGAGCACGATGGCAAGCTGTGGGTCATCTATGCGACTAACAAAGAGGATATCGAAGTCTCAGCCTTTGATATCGAGGCATTGGTGAAGGAATAGTCGTCCTCAGTCAGAGAAATGACGCATTTCACCTATTCTTTGTCGTGGAGTTGAGCGCGCAAAATTCGTTAAACTCCTCGCAATGAAAGCATTTATTCCTCTTCTCCTCTGTCTATGGATCATTGGCGTCATCCGTGCTGATGATACGGCGAAAATTGCCACCCTGCTCGCCCCAGCCGCCCAGGCAGGCGGCATCGTCACAATTCCGCCAGGCGATTATCATCTGGATGGTGTAGTGCCTATCACGTTATCATCCAACACCACCGTCTCCGCTTACGGAGCGCGCTTTCACCTGCCTGAAAAGTTAGGCGATAAGTCCCGCATCATACTCTTCCAGGGTACAGACCTAGTCCACTTCACCTGGTTAGGCGGCGAGTTCATCGGCCATGTGTTTGACCCAGCCCAGAAGGAGAATGCTTGGGAGCCAAGTGTGAATACCAAAGCCATCGAGATCACCACGACCGAGGGCGGTGCCACGCACGACATCCTCTTTCGGGATGTGAAATCAAACGGCGTCGCCGGTGCCGTCATCGGTGTGCACGGCCTCACCCAAAAAGGCAGAGATGGGCAGGTCATCACCCATGCTGAGAGAGTGGCAGTGGAAAGCTGCACGCTTCTTCGCAGCGGCAAATTCATGTGGGACTACGGTTACCTCTGGCAGATCCTCACCTGGCCTGATGCTTATGAAGCTTGGGAGGTGGAACGCGCAAAGCAATACTTTAGAATGGACATGGTCCACGACAACCTCGTCATGGAGGATGGCGATGATCGAGTGCGGTTTGATAACCGCATCAAGCCATTGGTCGTGAGCCTGACGGACGAGCCTCGCGAGGTCATTACCTTCCTCACCACAGACTTGCCCAAAAACATACTCCATGGACGCCAGTATTTCATTGTCGGGACTAACGAAAAGTATATCAAGATATCTGACCAGCTTGGTGGTCCGCCTCTGAAATTTGATGGAAACGCAGGACCCGCCACCAGTTTGTGCTACAACCTCTCCGCCTGCTATTCCGCCTGGGCACCCACCGGAGCCGGCCCTGGCAAGGGAGCCTTTGATATCACTGGCACCAAAGATGTCCGCGTCACTGGCTGCCAGCTCAGCGCCCTGGGCGACACCATGCATATCCAGGGTTGCCGCAACATCGTCTTTGCGAATAATCAGATCCTCGGCTCTCGCATGGGGGCCTTTTTCCTGGCCGAATTTTGCCAAAATGCCACCATCACCGGCAACCTCATCGATGGAACCAATGGCTCCCGTGTCATGAGTGTCGAAAAATCCTGTACCGACGTCACCATCACCGGCAATACCTTCCGCAACGGCGGCCGTGGAAGCTGGATCAACCAGCCCAAAAACTTCATCCTTCAGGGCAATGTGTTCGTGAACAACACCACCAAAAATGAGCCCGATATGCGCCGGGGCCGCATCGCTTTCCAGACCGGTAAGCCCGTGGCTTTTCCTGAACTCTATTTCACCCTTTATGAAGAAGGTGCCAGTTACGGTCCCGTCATCGTCAAAGACAACGTCTTTGCCCTCGGCGACTCCGCTCCCGAAGACGCCGTCACCTTTGCCCCCAATGGCCGCGATATTCAGATGACCGGCAACGTTTTCCAAAACCGCACTGCTCACATTGTCGTGGATCCTTCCTGCGAGAATCTCATCTTCCGTGAGAACCAGGGAGCCGAGGTCAAAAACGCCCCCGTTGGATTCAATCACGGCAGAAGATAAAGATTTGTTAGGCCGCTCCGCTCGCCGCCTTTTTCAGGATGGCCATGGTGTCATGTTGCCGCTGCTGCACAAATTCACGCGCCTTGGCCGCCTTCTTTCGGGCAGCCGCCGGATCTTTTGCGATGGCCAAAGCCGTCGGGGCCACCCGTGCTAGCTCCTCGGGTTTGTCCAGATCGAACAACCATTCGCCTAGCCCGATGTCCTCCCACATGAAGCCCTTGGTCGTCTGCTCCACAAACCGGCAGACAATCGCCGGAATCCCATTCCCGATGGCCATGATCGGGCTATGCATCTCATTACTCACCAGTCCTGCTGAGCGCACATAGGTGCTGATCGCTTCATTCGTCAGCCAGAAATTTTCCCGCCACACCACCTTTGCCTTCACATCCTCCGGCAGCGGATCCACCAGCAGCTCCTTGCCAGTTTCCATCTGGGTGGAGTCCTCGGGACACACCAATATTTTCATGCCAGTTTCACGCACGATCGCGATCATCGCATCCCGCAGCGGCGCATGGTCATGCTCCTTCATCTCTTCATTTCGCAGGTGCTTGGCTTCGTTAAACTCATAGTTAGGCTTGACCTTCCAGTAGGGGGCGTTGCGCAGGTTGGGCAGGAAGCACATAAACTTTCCCTCTTCCAAACTGTGCTCTTTTAGAAAGGCCAGCGCCTTCTCATCATCGCGCACATCCGCCGCAAAAGCCCCATCCGGACCAAATTCAATCACCGGAGCTTTCACTCCGGCATTCTTCACCACTTCCAGTGATTTCCCATCGCGCAAAAACACAAAGCTCGCTCCGTCTAGCAGCTCTCTGCAATACTCGTCCAGGCCATTGTTGCGCATGATTTTCAGTCCTGGGTCACCCGCCGCCGCCATGGTGATGCCATACACTCCGTAGGGCTTCCCCGTTTCCTTTTTCCACGCCGCCACATCGCGATGCGCCGTCAGATACGGACCCGAGCCATGCACCAGAAAATCACATTCAAAAGCCTCCGCCTTTTCCGTCACAATGCGCAGTTTCGGAAAGCGCTTCCTCAGCATCTCCTCCACCCCGTTGCGCACATCCATCGGCCACAGGGTCACCTCCGCCTCCGGGATATGTTTTTCGATCAGCGCCAGCACCCCCGGCGTGTGGCCGATGTCCCCAATGTTCACCGTCTGCCACGAAGAACGCAGCACGATTCGCGGTGCCCGGCCACCCGCTGCAAACAAGTTGGCAAACACCGCCGAAGCCGTCACGGTAGCAGAGGCTTGGCGGATGAACTGGCGGCGTTTGAGGACAGAAGAAACAGGCATGCACTGAGTCAAAAGCCGTTCATGACTCCCGTCAATAAAGGTATGGCGTGCCAGCTGTAGAAATGCGCACACCTCGAAACCTGCCATGATTCCAAAGGCCCAGCAGGATGGATTGAGATAGCAGCAGAAACACTTGTCTCCAGGACGGAAACCATCATCCTGATGGCGTATTTAGTGTCATCTTCTCTTCCCCTGAAATCCCGCCGTTTCCCCACCGTTCCCTTTTGTCCATGATCCGCCGCTCCCTTACCGCCTGCTCACTCGCCCTCTTTCTCACCTCCTGCGGCGAAGAAAAAAGCTCCGCGCCATCTGCCGCCGTCCCAGCACCGGCCAGTGTCCCCACCACCGCAGCTCAGCCAGCGCCCGCAGCCCCCACAGCAACCTACTGGACCGCTGAAAAGCTCCACACGGAGATCAAATACCACAACCACGAATACGCCGGCAATGGCGAGTTCAGCATTGAGGACGGCCAGCCCATCGCCCTGAACCTCCGCGAGGCTAAAGTCACCAACCTCGTCTTCCTGGAAAAATTAAAACCCCTCGCCCTGGACCTCAGCGGCACACCCATCCAGGACATCCGCCCCCTTAAAGGCATGAAGCTCGTTGAGCTTTACCTCGAAGACAGCCCCGTAACGGATCTCTCCCCGCTGCGTGGCATGCCCTTGGAGAAATTGTACCTCAGCCGTACCCCCGTCTCGGATCTCAGCGCCCTCGAAGGAGCCCCCCTTGTCGAACTGAACGCCGTGGATACCAAAGTCACCGATGTCTCCCCTCTTTCCAAATGCCCCATCCAGATGCTCTGGCTCACCGGCACCCCAGTCTCTAGCATCAGCGGACTGAAAGGCATCCCCCTCGTCTCACTCACCCTGCATCGCACCCAGGTGCAGGATCTGTCCCCGCTCAGCGGCAGCTCCCTTCAGCGTCTTCACATTGGTGAGACTCCGGTGACAGATTTGTCCCCCCTCGCTGGCATGCGCCTGACGCGCCTCGTCTTCACCCCCGCCACCATCACAGCCGGGCTGGATGCCGCCAAGGCACTTCCCCTTACCGAAATCGGCACTCGTTTTGATGAAACCGGCAGCGATCTCCTCCCTCCGGCCGCCTTCTGGGCTCAGATTGGGAAATAAATCATCATTTGTTAGGTCCATTCCACCCATGTCGCCACCACCACTCCCCAGCAAAGACCGGGAACATCTCCGCAGTCTGGTCATCTGTCATTATGTCTGCGCTGGCTTCGGTCTGGCAGGCATGGCCTTCCTCGTCCTGCATTACAGCATCATGAATGCCGTTTTTTCCAATCCCAAACTTTGGGAAAAAGCCAAGGAGCCACCTCCCTTTGATCCCGCACTCATCGTCACCGGCATGCAGTGGTTTTACCTGATTATGGGGGTGATGATTCTCGCCTCCGCAGTGTTGACATTGCTTGCCGGCCTCAGCATCAGGGCCAGGGTTCGTCGAACGTTTTCGATGGTCGTCGCCGGGTTAAACTGCATGCAGTTTCCTATCGGCACCTTGCTAGGTGTCTTTACCCTCATCGTCCTCAGCCGTGATTCCGTGGTCCGCCTGTATGAAATCCAGCAGGCAGACACCAGCCGCTTGCCGAATGAATAAAGCGCTAGCCGCGCGCAATAAATCAGGTCTTCACATCGTCCGCTACGCTCTCTTCACCCACCTTGCGGGGGAAGTGTGAGCAGGTCGTCTCAAAGCACCTGGAAAGCTGCTTTCTTTATATCCTCTGGGCGGCTCTTTTAGAGTTCTACGAATTCGTCGTGAACCTCATTGGCACTACACAATCTGGAAACCGCGCGCGGATTTCCAACGTGCCACCAAGAGCTTGTACAATGGCCATCAAAGTGTCCAAATGCAGGTCGCTGCGGTGCTCGACACGGGAAACAGCGGCTTGCTTGATGCCAAGCTTGGTCCCGAGAACTGTCTGTGATACTCCATGAAGATCACGTAATTCGCGCAGACCAACGCCGCCAGCTTCCGCTTGAGAAGATTCGGCTAGCAACTGAGTCATGCGTTTCAGCGCCAACTCCACGGTTCTATATCGCTCGACTGGCAGTTCCCCATAGACAGGTTCGCTGCTCACCTCTTCAAGACTAAAACCAAGAGTCGGGGTCCATTGCACCACCACGTGGACAGTGCCTGAGGCGATGTCGATCCACCATATGCCGGAAGACTTGCCTCCTCGCTCAATCACGATCTCGGCCTCTGGATAAAGCACTTCAAGGCTCTCAACGAATTGGCGAAGTAGGGTGGGATGTACCTCATTCATAACTGTATGTATATTACACAGATGTAATGTTCGTGTCAATCATTCACCCCGCGGCCGTCAGCACCAAGCTTCGAAAAGTCGATTTGTTCTCCCAATCGGCGCTTTTTGCCATCCTGAATTCCGTAAAGAAAGCGTCTTATCTCGAAAGCCCCATTATTAGCAATGACTGTATAATGTTGCTTGTGACGATATCGTTTGGCATGGGGAAGTGTCGGGATATCTTCTTCCATGTCTTCGACTGGCGGATGCATCCTGCCAGGATGGTCAGGTTCATCTGGAATACCGCTATGAGCGTTTTCTATATCTCTGAAAACTTGCTGTAAAAGACAAAGCGCCTCATCTCTGGTCGTAGCGGCATTTGCTTCCGTCAGGCGCTGATAAATGAGAGAGAGTCGTTCGGCTTTGGTAAGAAGCATTTTGGGCAGGCTTAATTAGCCCCAGCTTTCTCAATCCACTCACGATTACAATCATTAAAGCTCAGAACGTGATTACTTATCCCGAAACATCCCCAGCGCCTGGAAGGGCAGGCTCAGACCCTCTTTTAAAACATCGCCGCTTAGCTTCACGCTGTCTTTCGCTGCCTCGGCACTGCCGCCGATCAGCTTCTTGGCTCCGCCGATGGGGCCTTCGGGTGAGACACGGATGTCATCCAGCGGACCGCTGATTTCCATATCCGTCAGCACATGGCTCAGCGGCAGGGTGATCCTGCCCACGATGCCGCGCAGGTTCGCTCGGGCATGCCCTTGCACCCGGCGTTTGACCAGATCCACCGTGCCGGTTGCAGTGACCGTCAGGGCCTCGCTTCTAGCCTTGAAGGGGTCGATCGTCGCCACTCCATTGTTCATCGTAAAAGTCACTTGAAACGACCCTGCGCTAGCCCTGCCTCGGTCCGGCAGCAGCTTTGGAAAAAGGGCATACGTCTGCTCCAGCAGCGGGATGTGTACCACGGGCGCGTCCGAGAGGACAAGGGTGCCTCCCCCGGTGGAGTCCACGGGGTCATTGCAGATGCTGCCTGCATAGTCCATCGTCAGGTCCGAGTTCTCCAACCCCGACCCCACATTGCCCAGCCAGGGAGAAAGGCGGGCCAGCCGCAGGGACTTCAGGGAAATCTTCGCATCGGTCAGCTTCTGGCCGTCATAGTCAGCATCCAGCGCGAAGGTCCCCTCCAGCAATTTCCCTTTTAAACTGTGGAAATGCCATTGATCCTTCTGATAGGAAAGGCCTCCGGTAATGTTCTCCACATTCACCGGTTGATCCCTCACTATCACCACGATGGATGCTGGGGTCTTGAATTGCGCACTGGCCAGGCTCCATACGGGCGGTTGCACTCCCGTTTGCAGGACAAAGTCCTTCGCCAGGATCTCAGGAAACGTTTTCACCGTGACCCCGGCCGGGATCTTCTCTGCCAGGGCAGGGAACCCCTGCGCCAGTTCCACCAGATCTGCGCTACCGCTAATCTGCTCGATCGTCACGGTGCGCGCCTTCCCTTCATAGCGGCCGATAAATTCATCACTCCGGCCTGCACTGTCGGTGAGTGTTCCCGTCATGATCAGAGGCGTATCCTTCCAGCCTTCGCGTGACAGTTCCACCAATCCGGAACCCTTGAGCAATTTGAGGTTAGCCGTGAGCCTCAGGCCACCTTGGGATGCCTGTCCTTCCACTAGTGCATTTTGCATCGGCAGGCCACGCCAGTTCACTTGGTTGCCTTCTCCTCGGAGATCCACACTCCAGATGGCGGGCGGTGTACGCAGGTCCACATTAAATAGACCTGTGATGCGGAATGGGTCACTGCCCGGTTTGAAGCTCAAGGTTTTCAGTACCGACCTCAGCCCATTCCAGTTTGGATTAAATTCGCTGCTTCCTCCTCCTCCAGTAGCTGTCAAAATTTCCCCCTTCAGTTCAATGACCAAAGGCCCCTGGCGCATACCCAAACCCGCCACTTCAATGGTCCCCTGACGCACCGCAAAGTCCGTGGTCAGTCCCTCCATGGTGACGCTTCCCTGGTCATCATTCAGCACCAGGATCGCGTCCTCCGCACGCCAATGGGTGATGGCAGATTTCGCTGCCCAGACCTCCCGCCAAGGCACATCCACATGCAGCTCGCTGATTTCGAACAAAGGCGGCTGATCCCCGGTGAGCCTGCTCAACGTCGCCTCCTTCAAGGTGATGCCTCCCCACAGGGACCATGACTCGCTTTTGGCATTCAGCACCAGTCCGCGCTTTTCCAGCCGCTCATCTACCTCCTTCCGGGCTTTGCTCACCAGCCATTCTGACCCTCCCCACGCCAGCCCTCCCAATAACACCGCAGCAAGGAGAGGCCAGCGGAGCCTTCGGACAAGAGAGGGATGAGTGCGCAGTGACATATTGGAATGAGTTAAAAGGGCCAAAAAAGACAGGTTTTCCCCAGAGGTTACGCCTCGCGATCTGCAATCGTGATGGGGAAGACTTTTGTTCTGATTGCACAAACAGTGCCGCAGCAGCTCACAGATGTTTTTTGGGCACTTGGCCCAAGTCCACCCCGCACCTCCTTGCGTGAGCTTACTTACCGGATGGATGTTATCCGCAACCCATGCCGCTCTTTGACCTCTTTGAATCCCCCTAGAAGATCTCGGGGGAAATTTTCCCCATGCGTCCCCATCCAGCCCCCATGGGGAAATCAAATCCCCATCTCAATTCTTTGATTCATAACGGGTTAAATCGGAAAATCCCCAAATGGGGAAAAATGTAAATCATCCTCATTTCCCCGCGCCCGGAAAATCTTTTTTCCAAACAACCTCGCAAATGAAGCGCCAGATCCCCACCTCTGTTTCGTTACCACGCCCGACATGAGACTCCACTTCCTCGCCTCACTCCTCCTCACCTCGCTCGCCTCTCTTCATGCAGCGGAGGCTGAAAAGCCTAACATTGTTGTCTTTTACATCGATGACATGGGCTGGGCACAACCGGGGGCTTATGGGGGTAAACTGGCAGCCACCCCGCATATGGATTCCATCGCCGCACAAGGGGTGCGTTTTACCAATGGCTATTCCAGTGGCTGCGTCTGCTCTCCAGGGCGTGTGGGGATGATGACCGGGCGTTATCAGGCCCGCACCGGTCATGATGCCAATGTCGGCCGTCCAGGACGGGAGCTCCTGCTCACGGAAACCACCATGGCTCAGCACCTGAAGCCAGCCGGTTATACCACCGGCATTGTTGGCAAGTGGCACCTGGGAGACACTGCCCCCGAGTTTATGCCGACTTCACGCGGATTTGATTTTGCCATGGGGACTGTCGGCAATCTCGGCGAGGGCAAAGCCCCCGCCTTCTACCACGGGAACGAGTTGCAGGAAGAACTCAAGGGTGCCCCCATCACTTCACCTGTGTATGCCCGAGAGGCCTGTGGTTTTATCGATTCCAATAAGGCTAAGCCCTTCTTTCTATACCTCTCCCTCAATGCCGTGCACACCCCCATCGTCGCTTCGCCGGCCTGGTTGGAAAAGTATAAGCACCTGGACAAGCGGGAGCAGGAATACGCGGCCTTGGTCAGTGAGGCGGATGAAGCCATCGGCACGGTGATGGCCAAGCTGCGCGAGCTGGCCCTGGAGGAGAATACCCTCATCTTTTGCATCAGCGACAATGGCGGTGCCTCGGCCCTTTCGGATAAAGGCGGTTTGCGTGGTGGCAAATGGTTCGTCTGGGAGGGTGGCATCCGTGTCACCTGGATGGTCCAGTGGAAAGGCCGTATTCCTGCCGGTCGTGTCCTGGATGAACCTGTCATCCAGCTTGATGTCCTGCCCACCGCCCTTGCTGCCGCCAATGCACCTGCATCGACCGTGGAACTGGATGGCGTAAACCTGATGCCCCTGCTTGAGGGAAAGTCAGAGAAGCTCGATTCCCGCCCCCTCTTTTTCCGTTTTGGCGTCCAGCATGCCGTGCGCCTGGGGGACTGGAAACTGGTCAAGGCCACCCAGGAAATGGAACCCATGCTGGTCAACCTCTCCACCGATCCTAGTGAATCCAAAGATCTCACTTCCGAAAACCCCGCCAAAAAAGCCGAACTCCAGACGCTTTGGGAAAAATGGGATGCCTCCATGCAGCCTCCCCGCTGGGAAGACCAGCGCTGGAATGGGGCAGAACAGCGCCGACCCAAAAAAGGCAAGGGCAAGGGTAAAAAAGCTGCCCGATAGTCCACTCGCCCCGTAGGCCCTCTTCCACCATGAAATTTCTTTCGCTTCTGCCTTTGGCTGCCCTTTTGGTCCATTGTACTGCCCCTCAGCCTGGCGGGTCCACCGGCAGCCTGCCGCCTGCGGCCACACGTGGCCTGCCGCAGATCATTAACGTATCTGCCTATGATCCTAAAGAGCGGCAGCGCGAAGGTCGTGGATATACTGAAAACGACGTCTCCGCCCTCCGCGCCAATGGAGCCAGCGGCCTCATCGCTCGGGCAGGCAAAGGCGGAAACCTGGATACCAAATGCGCCAGCTTCCTGGCGGCGGCTGACCGCACAGGAATGCTCGTTGGCGTCTATTACCGGCTGCAAAACCACGTGGATGCCGTGGCCCAGGCGGACCAGTTCATCTCCCGTGCCCAGGCCCTGGCCAGCAGCCGCTCATGGAATACCCCATCCCTGCTGCTGTGTGGGGACTTTGATGCGAATTCCCGTCTCTCAGACATCCTGCGGTTCATGGACCGGGTCGAGTCACGCACCGGAGTGGTCCCTGTGGCGTATCTGGAAAACAGCGCCCATTTAAAGATCCTCCTCGGCAATGCCGATGACGCCACCAAGGCCAAGCTGCGTCGTATGCCATATTGGCTGGCCTTATACTCCCATGAAAGCGGTGCTGGTCCGCAGTTCCCCGCTCCCGGCAGCCCTAAGGGGCTGGTGAACCAATACCGCGTCTGGTCCGACTGGACCCTCTGGCAGTATGGCGGTGTCGATTGGGAAGGCGGCCGCTCCCGGCCCAAAGTTTATAACCATGAGGCCTCACGTTTCAGCCCTTACTTCGGTAATCTGGACCGCCCGGTGGAGCGCAACGTCTTCAATGGTTCCTACACCGGTTTGCAAACCTTCTGGCAGCGTCATGGCCTGCCTCTTGCTCGTTAAGAGTCCCAGCCTCTGCTGATACTTTGTCCAAGTATAAGTGTAATCTCAGTGTATGGATCATCCCATGAGTTATACCCTTGATCGTCTCCTCCAGGTGCGGGGTATACCCCATATCCTTGTATCTCTGGTCCTGGCAGGTCTGGTGAGTTGCAGCACCGAGCCGGAAAAGGCCGATGCACCTTCAATACCAGTAACGGTCACCGCGACGGAGTGGTCCTTGCTGGAGATGCACTATGAGGAAGCGAAGGCCATCAGTCCCCAGTGTGCGGAAGTAGGGTCTATCTTTCGGGTGGCGGCAGAGAATGTGGAAGTGCTGAAGACTGACAAGAATGGCAAACCATCAAAGGTCCGTGCGACCGGCCACGTATTCCTGGATACTACCCTGCCTGAAAGAGCCAGCGGTCTCTGCCAGGAGGCCATCATTACCTCTCAGGAAGCCCGCCTGATAGGCAGCCCCATCATGATGTATCGGGGGGAGGTGGCCAAAGCCACCTCCGAATCCACCTCATTCTGGGTCACTAACCGCCTCCAGGTTAATGGTCCTTTTAAAATGATCACCCGCGAGGACTTGATGCAGTCCCTCATGAGTTCCAATCCACTATTTCCCGTTTCCGAGCCTGTTGAATTACTGCCCACCACGGCAGCGATCCAGTAGGCACTTTAACCAATCTGGGCCAGGATGGCGGAGGCGATTTTATCCGCCTGGGCTTCGAGGTATTCCACATCACGTCCTTCGATGAGAAGGCGGATCAGGGACTCCGTACCGGAATACCGGAGGAGGACCCGGCCATAGTCACCCAGCTTCTTCTCTGTTTCCTTGATGATCTTCTGGGCATCCACAAGCTCCGTGATCGGGGGCTTGGAGCGGACGCGGAGATTGCGGGAGCTTTGAGGGAACTTCTTGAGGCACTTGCGCAACTGGCTCAGCGGCTCGCCGGTTTCCTTCATGATCTTCAGGACTTGAAGCCCGGCGATAAGGCCGTCGCCCGTCGTGGCCCAGTCGCCAAAGATGATGTGTCCGCTCTGCTCACCACCCAGGTTCAGGCCACGGGTATTCATCTCTTCCAGCACATAACGGTCGCCCACATTGGTGCGGATCACCCTGCCACCGAGGCGGGAGACGAGGTCATCCAGGCCATAGTTGCTCATGATGGTCACGGCCAGGGTATTCTGCTTGAGGGTGCCTTTCCGCAGCATGGACTCGGCAGCAATGGCCATGAGTTCATCACCATCCAGGGCGATGGCTTCTTCATCGCAAAGGGCGATGCGGTCCGCGTCGCCATCATGCGCGATGCCAGCCTGGGCCTGGGACTGGCGGACGAGGCGCTCCAGCTCTTCGCTATGGGTGCAGCCGCATTCTTCATTGATGTTGAAGCCATCGGGCTCGCTATGGAAGATCTGGACATCTGCCCCCAGGCGTTCCAGGGCAATGGCGCTGGTATAGGAGGCAGCGCCGTGGGCATTGTCCAAGGCCACACGCATACCGTCCAACCGGGTGCCCTCCATGCTGGCGATAGCATGGGCCACGTAAAGTTCCACACTGTCCGTCATGCGGCTGACGCGGCCAATGCCACGGCCTTCGGGACGTGGGGCCTCTTCTGCATTGCCAAGGACGATCTGCTCAATGGCGATCTCTGTCTTGTCATTGAGTTTGCGGCCATTGCCGTGGACGAACTTGATGCCGTTATCCTCAAATGGATTGTGGGAAGCACTGACGATCACGCCGAAGTCGGCTCCGGTCTGGGCGGCAAGCATCGCAACGGCAGGCGTGGGGACCATGCCGACGAGGACGACATCCACTCCTGCCGAGTTCAGGCCGGCAATGAGTGCGGCCTCCAGCATCTCTCCAGAAGCCCGTGTATCCCGGCCGATGACGCAGCGCGGGCGCTCGCCTCCAGCCCGGTGTCCAAGCACGCCAGCCGCCGCCTGCCCAAGGCGCAGGACAAACTCAGGGGTCATGGGATGACGGTTGGCCACCGCGCGGACGCCGTCGGTGCCGAAGAATTGACGCTTTTCAGACATAGAGCGCGCGGTTTAACGCAGGACCGGGCCAGTGTCAAAGCCGGGCATCAGCCTTCCTGCCTGGAGCCTGCCAAATTCCGGTCGTTTAGACTGCCCTCAGTGGAGGCAGTGGCTCTGGGGTGCGGTATCCGCCACCGATCTGGCTCTTGATCATGAACCAGAACAAGAAGGCGAGCAGCAGGGCGACGAGCTTCTCGCGCCAGTTGCGGATAAAGAAGTTTTTAAATTGGGCCCAGTTCACGGGTTGGCTCCTCCAGGATAGGTTCAGGCGCGGCGGCTCCGTAGGTCAGCAGTTCATTGAGGCGGGTGCGCAACTCGTCGGGTTCAAGATCATGCTCCAGCTTCCCTCGATAAGCCAGGGACAGGGCTCCGCTTTCCTCGCTGACGATGAGGGCAATGGCATCGGTTTCCTCAGTGACTCCCATGGCAGCGCGGTGACGAAGGCCGATGGCCCGGTCACGCACCTCCCTTTGACTGACGGGGAAGACACAGCCTGCTGCCGAGATGCGGCCTTGGTCAATGATGGCCCCGCCATCGTGCAAGGCGGTCTTGGGATGGAAGATGGTGGTGATCAACTCGGGTGAGAGTTTGGCATCCACACTGACGCCGGTTTCTGAAAGCAGGCGTAGGTCGATGCCACGCTTAATGGCAAAGAGGGCACCGCAGCGGCGGGCGGAAAGCTGCTGCATGGCTTCCAAGAGGACGTCCAGGGATTCAGGGTCGGGCCGGTTCAGGGAGAAGATGCGGTGGCTGCCCAGCTCGGCCAGGACGCGGCGCAGTTCCGGCTGAAAGAGAACTACAAGAGCAATGGCAAGGAAGACCGAGATGCGCTGAAGCAGCCAAGTGATGACCTCAAGCTCCAGCAACTGGGAGACCAGCGCCAGACCAAGCAGGAGCATGAGCAGGCCGGTGAGGATGCGTGCTCCACGGGTGGCCCGGAAGAACAGATAGGCCTGATAGACCAGCACGGCGAGGATGAGGATCTCCACGCCATCGCGCCAGTGCTGTTTTAAGAATTCCCACATGGTCGGCTATTCTTGTTCAAAGCCTAACGAAAGCCCCAGCGCAAGGATTACCTGCCTCGGAAGAGCTTTTGAGCCGACTTTTCTTTACCCACAGGTTATGGCTGCCAACCAACGGGCTGGGTCCAGGCTTTCTGCAACTGGCCCGGGGTGGCAGGATTGGTCATGATCTGGTCGGAGGTGATGATGGCACGGACGTAGAGTTCATCCCCGGTCATCTGGTAGCTGGATTCCAAGCTTTCGCTGCTGGCCAGCAGCTTGCCCACCTCTTCGCTATACTTCAGGCGGACGGGGTAGTTGTCATCGGCGGGGGCGGGTACTTCCTTGATGGCGCGGTCATAGTTTTTTGGGGTGCCGCGGAACTCGGTCGTATATTTCACGCCGGGTTCGCCCTTGATTTTCACCGTCAGTTTGCGGGTGGTTTTGTCAAAGGATACGTCTTCCAGGGCCACCCCGCAGGAGGCATAAAAGTCACCGCGCTGCATGGCTTCCACCAGGGCATTGGCATCCAGTTTATCCGCCTTGACCATGACCCAGCCACGACCGGAGGTGGCGGTGCCGCCGTGATAGTGGTGGCTGTCATCCGTGCCGAGTGCATATAAAGGCGCAGCCTTCAGTTCCACAAGACGGATGGTATTGGCGATGTCCCATATACGGTCCGTGGAGGTATCCGCACGAGCAGGATCGCCTTCGGGATAGGTGGAGGGATGGCCGTTATAGACTTCAAAGAATTTATCTTCGATGACATGGGCGATGTCTTCTGCACTCACGGCCCATTTGAAATTGGGGTGATTGAGATGGGACATGATGGGGCGTCCGGTTTTCAGGCCTTGGGCAGCAATGGCCTGAAGGTTGGTGCGCATGGTCTCGCGGATGGAAACGAGATCCTTCACGGGCTGAATAGCCTCGGTGAGGTTGATGGCATTGATGTGGATGGGCGACTTGGCAAAACCGGCGCTGACTTCCTCCGCCTGCACCAGCAGAAACTTGCCGGGTTCCTCAAGTTTAACGCGGTATTCTTCCAGGGTTTTGAGCTTCACTTCCACCTGGCCTTTTTCGTCGGTGCGGGTGGTGACCCAGCCGGGGCCAAAACGATCCGTACATTTGTCCACCACCTTGCGGCCGAGTGAGATCTTCTTCTTTTCGATGGTGGCTTCAGGCACCCACTTTTCCCCTTCGGCCAGGGTGTTGTGGTCGGACATGCAGAGGAAGTCGTAACCCTTCTCCTTGTACCAGGCCGAAATCATTTCCGGGAAATCATTGCCATCGCTCCATAGGGAATGGGTATGGGTGTTGCCTTTGAACCATCGGGGTTCATCAGCCGAAACCATGGCTGTTGCCGCAATGAAAAGAATCGGAAGGAAGGAGAATCTCATGGTTGGTTCTTCTTGAACGGAGTGTAAGGGCACGAACAATCAGACGCGCATGTTAAATTCTCTGGACCAGGCCCTCACGAATACCCGCACCCATTTGCTGTCCCTGCGCAATGCCGCTGGCCATTGGGAAGGGGAATTGTCCAGCAGCGCGCTTTCGACCGCGACTGCCATCGTGGCTTTGAATGAGGTGGATGCGGCCGAATATCGTGAATGGATCGAGGCAGGTGTGCGATGGCTTATCGAGAATCAGAATGCGGATGGGGGATGGGGGGATACGACGATCAGCAAGAGCAACCTTTCGACGACGCTGCTGTGCTGGAGTGCATTGAGTGTATGTGGTGAGATGAAAAGAGCGGGACACGCGGCTATGCAAATCCCACGCCCTGGCGGGCGCAGCTACGCGGGAGCCTTGGCGGGCGCGGCTACGGGGACCCACGCCCTGGCGGGCGCAGCTACTTGGATTAGGGGGCAGGTGGGGTCGTTGGAGGCGGATGAGATCGCGAAGACGGTGATTGGGCGGTATGGGAAGGACAAGACTTTTTCGGTGCCGATTTTGATGCTGTGTACGATTGGCGGGACGATGGGGGAGGGGGCGTGGAAAAGGGTGCTGCCGCTGCCGTTTGAGTTGGCAGCATTGCCACGGGCGTGGTTTGGCGCAGTGGGGATGCCGGTGGTGAGCTATGCGCTGCCTGCTCTGATTGCCATTGGGTATGCCCGGTTTAAAAAGGCACCGCCTGCGTGGTGGAATCCTTTGGGATGGTTGCGGGGGGCTTTGTGGAAACGCATCCGCCCGATGTTGAAGGCGCTGCAACCTTCCAGTGGCGGCTATCTGGAAGCGACCCCCCTAACAAGTTTTGTGACCATGGCGTTGGCGGCGGCAGGAGATAAAGAGCATCCATGCATTCCGGGGGCGGTCGAGTTTTTGAAGCGCTCGATGAGGGCAGATGGGAGCTGGCCGATTGACACGAACTTGGCCACCTGGGGGACGACGCTGGCGTGCAAGGCTCTCGGCAGTGCGGAGGTTCCTGTGCGCCAGTGGTTGCAAAATCAGCAGTATCAAGAGGTGCACCCTTTCACCAACGCCGCGCCGGGTGGCTGGGCGTGGACGGATTTGCCAGGCGGGGTGCCGGATGCGGATGATACGGCAGGGGCGCTGATCGGTCTGAAGATTCAAGAAGAGGCGGGTTCGCGAGTGGCGGCCGAAGCGGGACTTCAGTGGCTTCTGGATCTGCAAAACCGTGATGGAGGGATGCCGACCTTTTGCCGGGGATGGGGGACATTGCCGTTTGATCGCAGCAGTCCTGAGCTGACGGCGCATGCTTTGCTGGCGTGGGGGCTGTGGGAAAAGGAGATGCCCGAAGCCATGCGAGACCGGCTGAAGAAGGCCACTGAAATGGCGCTGGGCTATTTGAGGAAAACGCAGCGAAAGGACGGATCGTGGATACCGCTGTGGTTCGGCAATGAGCATACCTCAGATGAAGAAAATCCGCTGTATGGGACGGCGCAGGTGGTGGCTTATTTGAGTGGGGATAAGGCACTGGCGATGCAGGCGGACAGGCTCATCCGCAGTGGTTGCGCTTACTTGGAAGCGGCTCAGAAAATGGATGGGAGCTGGGGCGGGGACGGGGATGCACCGGCTTCCATTGAGGAGACGGCGGTGGCTGTGCATGCGCTGCTGCTGCAAGGGGGGCGGACGAGGGCGTCCGCACTCCGGGGTATCGAATGGCTGATCGCGGCCACACAAAATGGGACGCATTTTCCAAGCGCGCCTATTGGACTGTACTTCGCGCGGCTGTGGTATCACGAGAAGCTTTATCCGGTGATCTGGAGCCTGCAGGCATTTCGCAGTGCAAAAGCAGTCTTGTCGTCCGTTGATGAAGCGGGTACAACGACATCATTATCATGACCACCTCACGCCGCACATTTCTCGCCACACTTGCTGCCAGCGCCGCCACGTCCGCCTTTGCCCGTGATTGGACGGGGAAGGTGCCACAGCGTTATCCCGATCCAGATGTGATCGCCCTGGAGCCTGCCTTCTCAAAATATATCCAGGGCAATTCACCGATCCGGCGATTGCACACGGGCATGCTCTGGGCGGAAGGACCGGCCTGGAATGGCAGTGGGGATTATCTGGTGTGGAGTGACATCCCTAACAATGCCCAGATGCGCTACCTGCCTGAAGACGGTCATGTTAGCGTGATGCGCAACAACTCTGGCAACAGCAATGGCAACACCTTTGACTGGCAGGGGCGGCAAATCTCCTGCGAGCACGCTAACCGCCGTGTGGTGCGGTATGAACTGAATGGCAAAATGACGGTGCTGGCCTCTGAGTTTGAAGGCAAGCCGCTCAACGCGCCGAACGATGTCGTGGTTCATCCCGATGGCGGGGTGTGGTTTACTGATCCAGGTTACGGAAGCATGGGGGATTACGAGGGCAACAAGGGTGAGCTGCAATTGAAGGAGGCGGTCTATCGCATTGATCCTGGGGGCAAGATTGAAAAAGTCACCGAGGCAGAAGCTAAGCCTAACGGGTTATGCTTCAGCCCGGATTATAAGAAGCTTTATATTGTGGATACAGGGGCTGCGAAAAACATCCGTGTGTACGACGTTAGCGATGGAGTGAAGCTGAGTGAGGGCAAAGAGTTAGCCGTGATGAATGAAGATGCATCCGTAGGTATGTTGGCCGAATGCCAGCGCTCTGAGCTGCTTCATCAAGAGCTTTACTCCCAAGGGCGAAATGAGGCTAGATCAACGTCTCGGCGTCTTCTTAACGCTACGAGCATGCCTTCCGATGAGCTTCAACAGAAGTTTGCAGAGATTCGAGACCTGGAGCAAAAGATTGAAGAGTGGACCTTTAAGCGGAAAGGCTTTTTAACTTCACGCACCAAAGGCCAAGGCGGTTCTGACGGCATCCGCTGCGATGTGGATGGCAATGTCTGGGCCACTGCTGGATGGATCGGCGATGGCTATGATGGCGTGCATGTGTTTTCTCCAGAGGGGCAGCGCATCGGCTTCATCAAGCTGCCCGAAACTGCCAGCAATCTTTGCTTCGGCGGACGGAAGCGTAACCGCCTGTTTATTACGGCGAGCCAGTCGCTCTATTCGCTGTATGTGAATACGAGTGGGGCGCATTTTTGTTGAGGGGGACAAGCAGGAAGGCTAAAAATGGGTGTTTGGGCTTCGGAGCGGGATGTCGGACGCAACCTCGTTGAGGTTGGCTGAGGACGGGGTATCGGGTACGTGACCCAGGGTTCTGCGAACCCTGGGCTTAACTTCGCAAGCCCTTTGGGCTTGACCGTGCCCTTTACAAAACGGCCCTCGAATTACCTTTGCGATTCTTGGAGGGAGGATGAGGATAGATTTGCTATGCAATTCATCTCTGTTCTCATTGGCATCGTCTGTGCGGTTCTGCTCGTCCCTGGGCTCATCCCGCTGTTGGGCTGGACCCTTTGGGTAACCTTGTTTGGTGCTCTGATCGGCATCATCTTCGGGGCATTCCCCAAGCGCAAGATCGGCCTAACCATTAACCTGGCCGTGGCATTCATCGCCGCGCTACGGTTGTTCCTGGGCGGTGGCGTCATTTGACGGATGGCAGCTTCACGCGCCCGTGCTTCACGCTGACATGCGGGTTGTCACGGGCCAAGTAGCGCCAAGGGAAATCGACGGCCTGGCTGATGCCGACGCGGATATCACTGACGACTTCGACCGGGGAAGGGCTGGTGCGCAGACCGCAGCCGGAGGGGCGGGAACGACCGGTCATGGGAATGCCATGATGAATGCCGCCGATGCCCAAAGCCAGGGCGAGCTTACCTGGGCCGGAGCAGAGATCCGTCAGTTTTTCCTTTTGCCGACGCTGGCGCATTTCGGCAATGCCAAGGCGGGGATCAAGGGCACGAATGAGGATGAGACCATCGTGGGAACCGCCTTTTACCAAGAGGTTAAAGAGCCAGTACATGCCGTAATTAAAATAGACATAGGCAGTACCTGGCGGGTGATTTTGGACAAAAGCGCGGGCGCTGGGGCGTGAGGCGGTGTGGCAGGCGGGATCTCCATCCACGGCATAAGCCTCCGTCTCAACAATGATGCCTGAACAGCCTAACCAGACGAGTTCAACACCAATGAGATCCTGGGCGACGGTGAGAACATCGCGCTGAAAAAAGGCAGGGGTGAGAAAGGCCATGGTCCAGATCAGAGTCCAGTGGGATGGTCCACAAATTCCCAGGGCAGGCTGAACTGTGCCTGAAGGTGCTGGGCGAGGGCTTTGACGCCGAAGGTCTCGGTGGCGTAGTGACCGCCGTAAAGAACATTGATGCCGAGTTCTTCGGCGAGGGTGTAGCTCCAGTGTGGGCCTTCACCAGTGATGAAGGTATCCACACCAGCTTTCGCGGCGGCGGCGACCTCCGAGCCGGAGCCGCCGGAGCAGATGCCAATCTTCCGTGTGGACTGAGGGCCGCCCGCGCAGAGGTGGACACGACTGCCGCCGAGAGCCTCTGTGAAGCGGGAGACGACTTCATCCAAAGGCATGACGAGCTCGCACGTGACTCCTACGGGCATGCCTTTGTAATCCAAGAAGTTACCGCCTGGAACAAGCTGCATGGCTTTGGCAATCTGGGCGTTGTTTCCCAACTGCGGATGGACATCCAAGGGCAGATGCACGCTGTAGATAGCGAGGTCGTTTTCAATGGCCAGACGCATGCGCTCAAATGTGGCACCCGTCCAGGGCTGAAGGCCGCTCCAGAACATGCCGTGATGCACAATGAGCATGTCCGCTCCGGTGGCGATGGCCTTTTTAACGACGGGCAAGGTGGCATCCACAGCAGCAGCGATGCGGGTGATCTCACCTTTGCGATTGGCAAGCTGCAAACCATTCACGGCGTTGCTGTAATCCGGAAGCTCGCGGATACGCAGGGTGGTATCAAGGTAATGGCTGAGGTCGGTGAGATTCATGGGATGAAAAGAATAGGCCGATAGAGACCGTTTCACCAGATTCTTCTACACCAAGATCCAGGCGATTACTTGGGCGTGGTCAGTGTCTGGATTCCTGCTGGAGAGAAGTCGGCATCGGTCAGGGGGACGCCATGGCGGATGCGGGAGCCCTGAATCATTGTTCCCCCACTGCCAGCACGGGTGATGGTGAGGCTGGCGGGGAGGTAGTGGCCTCGATCATCCTTTGCGACATCCTTCGTTTCAATGCGGAGGAGGAGGGTGCCGGAAGCATTGTACTTTTCCACACGGAGGGGCACCATACGACGAGGGTCGATCCATGTGCGCACGGAGGCATAGCTGGAGCGGTCGGAATTTCCTGGTTTGGATTCGAGGATCTGACAGGCGGTGCGGTCAATTTCCGCAGTGCCGACCAGGGACTGAGTGCTCCAGGCGAAGAAGTTTTCGATGACGTCTTCGTAAGCCAGATCGCTGCCGAAGAGGCCGTTCTTCATCTGGGCGGCACTGAGCTGGGTGAGGGTTTCCGGTGGGACAAAAAGAGAGCCGGAAGTAGCGCCAGAAGCGGACTTGCGCAGCAGCACGGACTCACCTTTGCGCTCTTTGGGAAAGAGGATCTGGTAAACGGCATCCGAGCCACTTTGGGTGTGACGTTCCTTGGTCTGGATCTGGATGGCACCGCCGCCATTGATCTCCATGCGGAGGCGTGCAAAGGAGGTGCCATCCGAGCGGATGGCGTTCATGCGGGAGGCGAGATCAGCGGCAGTGGCTGGCTCATCGGCTGCATGAAGCGATGAAGTAAAATTAGTTAGGATAACCAGGCCGAGGACCGACAGCAGCGTGAAAAAGGCGGGATGACGTTTCATGACCAAGGATTCGTATGGCGGCGGCTGTTTGCACGCAAAGAAACAAAAACGGGTCAGCCGTTGAGCGCGGCTGCTGGATTCAAGCGGGAGCTGCGCCAGGCCGGATACAGACCGCTGAGCACGCCGACAATCACGGAAATGAGCAAGGCAGTGAGGAGCAGTGGAGCTCCGAGATCCGCCTCCAGCAGACCACGGATGGCCGGAGTGGCCTGCATGATCTTCACCCCGGCAATGCCTAACAAGATGCCACAAATGCCGCCAGCCAGGCCTAGGATAGCGGACTCCAGTAGCACCATGCGGACGATGCGTCCCCGCTTCCAGCCGATGGCCAACAGGACACATATCTCCTGCTTTCTCTCGAAGACGGTCATGAGCATGGTGTTCATGACACCGAGCACACCCACCAATACGGCGAGGAGGGAGGTGCCCCAGCTCATGGCGCGAATCATTTTGAAACCCTGGCTGTTATTAAAATGATGGGCGACGGAGACGGCCCGTATTTCAGGGATGGCTGTGGTGATACGCTCACTCAGGGCATCTAGTTCCTGCTCGGTGAGGCCGGGCACGGCGCGGACATCCACAACGTTGATTTTGTCCTCACTGGACATGATGGTCTGAAGGACGGGCAGGGCGAGAATGATGGAACCGTCTTCCACCAAAGCTCCGCCATTGACGATGCCTACGACGTTGAGTTCGGCAGCCTCAATGAGGAGGGAATCGCCGACTTTTTTCTTGAGGACCTGGGCTGCGGTCTGACCCAATACGACCGCTTGCTCGTTGGCGTCTTTGGGAAGGCGGCCGGAAATGATTTGCAGATTATCCCAAGTGAAACCGCCCCATTCGCGCGCGGAGACCATGATCATTTCAGCCTCCTCCACGCTCATGAGCTCCACCATGAGCATGCAGGTTTCCGCCACTTGAGGGATTTTGGCTACCCGGTCCCGGACGGTGGGACTGAAGGGTTTTGGCACCATGGCCCCGCCCATGTTGCTGACGACGATGTCCGTCCCGCGCACCTTGAGTCCTGTCTGCCAGCTTTTTTCAAAACCTTCCGAAAGACCGACCAGGGCGACGACGGCGGCGATGCCGAGAGAGATGCCCACCAGGGTGAGGGCGGTGCGCACAGGACGGCGCAGGAGGCCGCGTACAACAATGGAAAAAAAAGTCATGCTGTAGCGGCCGGGGAGTTAAGGGATGAAACGGGCTGGTTAAGACTGTCTGAGACCAGAAGGCCGTCCTTCATCAAAATGGTGCGCCCGGCCATGCGGGCGATGTCCATGTCATGGGTGACCATGATGAGGGTCATCTTTTGCTCTTCATGCAGCCGCACCAGGAGGTCTAATACGTGCGTGGCATTGGTGCTGTCCAGATTGCCTGTGGGCTCATCAGCGAGAAGAACGGTGGGAGAATTGGCCAGGCTGCGGGCGATGGCGACGCGCTGCCTTTCACCGCCGGAGAGCTTGCCTGGATAATGGTCTAACCGATGGCCAAGACCGACTTGTTTTAGCAAATCCACGGCGCGCTCCCGACGCTGTTTCATGCCCAGCTTGCCCTCAAACATGGGGATCTGTACATTCTCCACAGCGGTGCAGGTGGGGAGGAGATGAAAGGCCTGAAAGATGAAGCCGATCTCATGGGCGCGGTAAGCGGAGGGGTCCGCGACATCCGGCAAGGACTGGCCACGATAATTGAGAGTGCCGGAGGCGGGACGGTCCAATGCGCCGAGCATCTGAAGCAGGGTGCTTTTTCCACAACCGCTGGGACCGGTGATGGCGACGAATTCCCCCGCATTCACTTTGAAACTGATGCCGCGTAGGGCCTGGACCTGACCAGCATCGTATTCCTTTTTCAAATGGATCGCCTCATAAACGGGGCTGGGGATACCTGCTGGCGCTGAGGTGGGATTCATGAGGGAAAAGGGGCCAATTCAGCCCGGAAGGGCCACGGAAGCAGGGGACGCCGAAGCATTCGTTTCCGTGCGCCAATGCGGCCCTACTTTTGGGTCAGCAAGATCACGAATGAGGTCCATGACGGCCAGGCGGTAACTGGGATAAGGGGCAGTCTCCTCGGGTGTGGTGGGGGTGAGCTCGGAGGCGCGGTGGGGCAACTGCCAGTGGTGTATGCCGAGGTGGCGGTGATGAAGACCATGAAAGGGCTCGTGAAGGAGGGAGTAAGCCAGGATTTTACCGGTGAGGCCTTCATCGACTATGCTGCGAGTGGCACCGGTGGCAGACGTGCCGCTGAGGCCGACATGCTCCACGTATTTGCGCCAGCTCTGCATATTGGCCGCGAACATGGCGGGAATGAGGTACATGCAGAAGTAATATTTCCAGAGGCCAAACCAAGCGACGGCGGTTAGGACGACGGTCCAAAAAGCAACAATGCCGATGAGCTCTTGCCAGATGCGTTTGCGAACGCGCTTGTTGCGGATGGGGGAGTTCTTCCGGAAAAAGGTGCGGAGGAAAAGATAAGGGGTGAACCAAAGGCCGAAGGTGAGCTCTAGGAAAGCTGCCAAACGGCGGAACCAACGGGGAGATTTGGGGTCCACAAACGGCCAGAGTTCTTCATCACGCTCCGTGGCGAGATGCATGTGATGGGTTTGATGGGCGGCGCGATAAAGGCTGAAACTGGTGAGG
The DNA here is from genome assembly GCF_004364345.1 of Prosthecobacter fusiformis. Classification (NCBI taxonomy): domain Bacteria; kingdom Pseudomonadati; phylum Verrucomicrobiota; class Verrucomicrobiia; order Verrucomicrobiales; family Verrucomicrobiaceae; genus Prosthecobacter; species Prosthecobacter fusiformis. The sequence goes on along the minus strand of NZ_SOCA01000001.1, from coordinate 1,263,621 downwards.
CTGAGGATGCCGATGAAGACACCATCGAATTCATTGAAGCGGCGATTTTTGCGCAGCAGGCCGTGAGATGCCTCATGAAAGCCGATGAGGACGCCATGCATGAGGTGGGAGGCTGGGAAGAGGAGGAGCACGACCAGCCAGGTGATGTTGTAATACAGAGCGAGAAAAAGCGATGCCTGCACCGCATAAAGGCAACAGGCGAGGATCTGAAAAGCGGAGCGACTGATCCAATGAGGCTCATGCGGCTCTGCGAGATCACCTTTCACATTGAGGTCAAGAGGGTCGGAGGATGTGGTTGTGGCATTCATCACATTCAGGCCAGTATGGCGGAGAGGGGACTATGGGGTGAACGGGATACGTTTTCCAGAAGGGTCTGGTACCTGCGGTTCAGTTCTTCGGCATCCGCGAGGGTAAAAAGTCCGGGGCGGTAGAGCCAGACGACTTCGAATTCATCGCCATCCTCGGTGATTTCGCAGGCGAGGTCAAAACGTGCGGTGCCGGTGGAGCGCATGCGCAGTTTGAAAGAGAGGCTAGGCAGGGTGACATCCGGAACGGGGTGATTTTGCAGGGCAAAACGGACGTCGAAAATGGGGTTGTGACCTTCCTCCTGCGAGATGCCGAGGGACTTGACGAGCTCGGCAAAAGGCATGGCCTGAGCGAAGCAGTCCATGCTGGAATCCTGGACGGCGCGGGCGGCGGTGGAGAAGCTTTGTGTGGTATCCACCTTTCCGCGCAGTGGGACCACCCCGGCGAAGTAACCCATGGTTTCTTTGGCGGGCTGGCGAGTACGATTGGCTACAGGGCTGCCGACGACGATGTCTGTCTGGCCTGTCCACTGAGCCAGCATGGTCTGGAAGGCGGTGAGGAGGGTATTGAAAAGGGTGGTGCCGGAATTTTTGGACAGGGTACGGATCTCCCGGACAAGGTCTGGAGGGATGCTGGAGGCCCAGTAGGCAAGCTTTCCAGCTCGCTGTGCCACATCCGTTGGGCGGTCCCAAAGGCGTATGGTATCGGCCAGATGCTTGCGCCAAAATTCAGCTCGGAGTTCCAACTCGACGGGCTGCCAAGTGGCGCGCTCGGCTGCGGCCCAGGCGGTATAAGACATTTCCACGGAGGGGAGAGGACCCCCGCCACTGAGCTTGTTTTGAATATAAGCGCCAGCGAGGTCCTGGACGAAGACGCCGAGAGTCCAGCCATCGGCAATGGAGTGATGGATGGCGAAGACCAGGACAAGATCGCCAGGGCCTTTTTGCAGCATTTCCACGCGATAGAGCGGACCCCGCAGCATGTCGAAGGGCTGACGAAAGATTTCGTCCATGATGCCTTCGATACCCGCCGGGGTGCATTGATCCGGCTCCAGATCCCGATACTTGATGGCGGGTATGCCGGTCCGGCGGATCATTTGGAAGGGCTGTCCTTTCCCGGGAAGAAAGGACAGGCGCAGGACTTCCTGACGCTCCACGACCAAGCGCAGAGCGGCGGTGCAATCCTCCGCCGTGATGTTGCCTTTCACCTCAATGAAGGCGCAGATGTGGTTGCCGATGTCTCCCGGTGGAACGGGGGAGTTTTCCCACAGTTCACGCTGCGGGAGGCTCAGTGGCTGGAGGCGGATTTCACCGCTTTCCAGCCACTGTTTGAGGTTGGCTCGGAGGTCTTGGGACATTGGATGAAGACCTGGCTCAGGCTCCGGCTTTTGGCGCGGACTTGGAAGCTGGGGCCGGGGTTTCTTCAGCGACATCGTCCAGGAGGCTGGCGATGTCGTCATCGGAGATGGCGTCCAGGTCCACTTCATCCACGGAGGTGGGCGCTTCGACGACTGCCGGAGCGGCGGCGGGTTTGGCCGTGCCTGAGGAAGCGCCACCGAGATGCTCGCCGATGAGGGCGGCGAGCTGGCCGATGGTGCGAGCACGCATGAGGCTGGTGGGTGGCAGGGCTACGCCGATGGTGCTTTCGATGAGGTTTTCAATCTCGACGCCCATGAGGGAATCGAGTCCGAGATCTGTCAGCGGCTGGTCATCGCGGAGGCTGTCCGCTTTGACACGAAGAACTGAGCCGACCACTTCGCGAAGAGCCTGGGCGATGATGGGTGCGCGTTCATCGGCCGGAGCGGCATCGATTTTTGCGCGCCAGTCACCGGTCATACCACCCGCTTCGGCGCTTTCGACTCCAGAGGAGAAGATGTGTTCCAGGAGGGGATTTTCTTGAAGGCCACGGAAGGATTGGCGCCACTTGGCCCAGTCCACACGGATGGCGGCCACCTGGGCGGAGCCAGCGGTGAGGAAGGTCTCGAGCAGGGAGATGACCTCGCCGGGAGTGATGGCGGAGGTGCCCTGGCGGGCGAGGAATTCGGCCACACGTTCATTGCGTGCGACGTAACCTTCACCCCCCAGCACGCCCCAGTTAATGGTGAGGGCTGGCAGGCCTAACGCACGGCGATGGTGCGCAAGGGAATCCAGGAAGGCATTGGCGCCAGAGTAGTTGCTCTGGGCCGGATTGCCGAAGACGCTGGAGATGGAGGAGAACATGACAAAGCAGTCCAGATTTTGATCCAGGGTGCCTTCATGCAACATCCAGGCACCGAGGGCTTTTGGAGCAAGAACGGTGCGCATGCGCTCACGGTTCAGCACGCCCATTGGTGCATCATCAATGACCATGGCCAGATGGAAGATGCCTTTGAGGGGCACTCCGGCTTTTTCGATTTCCTGAAGCATCCGGGTCACGTCCGCAGGCTCGCCTGCATCGGCTTTGACGACCTGGGCATTGACGCCACGGGCTGCCAGGGAATCCAGGAAGTCCTTGGCCTCAGGGGTGGAGGGACCGCTGCGACTGGCCAGCACGAGATTGCGTGCGCCACAATCCACGAGCCACTCAGACAGAACGCGGCCGAAACCGCCAAAGCCGCCGGTGATGAGGTAGGTGCCGTCTGCTTTTACATCGAACCCAGGAACTGGGGCCTCACCACGACGGTTCACAAAGGCGTCTGCAAAAGTGACGACCACCTTGCCGATGTGCTTACCAGCGGCCATGAGGCGGAAAGCGGCATCCACACGGCAGGCGGGATAGGCGCGGAAGGGCAGGGGGCGCAGGGCACCCTTTTCAACCAGTTCCACAACTTCGCCTAACAAATTGCGTGTCAGTTCTTCATCGCCGCCGAAGACGGCATCCATGGCCACGACGTGGAAGGAGGAGTTCTTCCGCAAGTGCCACAGGGGAATGCGGGAGTTTTGATAGATGTCGCGTTTGCCGATTTCGATGAAACGGCCAAACTCGGACAGGCAGGAGAGGCCCATGGGGATGGCTTCTCCGGCCAGGGCGTTGAGCACCACATCCACCCCTTTGCGGTTGGTCAGTTCCATGACCGCATCGGCGAAGTCGGCACGGCGGGAATCGACGACGTGTTTCACGCCGAGGGTTTCCAGGAGGGCGCGTTTGGAGGCGCTGCCTGCGGTGGCGATGACTTCGCAACCGAGATGCAGAGCGATCTGAATGGCGGACATGCCGACACCGCCAGCACCGGCATGGATGAGGATTTTTTCTCCTTTGCGCATGCGGGCCACGTTATTCAGCGCGTGCCAGGAGGTCATGAAGACGACTGGGATGGTGGCGGCATCTTCAAAGGACAGCCCTTCTGGAATCTTCACCACATCACCACCACGGGCCAGTGTGTGGGTGGACAAACCATAGACGGCCAGACCGAAGACACGATCACCGACGGCGACGTGTTTGACGTTTTTGCCTGCGGCCACCACGATGCCACCTACTTCGTCACCGAAGATGCGGGCGTCTGGAGTTTCAGCCGGATAAAGGGCTAGGGCCTTGAGCACGTCACGGAAGTTCATGCCGGCGGCTTTGACTTCGATGAGGACTTCACCATCACCACAAACGGGCATGGAGAAGGCGGTCAATTTCAGGGTGTCCAGCATGCCACGCTCGCGGGATTCCAGGCGGAGGGGGATCTTGCGATCAAGGGTGGTTTCCTGCACCGGCAGGCCGCGCTTGATGCGCTGCACGTAACGGGCTTCGCCACGGATGGCGATTTCGCGTTCACCGTGCTCCTGAAGCAGCTCACGCCAGAGCAGGGCGGAGTCAGTGTCTGCCACCTCCGGTGGGAGATCCAGACCACGGCAGGCGAAGTTCGGATGCTCGCTGAGAATGACACGGAAGACACCGATGGAAGGTGCCTGGGCGACATTGGTGAGGCCCATGTGCTGGCCAGCAGGCTGGGCACCGCGGGTGATGAGGTCCATGCGCAGCTTGGCGGCAGGAGTGGTGTTCTCGATGGCCTGGGTCAGGTGAAGCAGGGCGTCGATGCCCATGAGGGCGGAGTCGCCCTCGCCCCGGCCTGCGGGTTCATCCAGAGACCAGAGGTAGGTCATGCGTTCTGGAGGTGCATCGTCAGCATAGGAGGTGACCAGGGTCATCCAGTCTGCCGGTGTATCGGCACGCACGGTGTATTCGTTTCCTTTAGCCGTATACTCAGAACCGCGGCGGGCAATGCGCACCCGTATTCCGGCCGATTGGAGTCGGGCAGCGAGTTGATCTCCGAGGCCTCCTTTGTCGGCGAAAACCAGCCAGGACTGTTCTGTCGCTGGTGCAATCGTTGGCTCGGAGGCTGGAGTTGTAACGGAATCCTTCCAGGCTTTGCGACCGAAAAGGCCGATCTGGCCTTCGCCACCACGCGGGCCTGTCAGGCCGGGGATGGAGGTCGTTTCAGCGAAGCCGGCTTCCTTCATGGCGGCTTCCCACTGGGGGCGCTGCATGAGGGGCTGGTCAGGGCGCAGCTCACGGTCGGTGAGATGCCACCAGCCGCTGGTTAGGCCGAAGACGCTTTCCGTCCAAAGCTGAGGGGTGGCAACGTCCATGAACACCAGACTACCGCCGGGTTTGAGGAGCTCGTGAATGTAACCCAGAGTCGCGCGGACATCCGCCACGGCGTGGATGACGTTGGTGCCGATGACGAGGTCATAGCTGTCAGCTTCGAAGCCTTGGGTGAGGCCCGACTGTTCGAGGTTGAAGACTTTGAATTCGACTTCTGAAAATGCAGCCAGTTTCTGAGCTGCCTGCGGGAAGAACCCGGCGGAAACATCGGTGAAGGTATAGGAATGCAAGCCGCGTGGCAGCAGCGGCAGCAGGTAGGCGCTGAGACCGGCGGTGCCAGCACCTACTTCGAGGATGCGCAGGCCACGACCTTCAGGAAGCTTCCTTGAGGCTTCATTCACAGCGCTGGTGATAGCGGCCATCCAGTGACTGGAGAGCAAACCGTCACCATAAAACTGATCCAGGAGGTCGCTGTTGGAGCCGCCAAAGAGCACTTGCACGGCATCTTTTTCGCCACGCAGGATAGGCCCTAATTCGGCACAGGTGATGGAGCAGAGCATGCCTTCCGGCAAGTGGCCAGGATTGAGGGCAATGAACTTGTTTAGCTCAGCCGTGGCAGAATCTGCAGCTGTGGCAAATTTGGCAGTGGGCAAGTGGCCATCGCCTTTGGCTTCCAACAGGCCGCGTTTGGCCAGGTCGTTAACCAAATGTTTGTACACCCGGCGCATCGGCTCGGCGACTTTCAGAGTCTCGACAGTCCAGACGTCCTTGGCCGTGAGGCCTGATGCCATCTGGCTAAGGCCTCTGGCGATCTGGGCAGCGGCGAGATCATCCTCGGCGGCCATGGTAGCTTCCAGTTTGGTTTTGCCACGGACGGAGATAACTTCTTCCAGCGTCTTTTGTGCGGCCTGTTTCAGTTCTGCCAAAGGTATGGGGGCCAGAGGAGAGGGGACTGCTGCGGTCTCCGTGCGCTCCCAGTCCACGTGATAAAGGAGGTCACGGGTACCGGAGGTGCCGGCGCGGCGGGCGGCGGCCATGCTGACGGCGCGGAAACCATCCACCAAGACGCAGGGTTTCCCTGAGGCATCGTAGAGGCCGATATTACCCTCAATAAACTCGTCGTTAAACTGGACCACTTTGGCTTGCACATGCGTCACCGCGCCAGGTGAGCGCAGGTAAAGGATGCGGCCAAAGCGCACAGGCAGCTTCATCTTGGCCTTGCGATCTTCCACAGTTTTTGAACCGGCAGAGAAGGTGTGCAGAGCGCCATCCAGCAGTACGGGATGCAGGCAGTATTCACCTGCACGGTGGGAGATGTTCTCTGACAATGCCACCTTACCAGCAGCCTTGCCTCCAGCAGCCCAGAGTTCACGCACGGCGCGGAATTCATCCCCATAGCGGAGGCCCAGGTCACTCATGTGCTGGTAGAAATCCGTCACATCCAGAGATGTGAGGCCCGCCGTGGAACCCTCCCAGGTGGAGGTATTGAAATTGGATTCGGTGCGTTCACCCCGCATGGAGCCGACCACATGCACAGACCATGCGGCCCCTTGGTCAAATTTGCTCTGGATGGTGAAGGTACGCTCGTTCGGGTCATAGGTCACTTCCAGCACGACGCCGGATGGATTCTCTGTGAGGATGAGCGGTTTGCGGATCTCAAAGTCTTCGACAGCAAATGGACGGCCTTCGAAATATTGAGTTCCGGCTTCGAGAATGAGTTCCACAAAACCTGCGGCTGGAAAGATGACGTGGCTTTCTACCTTGTGATCCTTCAGGAAGGCCATGTGGCGGTTGTCCAGACGCGCAATCCATGTGGGTGTGGCGCGTGGGAGGCGCACATCCAGCAAGCCTTTGCCACCGGAACCCAGACGGCCTTCACGCCAGTCTGGAGATTCATTCCACCAGCGTGCCTTGTCCCAGGCATAAGTCGGCAAGGAGAGCTGGTGACGGGACGGGGTCATGCCCTTGAAGTCCAGGTCCACACAGGCACGGTGAAGTTCCAACGCAGCCTCAAGCATGGCTTCATGTTCACGGTCCCGGCGTGCGGAGGCAACGACGGGGGCTTTCATTCCGCGTGCTCCCAGGCATTCCTGAATGGAGAGGGAAAGGGCAGGGTGGGCGGTGATTTCAAGCCAGACGTCCACACCGAAATCCGCCAGTGCATTGACGGCAGGTGCAAACATGACGGCCTGACGGATACCGCGTCCCCAGTGACCGGCATCGCATTCGCTGCCCGTGATCTTTGCCCCAGTGACGGTGCTGAAAAACGGTACCGTTTCATCGCGAGGTTTGAGGTCTGCCAGAGCGGCGACAAGCTCATCGGCCGCAGGCTGCATGTAGGCATGGTGGAAAGGATGGTCCACGCGCACAAAGCGGGCAAAGACACCTTCGGCTTCGAGCTGCGACTGAATGGCTTCCAGGGAAGTTTTAGGACCGGAGAGAGTGAGAGAACGCGGTCCATTGAAGGCAGCGATGCTGACCACGCGGTCGTGCTTGGCGATGGCAGCGAGGGCCGCATCTTCATCCAGGCCCACAGCCAGCATGGTGCCGGCACCACGGGCGCAGCCGTTCATGAAACGGGCGCGCAGAGCGATGACTTTGGCTCCTTCTTCCAAGCTGAGTACACCGGCCACGCAGGCGGCGGCGATTTCACCCACACTATGACCGACAATCGCTGCAGGCTGAACGCCCCAGGATTTCCAAAGTTCAGAAAGGGAGACCTGCATGGCAAAGATGGCCGGTTGGGCAATCTCCGTCATGCTCATCTTGGAATCTTTTTCATCGCGGGCGAGTTCTTCCAGCAATGAGAATTTGGCCCAAGGTTTCAGCGCTTCGGCACAGGCTTCCATGGACTTGCTGAAGACAGGCTCATTTTTCATGAGCTCGCGGCCCATGCCCCACCACTGTGGGCCCTGACCACTCATGACGAAGCCAACGCGAGCTGCTTTTTCCCGACGTGGTGAGAAGCCGCTGCGGACGTTCGGTACTTCCTGGCCAACACCAAAAGCGTTTAGTGTGGCGATGGCCTCATGCGAGGTGCGGGCCACCATGGTAAGGCGGTGCTGATGATGGTTGCGGCGGGCACCCAGGGTATAGGCGAGATCAGGCAGCACAGGTGAAGTGCCATTGGATTTCTCATGATCTTCTATCCAGGTGGAGAGACGGAAGGCAGTCGCTTTCAGTGCTTCTTCAGAGCGGGCGGAAATCACCAGAGGCCAGGGCCGCTCAAAAGCGGAAGCTGGCATTTTAACATGAGGTTTGGCCGGTGCTTCTGCGACAATGACGTGCGAGTTAGCACCACCGAACCCAAAAGAATTTACCCCGGCCATACGCACTGCGTAGGTTTCAGGAAAGTCCTCCATCGTGGTCGGGATGCGCAGCTTCAGCGCCTGGAAATCAATGTGAGGATTCGGGGTTTTGAAGTGAAGGCTAGGGGGAATCTGGCCGTGCTTCAGCACCAACAGTGCCTTCACCAGACCGGCCACGCCTGCAGCGGTTTCCATATGACCAAGATTCGTTTTGACCGAACCCATGGCGAGTGGTGCGTCTTCCTCACGATCAGCGCAGAGAGCCTCAGAAAGGGCTGTCGCCTCGATGGGATCACCGACGGCTGTTCCTGTGCCGTGAGCCTCAATATAGCCAATTTCACTTGGGCTGATGCCAGCGTCCTTGCAGGCATCCTTCACCAGACGGGCCTGGGCCTCGGGACTCGGCAGGGAGATGCCATTGGTGTGTCCATCCTGGTTGGTCGAGGTACCCAGGATCACGCCCTGAATGGGGTCACCATCGGCGATGGCCTGGGACAGTTTTTTCAGCATGACCATGCCCGCGCCCTCGGCACGAACAAAGCCGTTGGCATCTGCATCGAAAGCTTTGCACATCCCATCTGGAGACAGCATGGAAGCCTGGGAAAAGCCGATGAACCCGCCGGGGGTGATCATGACTGTCACGCCGCCTGCCAGCGCGGTGGTGCCGCGCCCGGTCCAGATGTGTTCACACGCCGCATGAACTGCCGTCAGAGCGGAGGAGCAGGCTGTATCCATGGACATGCTGGGGCCGGTCAAATTCAGCGAATAAGAAATGCGGTTCGCTGCGATGCTGTGGGCGCTGCCTGTGGAAGAGTGAGCGCCGATGCCCACCGAATCAAACGGTGTGCCCTGGATGACCTGATAGTCGGTATGGGATACGCCAACGAAGACGCCAATGTCCGTGCCGTTTTCTAAATCCAGAACGATGCCTGCGTCTTCAATGGCCTCCCAGGCGGTTTCCAGCACCAGACGCTGTTGTGGATCCACATACGGGGCTTCACGCGGGGATATGCCGAAGAACTGGGGATCATATTGATCAATGGAATCCAGGAAGCCGCCGCGTTTTGCAATGGATTTACCTGCGAGGCCTGGTTCGGCGTCATAGTAACGCTCAATGTTCCAGCGATCTGGTGGGATCTCGCAAACTGCATCCCGTCCCTCCGCCAAAAGTTTCCAAAAAGCTTCGACGTCGTTGATTCCGCCGGGGAAGCGGCAACCAATACCGATAATGGCAATTCCTTCTTTATGCATGCAGTTCTTAGCGTTGGGGGGATGTTTGAAAAGTTTGAAGAGCAACAACGCCAGTCTTACCGAATCGTGCGAAGTGCCGTGTTTGCGTGCCTGAGATTTTTTTTATCTTCGTCGTGAGCGAGTGCTGGACGAGCGTTTTGGCAAAATCGGAGCTTTATACAGTGGCCTGACTTGATTTAGCGAGGTTAAATTCATTTAATCCGTACAATTCGGTCCGGGGCAAACGCATCCAGGCGGCGAGTTACGATTGCATTGTGAACGAACCCTAACTTGAGGACTGACCTAACGATATGTGTGGAATTGCAGGCGTGATCGATATGGCTGGAAAGCGGGTGGTGCCGGATGAAATCATCCAAAGGATGTCCCGGGCACTCTACCATCGGGGACCTGATGAGGAGGGTTTTTTTATGCGTCCAGGGCTGGCGATGGCATCCCGCCGGCTAAGCATCGTGGGGCTGGCGGATGGCCAGCAGCCGATGCACAATGAAGAACGGAATGTCTCCGTCGTCTTCAATGGCGAACTATTTGACCATGTGGAGAAGCGTGCAGAACTCGCCGCCCGGGGGCACACATTGGTGACGCACTGCGATACGGAAATCATCCCGCACATGTGGGAAGAAAGCGCGGAGGGGATGTTTGAGAAGCTGCGCGGGCAGTTCGCCATCGCGCTGTGGGACGAGCGAGAGCAGAAGCTGATGCTGGGGCGTGACCGGTTTGGCATCAGTCCTTTGTATTGGACGCGCCAGGGGGACTGGCTGCTGTTTGCCTCTGAAATCAAGGGCTTGCTGGCCTCTGGCATGGTGCCTGCCATCCCGGACCGGCGAGGCATTGATCACGTATTCACCTTTTCAGCGCTGCCGGGACCGATCACTTGTTTTGAAGGAATCCAGATGCTGCCGCCCGCGCATTTTCTGGAGATCTTGCCGGGGCACTCCCACAAAGCCCCGGGTGTGCGGGAACGGAAGTACTGGGAAATGGATTTCCCTGACGCGGGTCATGAGAATCCAGAGAAGGATCCGAAAAAGCTGGTGGATGAATTTGAGCACGTGCTGCTGAATGCCGTGGATAAACGGCTGCGGGCGGATGTGCCTGTGGGGTCTTATCTTTCTGGTGGGGTGGATTCCAGCATGATCCTGGCGCTGGCTTGTCATCTGCGGGGCAAGTCCATTTCGACCTATACGGTGAGGGTGGATGATCCCAAGCTGGACGAGCTGGATGCGGCAAGCATGGTGGCGAAATTCATCGGCGCACCACCGCCCGTGGTGCAGGAATTTCGGCATGAAGACGCCATCAAAACTTATCCGACGCTGATCGCTGCGGCTGAACAGCCCGTTATTGATACCTCCTGTGCCTCCCTGCTGCAATTGGCGCAGAAAGTGCATGAATGCGGACAAAAAGTGGTGCTGACCGGGGAAGGTGCCGACGAATGGCTGGTGGGGTATCCCTGGTATAAAGCGGCGAAGATCATCGGTTATCTCGATTCCATCGGGGGACTGCGGCTGGGGGATCGGGCACGACGAGCGTTTTTGAAATATAGTGATGTGCCACAGTATCCGCCGAGCTTTCGCGCACGCACAGAAACCAATGTGGGTGGGCCCAATGCCTGGATTGATTCCTATGGATTGTTAGGCCTAGCCAAACTGCGCTTTTATTCTGAGTCCATGCATGAGCTGCGTGAATCCACTGACCCATGGGCAACTCTGGGTATGAATCTGGACCGTGCAAAACACTGGCATCCGCTGAACCGGGGGATTTGGGTGGGAGGACGCGTGACGCTGGCGGGCCATTTGCTCCAGGGCAAAGGGGATCGTGTGGCGATGCATTCCTCCGTGGAGGTGCGTTATCCTTTCCTGGATGAAGACGTCTTCGATTTCTGTGCGAAGCTGCATCCAGACTGGAAGCTGCGCGGTTTCCGCGATAAACACATCCTGCGGCTGCTGGCGGAGCGCTGGCTGCCACCTTCCATTTATAAGCGTGGAAAAGTGATCTTTCGCGCTCCTTTGGACAGCTTTCATTTGGAGCCAGAACCGGCGTATGTCGGCCAGCTCATGAGTGAGGAATCTCTGAATCGGACGGGATACTTCGATGCGAAAATGGTGCATCATTGGCGCAAGACTTATAGCTCCCTGCGGGCCACTTCATTGCCAAGGCTTTCGATTGAAATGGGGCTGGCTGCGGTGGTGGCCACCCAGCTATGGCACCATCTTTACATTGATGGCAGCCTTTGTGAACTGCCTTCCCAGGCGCGCAAAGAGCCTTTAGTAACTATTTAATAAACCAAAAGGCAAAGGGGGAGAATATCCCCCTGCGCATTCTCACTCCAAAGCTCATTTACATAGAAGCGAGGAGGGCTCTGCCAACAGCTTTGGCCTCTTCGTCATCCTTTTCCAGGCTAGGCATCTTGAGACCTTTGGCGAGGTTTTTACGGGCCTCGTTTTTATTGCCGATCTGTGCGTGGATGCGGCCAAGCTCAATGTAATGAATGAGCCGCTTTGGATTGATGGCGATGGCTTTCTCGAGGCATTTGACAGCATCGGTGGTGCTGGCTTCAGGAAGCTTTTCATAGACCAAGGCGGCCAGCGTGCGCTTGATGCCACTGATGTCTGACACATTGCGATGCCAGCGGCCGATGATGTGCCAGGCGAGGTCGTTGCGAGGATTCAGCTTGATGGCTTTTTCGGCACCTTGCTTGATGAGCTTAGATCCGCGTACCTGCTCGCCAGAATCTTGGAGAGGAAGCATTTTGCCGAGACTGATGGCCGTGGATAGTTGGGCATCGGAATTGTTGGGGGCGAGTGCTGCGGCACGTTTCCCATAATCCAGAGCAATGCCGCCTAACCGGAGTTTTTCTTGTTTGGATGATGCATCGGCCATTAAGTGCCGATATTGACGTGCAATGCGCACGAGAACATCTGCATTGTTAGGTTCCATTTTTTCAGCCTGAAGGTATAAGCTCAAGGCTTTGTCTGCTTCAAGCCGAGTGTCGTGCATTTCTCCCTGGGCGACTAGTTCACTAACCGACTGGGCCTGTGCGGTTATACCCGCTGATAGCAAGAGGCCGGAGGCAATCAACGCCTGTGCGCCGAACAGAAAGGATGACAATTTCATAGGCGCTTGGAACTCACAATGCGCCCAGCGTTCAAAAGTTCCGCTTCACTCAGTCGGGGACCCACAAGTTGCAAGCTGGTCACGGGGATTTCTTTGCCTTCCACGGGGACTGGAATGGCGATGGCAGGATTGCCTGAGTAATTAAAGCTAACTGTGTTTTGAAGGCTGAAGGTCAGGGCTTCAAACAGAGCTGATCCGCCGAAGCGGGGAATGGGCGGAGGCAATTTCTTCAGTGTGGGCAGCGCAATCAGATCCACGCGGTCAAAGGTGCGGCGCAATGTGCGCTGCCAGCCGGGTTTCCTTTTCAGGGCGCGGTCATAATTGCCTGTCAGATGCTCCACCCGACCTAACAAAATGGTTGCTTTGGTGACGCTGGATACGCCGCGCTTATTGCCATACTGCTCATCATTGGTCCATGCGTCAGCCACTGCGACAGTGAGGCCGTCCTTTTGAGCTTGATCCCAGGCATCTTTGAATTCTTTGTTCAGCCGGACGACACGGAAACCGGATTTTTTCAAAGCGGCATCAATGGCGCGATCAATCTCGGGGTCTGTGCCGTCCACATAAAGGCGGCCGATGCGGATGCTGCGGCCACTGGGTTTCTCCTGCCTCGCTTCTGCATATTCTTCGTCAAAGCCAGGCTTCAGCAGGCTCATGCCTTTGGCGAGATTGGGGATGTTTTTGGCCAGCGGGCCGACGGTGTCCAAATGCTTTGGCGACATGGGGAAAACGCCCTTTAGGGAAACGAGTCCGAAGGTTGTTTTAAGTCCATAAACACCGCAGCAGGCTGCGGGGATGCGAACGGAGCCGCCGGTGTCTGTTCCCAGGGCGACATCTGCCATGCCAGTGGCCACGGAGACTGCGGAGCCGCTGGATGAGCCACCGGAGATGAGGCGATGTTTGCGGTCAGTGAGCGGACTGCGGGGTGTGCCGAAGTGAGGGTTTAAGCCTGAGGAAGTGACACCAAATTCGCTGGCATTGGTCTTGCCCACGATGTGGGCTCCCTGGGCACGTACGCCCCGGAGGCAGGCGGCATCCTTGCTCGCGGGTGGATTGTTTTTTGCGAGATAGGCGGAGCCGGCGGAGGTGACTTGTCCCTCAATGTCGATGAAATCTTTAACCGCCACTTTCAGCCCCTGATAGCCTTCAGGAGCAGGCCAGTAGCGAAGGAATACATGATCTGTTGGATTCCGCGCGGGCTTGGTGACCTCAATGGTGCATGAGGGCAATGCCTGGAGCAGCAAAACGAGGGCGAGGCAGCTTTGGAGCGACGGACGGCGGAAGGGGAGCATAGATGGGGACGGCAAATGGAGTTAGGCAGGCGATTGAATGATAGTTGAGGATCAACGAAAAGACAGATTTCTGACCAGAGAAATTTGGAGGAGGTTCCTGCCAGGAAGGAAATCGTCACAAGATCAGTACCTGGACGTGCATTATGCATGTGCTTTTCACATTTTTTGTTACGCACGCCTCGTCGGCGGGACTCGATGTCATGGTGATGCAATGGCAGACCTGCTGAAGGACTGCATGTGCATCAAAGCAAGCACACGATCCCATCCTATGAAAAAGCTCTTATACTCCTTCCTTGGCACCACTGTATGCGCCCTTTCCCTGTCCAGTTGCGATACCGTGGAGCATGATGATGACGATGACGATGGAGGCCCTGTCCGCACGCACACAACGGTAACGGAGGAGACTGTGCGGAGCAGCCCGTACTCGGGTGCCGTGCAGACACAGACGACGCAGACGGTCTATTAACCGGAGATGCGGGAGGGCCTGAGATCGCCTCTTCAAACAGGGGCGAGTTCAGGCCGTTTCGATTCGTTCTACCCGATACCATCGGGAAGGTGTGAGGGTGGTGGTGAGCCACATGCGCATGGCTTTAAACCCACGCATGAGGGTGCTATCCATGACTTCCTGGCAACCAAAACGAACGGCAATGGATTCCTCCAGTCGGCGGTAGCGAGGGAGCAATATGAGAGAGCTGCGTGGACGGGTTTCGCCTGTTGTGCGATGAGCAACGCTGGGGTGGAGAAGGCCGCGACAGACCACCATGCCCGCTCCTACTAGTGCAATACGACGCCGGGGTAGCAGCAGCCAGGGGCGATATGAGAAGTGAGCGGCACCGGTTTCGTCCAATTGCATGCGGCCAAAGGTACGAACGGGGACACCCGTCGTGCGACGAGCCAGGAAGCCTTGCACGCCTGTATCCAGATCTTCCCCCTGGGCGCGTTTGTTGAGCAGAAAATCCCGTCCCATCAGGGTGCCAAAGATGGAGAGGCGGAAGGACCAGCCCGCCAGGAGAAGGCCGAGCAGAAAGAGGCTGCCACAGACGATGAGGGCTGGCACTGGTGTGGTGGGGATGAGGGCGGCGGTACCGGTGACCAGAGTCAAGAGGGCAAGCTTGATCAACTTCAACCCGGCATCGACAATGCCAAAGGGTGAAAGGGCGATGAGCACATTGATGGCATGAGAGCTAAGCCAGACGACGCCGAAGGCAAAGATGGCCAGAGGAATGGTGATCCAGGGACTATGAAGGCTGGCATCGAGTGCGCTAGCCATGGGCATGACGGCGAGCCCTGAGGCCGCAACGCCATCCGAAGCCTGTGAAGGTATTCTTTCCAGATGCGACATGGCTAGGGCGACCAGTGGAACGAAGGCGGCACTGGCAACGAGGGCGCTGAGTTTGTCCTCAAACAGTTCAGCGAAATCGAGGGGCTTTTTGACCAGGGCTGGGGCGGCGGCACCGAGGAAGTCTTTTAGCAGACAGAGGCCGATGAGTGCCAATCCGGTACCCCAGGCATAGGGATGGCAATACCAAGGCAGGCGATCCCGAAGTTTTTCTTCAGTATGATAATACTTCCAGGCACCCAGGGCGCTCATGCCTAACAAGGGGCTGATGGCGACACCGGTGATCTCAGAGACACCTTCTGCCAAAGTGACGCCAGGGACCAGGAGGTCTGTGCGCAGCTTTTCTGCGGCTGCTTTGGCTGGCGGTGCGGCGGCTTCCGCCGTTTCTTGGGCCAGAGCGGGGGAAACGAGAGAAAGCCCCAGAACGATAGCCAGGGAGGCAGATTTGAAGAAGGATGCATTCATGGTGGTGACATCTTGGGGTTGCCCCTGCACAGACAATCGGAAAGAATGCCTGATGTGCGGGCATTGCCAGTTACAATTTTCAGCCAGTCTCCCACCCGGCAGGAAAAGGTCGCTCGCACAATGCCCGATTCCGTGCATAGTCTCCGATGCCTTTCAAAGCTCTTGGCCTCGACGCCAAAATTCTCCAAGCCATCGCTGAAGCCGGTTATACCGAACCTACGCCTATTCAGGCGGCTGCCATTCCACCCATCATTGCCGGAAATGACCTCATCGGCATTGCCCAGACCGGCACTGGCAAAACAGCGGCTTTCACACTGCCTGTGCTCACTCTCCTGGCGGCTGCCCAGGGTAAACGCGGCACCAAAGTGCTCATCCTGGCTCCTACCCGTGAACTGGTGGTGCAGATCGAAGAAAACGTGCTGGCTTATGCCAAACATCTGCCGCTGACGATTGCGAAAGTCTTTGGAGGAGTGGGCGAGCGTCCACAGATCAATTCTCTCCGCAATGGCTGCGATATCGTCATCGCCACACCTGGGCGTCTGATCGACCTCATGGGTCAGGGGCATGGGGATTTCAGTGGCCTTCAGCACCTGGTGCTGGATGAGGCGGACCGCATGCTGGACATGGGCTTCCTGCCGAGCATCAAGCGCATCGTCCAAAAGATGCCGCGCAAACGCCAGACGCTGATGTTTTCCGCGACGCTATCCAAGGAGATCGAATCACTGACCCACGAGTTTCAAAATCATCCGAAGATTGTCCAGATCGGCCGCCGCTCAAATCCGGCTGAAACAGTGACGCAGCTTGTGTATGAAGTGCCTGTCCATTTGAAGCCATCCTTGCTCAGCCATCTACTGAAGGATGACCAGATGAATATGGTGCTGGTCTTCACCCGCACAAAACACGGTGCAGACCGCGTCGCACGCAAGCTGGAACAGACAGGCGTCAAATGCGCCACGCTGCATGCCAACCGCTCCCAGAACCAGCGTCTTAAAGCCCTGGCAGACTTCAAATCAGGCGCGGTGCGTGTTCTTGTGGCGACGGATATTGCCGCACGCGGCATTGATGTGGATGGCATTTCCCATGTGGTGAACTTTGATTTCCCCATGCATGCGGAGGATTACGTCCACCGCATCGGCAGGACGGGCCGTGCCCAGGCGATTGGCGATGCCATCAGCTTCATCAGTCCAGAGGATCAGGCTCCCCTGCGGAGTCTGGAAAGATTCATCAATCGCGGCCTCGTGCGCAAAAAGGCGGAGGGTTTTGACTATCATGCCTCCGCTCCTCCGCGCAGCGAAGAGCCGCCACGCTACCGGGATCCGCGCGGACGGCCGCCACAGGGTCAGGGCAGAGGTGGAAGAGGCCAGGGCCAGAATGGCCAAGGCGGGCAGAACGGTCAGGGTGGTCAAGGAGGCCAGCCAAGGCAGGAAGGCGGCGGCAGACCGGTGGGGGACCGTCCGGCACGGCCCCAGTCTGGCGGGCGTGATCAGCGCGGCTCCGCAGGTGGTGCGCGTCCTCAACGCCAGGGCCGTCCTCAGAACGACTCGGCCGCCGCTAGCCCTCCTGCAACCGAGAGCGGTAGCCAGCGTAGTCTGTGGAAGCGGCTGTCTGGCCGTTAAGCCGAAAAGTTGAATGGAAGGGAGTGTGGCTCTGTGGCGTTTGATGCTTGCCTGTTTTGCAAGGCAGTCATCACGCTCCCACCATGCGCCCTTTCCTTTTTTCCCTTCTACTCCTGGCTTGCACAGCCAGGGCCGAATTCACCAACGAACAGCAGCAGGTGCCGCTGGAAGTGCTGCCGACGGATGCTAGCAAGGCGAAGGTCGTGCTGCTGGCAGGTACGCCGAGTAACAAACCCGGACAGCACGAATACTTCGCGGGTTGCGCTCTGCTGATGGACTGGCTGAAGGACATGCCTGGCGTCGCCCCAGTGATGGTGGCGGATGGCTGGCCAAAGAATGAGGCAGTGCTGGAGGGTGCCCGCTCTGTGGTGATCTACATGGACGGAGGGGATAGGCTGTCTTTTCTCACCCCGGACCGCTGGGCGCGAATGAAAGCCCTGGTCGATGCAGGTACAGGGCTTGTCATTCTGCATCAGGCGATAGACTGTCCTCCAGATCGTGCGGCTGATTTTAAAAATTGGTTCGGCGCAGTGTTCCAGAGTGACATTGGCTGTCGTGGGCATTGGGACGTGAAATTTGATGCTGTGCCGGAGCACGCGATCAACCAGGGGCTGGTGCCGTTTGAACTGCTGAAAGACGGCTGGCTTTACAATCTCCACTTTGCCGAAAAAGGCGTCACTCATCTGCTGGCCTGTCCAATGCCGGACAGCAGCCGGAAAAGTGAGGCAGCCAAAGCTCATGCTGGCCGGGCGGAAACTGTGGCCTGGGCGTTTGAGCGGCCGGATGGAGGTCGCAGTTTCGGATTCACCGGCTGTGATTTGCATGGCAACTGGGCCGAAGCCAACCAGCGCAAGCTGCTCCTCAACGGCATCCTTTGGACCAGCAAACTGGACGTGCCAGAGAAAGGCGTGAACTCCGAAACGACACCCGATGCGCTGGCGAAAAATTGGGACCGCAAAGTGTTCTTGAAAAAGGCCGCTGCGAAGAAGTAGAGCTCTACGGAAGTATGCTGTGGCGGCTGTTCATTCATATGCGAATGTGAGGAAACACTACGGATAATGAAGACCAAGAATCAGGCTCCCCCTGCGACTAAAAACGCGGGCTACAAACAGCTTGTCGCGGCCATTTCCCCATTCTGCGGCTGCCGGAAACTTTGTCCATAAACTCTGAACCTGATTCTTGTCTTTTGAAGACTCTCCTGTTCTCACTCCTGCTCATCGTAACACCGGGCTTGGCTGCGCCGGTGAAGGTCATTTTCGATACGGACATGGGCAACGACGTGGATGACGTCATGGCGCTGGAGATGATCCATAATCTGCAAAAGCGCGGGGCATGTGAATTGCTGGCGGTGACGATCACCAAGGATCATCCTCAGGCAGCGGCGTTTGTGGATGCGGTGAATACGTTTCATGGTTATCCCGATGTGCCGGTGGGCGTGGTGAGGAATGGGGTGGCGCAGGATGGCGGAAAGTTTAACAGTCTGGCGGATGAAAAAAATCCAGATGGCAGCTTCCGTTATCCTCATGATTTACTGACCGGTGCCGATGCGCCTGAAGCGGTGGCCCTTCTGCGCAAAGTGCTGGCTGCTCAGGCGGACCAGTCTGTGGCCATGGTGCAGGTGGGTTTTTTCACCAATTTTGCCCGGTTGCTGGATTCAAAACCGGATGAGCATTCCCCATTGAGCGGTCGCGATTTGCTGAAACAAAAAGTCACGCTGCTGTCCATCATGGCAGGTGCGTTTCAGACAGTGAACTGGAATACCCGGCACCTGGAATACAATGTGATCAAGGACATTCCGGCGGCGCAAAAGCTGGCCAGTCAATGGCCCACCCCTATCGTTTGGAGTGGTTTTGAAATCGGCGTGGCGGCGGCTTATCCGCACGTCAGCATCGAGCGCGATTTTGACTATGTGAAACATCACCCGCTGAAGGAGGCTTACTACGCCTATAACCCGCCGCCTCATGACCGGCCAACCTGGGACCCGACATCTGTACTGTATGCTATTTATCCAGATCGGGGTTACTTCGATCTCTCGCCTCCTGGCGGCGTGACCGTCGAAGAAAACGGGGCCACTTGGTATCGCCCATCCAAGGATGGCAAGGGCCACCATCGTTACTTGGTGATGTCTGTGACACAGGCCGAGCGTGTTCGTGAGGCGATCGTTCAGCTCTGTGTGGAGCCGCCAGGGAAGCATTGAATCTGCAAAAAGATTCCCGTCCTGCTCTTGCAATGCAATGCTGATTGCGTCAGGTCGTTGATTAGAAGCAACCCAAGCACATGGCCAGGATCTCAGCAGCCTCAGTCGTCGTCGTGGGGTCCATGAATGTGGACCTCATCGCTGCTGTGAAGCGTCTGCCCGCTGCGGGTGAGACGGTTTCGGCATCTTCCCTGGAAAAACGTTTTGGAGGCAAGGGAGCCAATCAGGCCCTCGCTGCGGCGCGGCATGGAGCGCAGGTCACTCTGATCGGCTGCCTGGGCGATGATCCAGATGGGCGGGATTATCGCAATCATTTGCGCCGGGAAGGCATCAATTGCAGCTCCGTCAATACAGTGAAAGGTGGGACGGGGAATGCCTTCATCGCCGTGGATGCGAAGGGTGAAAACCAGATCATTGTCATCGCTGGGGCCAATGCGGCTCTCACGGCACCCGCACTGAAGATGCAGCGCTCCCGAATTGAGGTAGCGAAGGCTCTGCTTGTGCAACTGGAAGTACCTTTGGAAACGGTGGTGGAAGCTATCAAGCTGGCCAATGGCCGGGAGGTACCGGTAGTGCTGAATCCTTCCCCGTTACAGCCCGATTTCCCTTGGGGTGAGGTGAGCGTCAGTGTGCTCATCGTGAACAGCGGGGAAGCCAAGCAACTTTTTGAAGCAGAAGCCGATGATCTTGCGGATCGCGTGGACGAATGGAAAAACTGGCTGATTCAGAAAAAGATCCGCACACTTATCATCACGCGTGGGGAAAAATCCACACTGGTGCTTAATGAGTCAGGCTTGAAAAAGGTGGCGACTCATAAGGTGAAAGCCGTGGATACCGTGGGTGCAGGAGATACCTTTGCCGGGGTGTTTACGACTCATCTGGCCGAAGGCAACACGCTGATGGAATGTGTGCGATGGGCGAATGTGGCAGGCGCCCTGGCCACGCTGAAGGTGGGTGCCCAGGAGGGCATCCCCCACCGGGGCGATGTTCAGAGCGCCATGAACGCCTAAAAGGAAAGGCGCTTTAGAAGTTCCACTGAAGTTGCAGGCCCAGGCGGTCTGCATTTTCCACCTCGGCATAAGGCGCGGCGGCGGTATTCGTGCGATGGAAGGTGTGGGTATACATGAGCGCGAGTTCAATTTCAGGCCGCGGGGACCATTCCAGGCCGATGTCGAGTTCGGAGACCTTATCCCAAGGGGAGTTGGTGCCAAATTTGCGGCCACCATCATAGTGGTTATACCGGACGAACGGCAGCCAGTTGCTCTGGCCATCCTGAATACGGTAGCTGGCCTGGATATACCCGCCCTGGAGGGAGTCCGTTTCAATGGCCGTCATATCTTCGGTGAGTTGTGGTCCACGGCCCCAGGTCCATTCCGCCTCGATCCCGAAAGGCTGAGGATAGAGGATATAGCTCAGGCCGACACGCTCATCTTTATTGCCATGATCAGGTGATGAAGGGGTGCCCACTCCAGGAATGGCGGATACTCGGGAAACAAAGCTGCCAGTATAACCCTGAAGGCCGAATTCCATGATCTGACCGCTTTTGAACTCCACCGGATAGGCAAAACGGGCGACGTAATGAGGCTGGCCATTCGTGTCGCTGCGGTTTAGGCCCTGGCCATTGTAGGCTCCGATACCAAAGACGCCGTAGTCGCCGGAGCCTTTGAGGCCTTCTTTGACCAGCTTGCTGAAGAGTTTGCGCTTCTCCTTGGGTGCCCAGTAGAAGTAGGCTCCCACATCGCGCTCACCTTCGACGGCGGAGTTCAGGGCATCCGGGCGCTCCAGCGCGGCGCGGTTCTGGCTGGACTGAAGGTTTACGAAACCGAAGGGAACCTTCGACTGGCCGATGCGGAAACGGAATTCCTTGTCTGAATCAAGGGAGATATCGGCATAAAGGTCACGCATTTGCAGCACATAATCACCGCTGCCGTTGGAGGCATTGTAATCTGACTGGGCATAAATGTAGAGGTGATCCGAGACATCACCGCTGATGATGAGACGGCCACGGCGGATCATGAAGGACTCCGTATCGCTGACGGAACGGTCATTTGGCACATTCAGGCCTTTGGCGTTTTCCCCATAGAGGGCGTGGTAACGGAACTGGACATAGCCGCGGATGCCGAGGTTTTCATACCATTTGCCATCCAGCATTTTTTCCATGAGGTCTTTTGGAGTCTCAGCGGACAGCTTGTCCAGGTCAGCCAGGGATTTGCGGCTTTCGGCGATATGAGCATCGAGAGCCTTCAATTCAGCCTCCGTTTCGGAGATTCGATCCTCAATCTGCTCCACGCGATCCATGGATGGAGCCGCCACGGGGGCAACTGCTACCACAGGAGGGGCGGATGCGGCCTCGGCTTCCTCAGCCTGGGCGACGGCGACAAGCTGGTCATACTCTTCCTGAGTGATGGAGCCTTTGGCCTTCATGATTTCAAAAAGCTTCATGAGGGCTGCATTGTCCGCCAGGATTTGGGAAGGCAGGGCCAATGAACCGAGAGTGCAGACGAAGAGGAGAGCCCGGAGGCTTTGTGACAACTTCGACAAGATGGGGGTGTGAGTGCGGTTTCGCAGTGACATGGCCGTCACATTGAGAGATTTTCTCCAGAGTGAGTACCGATGCTCTGTGACATGTTTGACACATTGAGCCTATTTTGGAGCGGAATGTGACGGTTTGGTGTCACAAAGGGGTGGAAAACCGTGGAGTTTGTTGATCCGTGGCAGGTTTCTTTTTAAACTGCCTGTATGGAACGCAGACGACTTGGACGAAGTGGCATCGTGGTAACGGACATCTGCATGGGGACCATGACCTTCGGGCTCCAGGCGGATGAAAAGACTTCGTTTGCCATCATGGACCGAGCTTATGAAGCGGGAATCGACTTCTTCGACGCTGCGGAGATGTATCCTGTGCCCCCGGCAGCGGAGCGTTTTGGCATCACGGAGGAAATTGTGGGGAGATGGCTGAAGACCAAAAACCGGGGAGAGGTCATTGTGTCCACGAAGATCACCGGGCCGGGGCATGGGTGGTTCCGCCCGCCGGTAAGAGGCGGCTTTACGGCCCTGGACCGACGGCAGATTTTTCAGTCCTGCGAGGACAGCCTGAGGCGATTACAGACGGATTACATCGATCTTTATCAGACGCATTGGCCAGACCACGGTATGCGCCAGGAGGATACGCTGGAAGCGCTGACTGAACTGGTGAAACAGGGAAAGGTGCGCGCCATCGGCTGCAGCAATGAAACAAGCTGGGGGCTGATGAAAAACCTGTGGGCCGCCGAAAAACATCATCTGTCCCGCTTTGACACTGTCCAAAACAACTTTTCCCTCATTAACAGACGCTGCCAAAATGAGCTGGCGCAAGTCTGCCGGATGGAAGGTGTGAGCCTGCTGCCGTATTCCCCGCTAGGCGGTGGGGTGCTGACGGGCAAATACAATGGTGGGGCACTGCCGCCGGGGGCACGCTTCAGTGACTACCTGGTGAATGGAGCGGAACGCCAGCAGCGAATGGCCAGGCGTTTCGTCAATGAACGGACCCTGGCCACCACGGAGCGGCTGCGGGAAATCGCGGGGGACATTGGCTCTAGCGTCACTGCGCTGGCCGTGGCGTGGAGTCGGCAGCATAATTTCGTCGCTTCCACCATCATCGGTGCCACCACGGTGGAGCAACTGGATGAATGCCTGAAGGCAGCGGACCTGATCCTGGATGGGGATACGCTGCGCCGCATTGATGAACTGGAAGTGGAGATCCCCAATCCGATGACTGAAGATGGGCTGCGGAGGCTGTAGCGGGTGAAGAACGCCCACACAAACGGCTTGCAGGTGGCCTTAGGCACCCCTTTGATAAGCTGAGTGATGCAAGAACTCGCCATTAGCCTGCCAGACTTGGATGGCATCCTGGAAAGTGTGAAACGCACCTTTTCGGGAGGGGGTATGACTGCGGGCGGGATGGCCCTGGTGGCTTTCCTGGCCGGGCTGGCTTTTGCACGCGGGATTGCGCAGCAATTCCTGACGATGATGAGCCTGGCGCTTTCGGTCCTGGCCGGACTTTATATCTTCCGGCACCGGGCGGAGGTCTTTGGTGCCTACGGTGCCAACATGAGCACGAATACACTGCTGATCATGTCTGGAGCAGCGGCGCTTTTAACCTATTTCCTGGCCAGGGCTTTGATCAACATCCTGGCAGGTTTTGGTCTGCTGGCTTTCCTGGGAAGCTTTACAGGGTGGAAGGCGGGCATGTTGAGTCTGCTGCCATCGGGTGTGCTGATGTGGCTGAGTGCGATGGTGCTGCGCCTGGTGGGCAGCGTCTATGGTCTGGAAAATGCCTCCATCCAGCAGAGTGGTAAAGGGGAGACCAGCAGCTTCGGAGCCTGGGTGCAAGAGCTGGCTCAAAAGGTGGACAGGACATCGGTGGGCCGCTTTGCTGAAAAACTGGATCCCTATGACATGCGGGCGACGGCGAACCTGTCCCGCCTGCTGATCCTGTGGCCGGACGGGCGCGTGTGGCAGCAGATCGCGGCCAAGGGACCGCAAACCGCCCAGGCGCTGAACCATCCGGAAATTGCCGCATTGGGTCGGAACGAAAAAGTCCGCCAAGCGATCGAGCGCCAGGACTTTGCAGGCCTGATGCAGCTACCGGAGGTGGTGCAAACAGCTAGCAATCCAGAGCTGGAGCCTTTCCTCAAAGGCCTGGCCCTGGAGCAGGCGATGGACAGCATTGTTTATCAAAGACGGTAGATAGAAGATTGCTGAGATCTGAATGACGAATTCAGCGTGAAGTTACGTCAGAGCTTTCGTCAATGCCTGCCATGTCTGAAAAACCCGTCTCTCTGAGTGCCACTGCCCGCCGTCTTTTGGTCTTTGCCCGTGCCCACTGGCGGATGGCGGCGGTGCAGTTTGTGCTGGCGATCATCGGCACCTCCCTCATCATCGTTTTCCCCGGGGTGGTGCAATGGTTCGTGGATGACATTATTCCCAACAAGGACATCCCTGGAATCTGGAGGGCAGGCGGGTTGGCGGTCGGGGCGTTTTTTCTGCGCGAGTTTCTTTTCTATGTACGCACGCGGCTGAACAGCAACTTTGAGCAGCGGATGATCTTCGATCTGCGTGGCCAGCTTCACCGCAAGATCGCACGGCTGCCGCTGAGCTGGTTCGACCGACAAAGCACGGGGGATATTTTGACCCGGATGGCGGATGATGTGCCCGCGACCCAGCGGGTGATTTTGGAAGGAATCGAGCAAGGGGTTACCTCCATCTTGCAGATCCTCTTGAGCGCCGTGGTGATGTTTTACACCAACAGTACCTTTGCGCTGATCGTGATGATCCCCACGCCGTTCATTGCCGCAGGAGGATGGCTGTTTGCCCGCTGGATTGCCCCGCGTGCGAGACTGGCGCGGGAGGCCAGCAGCCACATGAACTCCATGCTGCATGATACCGTCACAGGCATCCGGCAGATCAAAAGTTATACTGCCGAGGATACTAAGCAGGAGGACTTCAATCAGGCCAGCCACGGTCTGCGCCGGGCGCAGCAGAAGCTGATGACGGCCTGGGCGGTGTATAGCCCGTTAATGGGATTTTTCGGCAGCTTTGGCCTGGTGCTCCTGCTGGGGGTGGGGGCGTATGGAGCCATCCAGGGCAACATCACCACAGGGGAACTCTTTAAATTCATCTTTTTGTTAGGCTTCTTTTTTGAACCCATCGCCCGCCTGCATGGGGTGAACCAGACCATCGTCACTGGACTGGCCAGTGCAGAGCGGGTCTTCAAAATCCTGGATCAGGCTGGTGAGGAAAATCTGGAAGAAGGTCGTCCTCTGCTGAAGCCGCAGGGGGCCATTGAGTTTCGGCAGGTGGGATTTGGTTACCAAGCTGACAAGCCCGTGGTTCATGAACTGGATCTGATCGTGAAACCTAGGCAGACGGTGGCCATTGTCGGAGCGACGGGTTCCGGCAAATCCACGCTGTTTCAGTTGCTGACCCGGTTTTATGATCCGCAGTCTGGCAGCATCACCCTGGATGGAGCTTCCATCACTGAATACAACCGTGTCTCGCTGCGGGATGCTATTGCGTATGTCACGCAGGACGCTTTCCTCTTTGCAGGGACGATCCGGGATAACCTGCGCCTGGGCAAGCACGATGCCAATGATGAAGAGATGTGGAAGGCCCTCAATCTCGCCTGTGCGGAAGATTTTGTTAGACGGAATCCTGGTGGACTGGATGCCCAGGTGGGTGAACGCGGGGTGATGCTGAGCGGCGGAGAGCGCCAGCGTATCGCCATGGCGCGTGCCTTTCTCAAAGACGCGCCTATCCTTCTCCTAGATGAAGCCACAAGCGCTGTGGACACCAAGTCCGAGCAGCTCATCCAGCAGGCTTTGGAAACTTTGCGGCAAGACCGCACCTGTCTGGTCATCGCGCACAGACTCAGTACGGTGGTGAGTGCAGATGTGATCTATGTCATGCGCCAAGGCCAGGTGCTAGCCCATGGCAGCCATGAAGAGCTGATCGCGAGCTGTGCTTATTACCGGGAGCTGGCGAGTCTGGCGTTGTTGTGATAGGCGTATGGGGGCCGTTTCATGAAATCTTATTCTTTGTGCATTTTAGTGGTGGTCTTCACTCTGCTTGCCTGCGCTTGCGGGAAAAAATGGCCTGGGGGTATCTCGTCCGGTTATCCTGCGGGAGATAATGATCCTTGGCTCACTGTTCAGGCAGGATCCGCAGAACCCGTGGTAAAAGCCGTCCAACGTTACGAAACTCTTCGCGGCCACTACCCAAAAGAAGAGGCTGATTTGATTACCTTCATGTCTTCAACGCCCGCATCTAGGGAGGGCATTCTGGGCGGCTGGCACTATGTAAAAGATGGGATGGGTTTTCGGCTCAACCTCTCATTGGGTTGGGATCCCTCTCTGATTTATGTGGGGTCTAAATCCAGCGCACACTGGGCTTTTGATCCTGGTGATGGCACACCTGAAAAGGTCATCATCCTCACCCCTTGATTATTTCACCAGCGCTGAGTAATCAATCGTCCGCAGGCGGTGCTTCTTGGCACCCATGCGGGGGACGCAATCCAGCAGGGCCTGGGTGTAGGGGTGCTGGGGGTTGGTGAGAATCTCAGCAGTGGGGCCGGTTTCGACGATTTCTCCGCGAAACATGACGGCGACGCGGTCGGCGACATCCTTGATGATGCCGAAGTTATGAGTGATGAGGATAAGACTCATGTCGAGGCGGCGACGGAGGTCGGCCAGCAGTTCCATGATCTGCTTTTGAATGGTGACGTCGAGGGCTGTGGTGGGCTCATCGGCGATCAGCAATTTCGGCTGGCAGCAGAGGGCCATGGCAATCATGACACGCTGCTGCATGCCACCGCTGAGTTCATGCGGGTAAGCACGCAGGCGTTTTTCTGGCTCCGTGATGCCTACGAGGCGCAGCCAACTGAGAATCTCTGCATCGCGGTCAGTGACTTCGGGGCGGTGCAGGGATAGAGCTTCGCCGATCTGGGTGCGGACAGTGAGGACGGGGTTTAACGAGGTGGTGGGTTCCTGGAAAACATAGGCGATCTCTTTGCCGCGAACCTTGCGCAGTTCTTTTTCACTCATCTTCAGCACTTCATGCCCGGCGATGCTGAGGTGAGAGGCGGTGATGCGGGCAGGGGGCTCAGGAAGAAGCCGTGCCAGGGCGAGTGCGGTGGCGCTTTTACCACTGCCGCTTTCGCCGACGATGGCGATGGACTCCCCCTGTTTCAGCTCCAGGCTGAGACCTTTGACTGCCTGAACGGGCGGGCCATCGTGACGACGAAACTCGATCTTCAAATCACGGATGCTCAGGAGGGAAGACATAGGATGAAGCGGCTGCCTAACGCAGGCGTGGCTGTATGATGCGTCCCAGAAGCCACAATGACAAGGCGCAAAGCATGTACGGCAAGGTGGCGCGCAGAGGAGCCTGCGGATCGTCCAGTGCTGCGCTGAGGGCTTGGTGCATCTGAGCACTGAGAGTGACATTTCCCGGGCAGCCGAGGGATATCCACAAGGACATCCCGATGGCTGCAATGGAACAGAGGTCCGCCAGGAATTGGCGTAACTGGGGCTGCAATAAATGACGTTTCCACACTTCATCCGGACTGAGTCCGATGGCGAGAGCCCCTTCCCGTATTTTTTCTAGTGCGCTGGGCTGGTAGGGGAGCGGGGAACGCGGCCAGATGAAAACAACGGTCCACCAAACAAAGGCCAACAACAGGGCGGGCCAGAGAAGCATCAGAATGGAGGGTGTCTGTGGTGAATGCAGTGCCGGGATGATTCTTGCGAGCACACCTGGCATGTGAAAGGCATCCTCGACAACGGCCAGCCAGACGATGCCCGGAAGGCCTGCCAAAAGTACCTGCACATGTCCTGGGCGATGGCCTACCAGCCTGGCGGCTAATAACAGGGCGGTCAGCGGCAGGGCGAGGAGAAAGATGGGGGGTATCCACCACCACAACATCTGAGCGAGCTGTGTGGCAAAGCCGACTTTAGCAAGATCCGTCTGGGCGGGCATGAGGCTGCTGATGGGCCTGCCCAAATCCCCGACCCAGTATCCGATGGCAGACCAAGCGAGGGCGGAGAGTGAGAAGAGGGCCACGGCCTGCACCGCAATGGCAATGGGCCAGCGCACCCACTTGCCCAGGCAGCGTGCTGCTGCCTCCAGGGAGAGCGATGTGGTCACCGCAAGCAGCAGCGCTCCCAAAAGGAGGCCGAGGCTGACGAGAAACATGACGGGATGCATGGCTAATTGATACAAACTATTCGTTAGGCACCCGCATCTGCAGAGATTGGGGGCTGGCGGTTTGCAGTAGGGTGCGGAGGGTCAGTGGACGGTGTGAGTCCGGTGCGCCGAGCTGGGGAAAGCGTGCCTTTCTCACTCCTATTTGCTGAAGATCCCCAATCAAAGGCAGGGCTGGCTGCTGAGTGAGAAACCTGTCTTGAACCGCCCGAGCGCGGGCAGGGATTTGACGCGTATCGTATTCACTGGCTAGGGATTCCAAAAGCAGGTCTAGCTGCGGATCGGCAAGACGGGAGAAGTTCAGGCCTGCCTGTATCTGGCCGCTATGCCAAAAGGCAGTCTGATCCCAGGCCAGTTCGTAATCGAGACCCAGAAGAACGGCATCAAATTTGCCTGGTGCGAGGTGCTCTGGCACCAGAGCTTCAGAAGCTACGGATGTCACCGTGACGCGCGCGCCGAGCTGCGACCACTGGTCCGCCAGGAGATGAGCCAGCCGGGTGCGCTGCTCATTGCCCGTAGTGACCAGCAGCTTGAAGTCCAGAGTCTGCCCACCTTTTTTGGCGATGCCAGAGACATCGCGCAGCCAGCCTGCGGTCTCCAATTTTTGGCGGGCTAACTCGAGGTCAAAGATTTGGGAGTTGCCCTTCGGGGCATACCAGAGCCCAGGCATAAACAAGGGCTCTGCCAAGCGCGCCTGTCCGTCCAGACCATTCGCCAGAAGGGACTGCCTGTCCAAGCCGAGAGAGAGGGCTTCACGAACGGGCAGCTCCGAGAGGCGTGAAGAACGCAGATTCCACAAAACAAGAAGGCGGTTTCGTGGCTGGGTGGGATGAAAATCCAGGGAGGTTTCTTCTAGAAGTTCCGAGTTATCGCCAGGCCAGGCCACATCCAAAGTGCCGGTAGCTAAAGCGACTCTTGCTTGCAGGGAGGAAGTGGCGGTGATCGCGTGAAGACTGTGTTGCGGAGTGCCCTCTGGCGCGGCGCGGGGTGTGAGGGTGAGAAGAGAAGGGGTTCGTGAGGCCTGCCACTGACCTGCTCCAGGAGGCGGTTCTTCCAGATCTTCGGGAGCTTTTTTCAACCAGCTTTCTGGCAAGATGGGAAAATGAATCCAACTGGCCAAGGCGGCTCCGTAGCTGCGGCGATAAGTCACCCGCACGGTTGAACTGCCCTGGACCGTGATGTCCTGAATATGCCGGAATCCCTCCCTGCCTGGGACCGGGTAACCACGCTGCATGACGTGTGACACTGTCGCCCGGATATCTGCCGCAGTGACGGGGGAGCCGTCAGGCCAAGTATGTTGAGTGCTGTTGAGTTTGAAATCCAGAACCGGCTCCAGGAGTCCGGCCACTTCAGCCATGGGGGTGATTGAAGGTACCGTTTGACCATTCTGACGGAGCCAGGTGGTCAGCTCTTCCCGCACCAAATGCAGGGGACGGGTGGTGACGAGTTCACAGGCACCATCTTCATCGAACCAAAGACGCACGCTGCTGGCGGCATGCTCAGGAGATTTGGCAAATTTTTCCAGCGAAAGCCTAGCGGAGGGAGGGCTGTCCAGACGAATAAAGGTCAGGGGCAGTACTGACTCTGACGCAAGTGTCTGGAGGGCCGCATCGGTGCCGGGAGCCCCCGGTTTGGAGAAATGCAGCAAAAGGCTCAAGCCTTGGGTGGTCACTTCATCCAGATTCCAGGACTGACGCGTCTCTGGCGGGACCTCGGCGAGGCGGCGTTGCGCGGAGTGCAAGGCATCCTGAGTGGAAAACCAGCAGGTGACACGCTGATGCCATGACCAGCTTTTGGCGAGTCCGGGTGCCAGTCTGCCCTGACTGTCCAGACGAATCATGGGCTCATGAATCAGGTCCAGGATCTGGCGCTCAGCCTCACTGCGGGGGAAGAATGGATTCAAATCCGGGAAGTCCCCGGGCAGCATCATGATGATGGCCTCCGACCGTTCCGGGGACAGGCGTTGAATCTGCCAAGCCGCCCAACTGGCGACGCCTAGCGCCACCAGGGGGATGCCAAAGATCAATGCCCGGTTCATGATTCCACCAGCCTAGGCGCTGGTGCGGCGGGATGCAACGATGTGGGCAATGCAGCTTGCAAACCCCGTTCAGAAAGAAGCCGCAGAGTTCCTTTCATCACTTCGATGCAGGTGCTGGTGCCATCATGCAGTAGGACAATGGATCCCGGTTTCAGGCTGCGGGAAATCAGGCGTAAAATGAGCTTCGGATCTTTGACAACACCGTCAAATCCGCGGCAGTTCCAGATGGCCATGGTGAGTCCCAAAGTACGAAGAGGAACGGTGAGAAAAAGATTGTGATGCCCCACTGGGGGGCGAAACCACACAGGGGCAGTGCCGAGAATGTCCGTGAGCGTTTGCTGGCATCCTGCCACCTCTGCCCACATACGCCGAGGGCGCAATGTCCAGAAACTGCCTGAGGGATGGGTTTGACTATGGTTGCCGATCAGGTGCCCGCGACGGGCGATCTCGCGGACCAGCTCAGGATGTTGGGCGGCTTTTTTCCCGATGAGGAAGAAGCCCGCTTTGGCCTGATGCTCGTCGAGCAAATCCAGCAAGGGCAGAGTTGTGTGCGGATCCGGGCCATCATCCACAGTCAGCCACACTTGTCCTTCTCTGGCCTGCTGCTCAGATAGAGAGGAGACGTGGGTGCTAAAAAGCCGGGACTGCGGGTTCACCGTGCCATAGCCGATCACGATGAAAGTGGTGGCGAATATGAGGAGCGCCCAGGGCCACAGACCGACTGCCAAAAGGCATAGACAGGCTGTGGCTGGAAGCAGACTGATCAGGAAACGTCTCGTGTTTTCACGACGGCTTTCCGCAGGCTGCTCAGGAGGTGGTCGGACCATCCAGGAGGGGGTTTAGCGCTTCAGCTTACGCTTAAGGCGCATCCAGGTCGGTACATCCAGATCTTCTCCACCTGAGGCGAGTGCGGGTTCCGTATCCTTGAACCGGCCACGGTCCTGGTCAGAAAAGCCGAGATTTGGCTGTTCCTCTTGGACGGGCTTTTTGGGCATCACGACATTCGCAGGAGGCGCATAGGCCATGTCCTCCGGGGGAAGATTGGTGCGAGCGACGACAGCGGCCAGCGGGGAAGTGGCAGGACGTGGAAGCGGAGTTGGAGCAGGTGCTGGTGCCGGGCTCGGGGCAGGAGTCATGAAGTCTTCAATGCGTGGCCGGGGCGCACGCACGGGAGCAGGGGCAGGGACTTCAGGCTCGGGTTCAGGCAAAAAGTGGGAATGGGAGGCGGCTGGTTCTTCTTCCTCATCCTCATAGTACTCCTCTTCTTCCTCGGGCTCAGCAGGAGGATGCGGCATCTGATTAACAGCGGCCGGTGCCTGGGGAAAGAGTCCGGTTTTTTCTTCAGGAAAGGTGTAGGAAGGCTCCGAGGCGGCCATGGAGACGATCTCGTCATCTTTGAAGAGCAAATCCATGGAGTCATCCCTGGCCAGGGGGGCAGACCGTGCTGCGGGTGCCTGGGCCTGCGGGGCCGGAGCCTGCGCCGCGCTAGGAGCGGGTGCTGGCCGGGGGGATCTGGCGCGTGGAGCAGGGGCTGGTGCCTGAGCGGGAGCAGCGACGACGGCCTCTGCCAAGCTGGGCATGGGGCGGTCTGTGAGTGGCAGCATTTCTGCGGGCGGGGCTACGGCAGCAATGGTATTGAGCTGAGTCAATCCCAGGGAACTGATGAGCGTTACGGAAAGTGAATCGCCCAGCTTGGCATCCACAGCCACGCCGAACAAAATGTGTGTGTGGTCTGGGACGTGGCGGCCCAGCTGCTTCATGATGCCATCCACTTCCATGAGCGTCAGCGTCTCCCCGCCGGCGATGTGGACCAAGAGGGTCTTCGTCTGATGCAGGAGACGGCCTTGGTCGATGAGCGGGCTCTTCAGCGCGCGTTTCAAGGCTTCCGTGCCACGGTTTTGGCCGCGGGCTTCCCCGAATCCGAAGAGGCAGCGTCCGTCCGAGGTCGTCAGGGCACTGGTCAGATCATCCAGGCCCAGTTTTACCAGACCGGGCATGGAAACGATGGTGGAGACCGCGCGCAAACTTTGGGCGATGAGCTGGTCTGCCTGGGCGAAGGCTTTTTGGATACCGTCCTTCGGCAGGATGAGTTCACCCATCCGGTTGTTTTCAAACAGGATCAGGGCATCGGCCCGCTTTTGAAGCTGCTGCAGCGCATCTTCTGCCTGGCCGAGACGCCGACGTCCTTCAAAGGTGAAGGGCATCGTCGCAGTGACAAAGACGAGGGCATTGGAAGACTTGGCGATTTCTGCAATGACGGGGGCTGCACCGGAGCCAGTACCGCCGCCGAGACCGGCACAGATGAAAACAATATCGTGACCTTCAATGGCCTGACGGATCTCCTCCCGGGAGAACATGGCGGCCTCGCGGCCAAGGTCCGGGTCACCTCCGGCACCGACGCCACGCATCAGTTCAGCACCAAGCTGGATCTTGGTGGGGGCCATGGCATGGCCGAGCACGCGGATGTCTGTGTGCATGCAGACGAGCTGCGCCTCCACAGTACGGTCCAGGGTGATGCGGTCCAATACATTGCTGCCCGCGCCGCCGATACCGACGATACAGGTGCGAAGGGTGGATTTGCTAGTCTCTTCCCGCTGCGAGTGGCGATCGTATTCAACCATAAAACGGCTCGGTTAAAATGTTGGGTAAGTGGATGCGGAGTGAAAATCAAATAGCGACAGAGAGGAGGTCGGCCATCCGGTGTGCCAGCCGTTTGAGCGGTGACAGGAAGGGCTTCTCTTGATCCAAAATCTGCGCATAACGAATAAGGCCGATGGGCGCGGAAAATTGAGGGTTCTCGAAAGTGGCAGTCACACCACTGACGGGAGCTGAACCAGCACGCGTTACCTTCATTCCAAACACTTCGCGGGCCACGACGTCAATCCCTTTTAACAGGCTCGTACCTCCGGTGAGATAAAGACCGGCTGCCAATTGGCCTACATGCCCCTCGCAACGTTGATGCACCTGCTCCAGGATTTCTCGTACCCGAAGGTAGATCACCTCGTTCAGAAATGCTCGTTCGACCTCGCCCAGAACATAGCCAGTATCATCTTCCACACGAACCATTTCCCCGGGGGGGACATCTTCGTATTCGCAGCTTCCCTCGTTGACTTTCAACGCTTCGGCCCGCCCATGAGGGATCTGCAACGCCATGGCGATGTCCTGGCTGATGTGGTCTCCGCCCAGGGGAATGCAGCCGGAAATGGTCAGCATACCGTCTTTATAAAGTACGAAATCAGCCGTGCCACCGCCAAGGTCAATCATCAGGGCTCCTTCACGTTTGGCCTCGCGATTCAGCACGACCTGAGCTGCAGCGATGCCATTAAAAACGACATCCTCCACTTCCAGGGGTACTTCCTTCACGCACTTGATGGAATTTTGAATTCTAGGGAGGCTGCCGTGGACGATGTGATAATCCGCCTCCAACTGCCGGGCCTGACGCCCGATGGGCTGACGAACAGCCTCCACGCCATCCACGATGTACTGGCGGGTGACGCTGTGCATGGAGATGCTGTCCTGCGGAGCAGGAACGTTGCGGGCGATTTCCTTCACCTCCTCGACATCATCTTCGGTAATCTCCGACTGGTCCGCTGGCAGGCGGTAGCAGCCACGATTGTTGATGCTTTCGATATGGCCGCCACTCACTCCCAGGAAGACATTGCGGATCATCACATCACTGTAATCCTCCGCCCTGACCAACGCATCATTCAGGCAGGTATGGACGGTATCAAAATCCACAATCTCCCCTTTGCGGACGCCGCGTGAAGGTGCGGTACCGACGCCAAGGATTTTGATGGTGCCGTCACGCTTCGCCTCCCCGACGACGACGCAGATCTTGCTGGTGCCGATTTCCAGGCCTGCATAGATGGTGGTCTTCGCCATAATGATTCAACGGACAGAGGTGGATTTTGAAACAGAAACGGTAGGGCTGCTTTGAGGTTGCAAGCCGGCAAGGTCAGGTGCTTTGCGGAAAGTGATGGGAACATTCTGCCGGGCCAGAAGATTGAGTGTCCCGATCTCCCATTGACGAAGCCGTGCTTCGATGCGGACTCTGTCCAGACGGGCAAGCTGCAAATCCAGGTCATCGACGCCAAAGGTAATGACCGATTTATCCGCAAAACTGGCCACCATGGAATAAGGGGTCTGGATTTCAATGCTACGGACTTGCGGCTGGCCTTGCTCAAAGCGCAGTTCCAATTCCTTCAGCAGCCTGAGTGCTGCCGTCAATTGAAGATCCTGAATGGCGGTCCCCGCTGTCTTTTGCGAGAGATCAGCATAACGGATCACTGGCAGGCCGACGGTGGATTCCGTCACGACATCGCAGGGGAAAGGCACGGCTTCATGATCCAAAAGATAACCGACCTCCGGCCGACAAGGAATCATGCCCAACTTTGGGCAGTCCAGCCAGGCCACGGGCTGCCTTTGGGTGATGCGCAGAGTCATCAAACCAGCATCAAAATCACGTTGGATGGATACGTCCTTCACGGGCGGGAGCTGGCGCAGGCGGGTATGCAGAGCGCGCATATTGATGGAGAGAAGGTTTTCTCCACGGGTGAGCAGGGTTGCTCGCACGATTTTTTCCACCGTGAGTGGACCACTGGTCTGTACGGCCACATCCCGCAGCTCAAACTGAGGATTTTTGAGAATGGATTCCTGGACTGTGATCTTCAGCAGAGCCAGAAAACAGATGATGATGATGAGGCCGAGTGCCCATTTAAAGCCTCTCCGCTGGGCGGCCTGCTTTTCCATTTCACGAATCTTGGGCGAATCCACCCGTAGGCAGACATCCATGGTCACACCACCTGCCCAGCGAGACTGCCGTTTTGCAGCGCTGCGGGGCGGCTTCTTAGCCGGGGCGGAAGCTTTCTTGGGAGAGGCCATGTTTCGGGATTTCATCAAAAGCACGGATGCATTGATGATTAGCGAGTATTAAATACTCGAAACGCAGTCTAAGCGCCATGACTTTTCTAGAAAAAAGAGTGGGTGCGAGATTTCCCGCCCTTTATCTTAAGGTCTCGCGGCCAGTGACAGCTCAATAATTCGCACACACAGGTCCGGAAAATCAATGCCCACGGCCAGCGCTGCTTTGGGCAGCAGGCTGCTGCTGGTCATTCCTGGGATGGTATTGATCTCCAGGACAAAAGGCTCATTGTCATGCCGCAGCATGATATCCACCCGTCCATACACTTCTGTTCCGCAGGACTTAAAGGCAGCCATGGCAGCGTCCTGAATGCGTTTGGTTGTCACCTCGTCCAGCTCAGCAGGACAATGATACAGGGTCTTGCCGGTGCCCGTCATCCAGGGGTACTTATTGTTGATGTCGTAAAATCCTTCAACAGGCTCGATGTGAATGATGGGCAGTACCTGGTCACCCAGGATGCCGATGGTCAGCTCTTTCCCTTCGATGAATTCTTCCACCAGGGTATCTTTGCCAAATTTTTTCGCTTCTTCGACGGCCTTGGTCCATTCTTCTTCTGTGCGGCAGATGTTGACGCCTACGCTCGAGCCTTCACGCGGTGGCTTGGAGACCAGGGGAATAGAAATGTCCAGTGGCTGGCTGCCATCCAGGAGGTAGTTTTGGGAGCGTGGGGTAGGCACCCCTGCGGCGATGAACTTCTCTTTGCTCCGACCTTTATCAAAAGCGATGCGGCTGCTCTGTGCGCCTGCACCGGTATAAGGGATGCCACGCTCCTCCAGGATCGCCTGGAGCTGGCCATCTTCACCAAAGGTGCCATGGATCAAGTTCATGGCGATGAGCGCATCCGCAGGCACTTCAAAATCCGGGCCGGTGACATCCACCTCCACCACTTCGGCTCCTTTGCTTTTCAGCGCGGCAACGACGCTTTCCGCCGTTTTGACAGAAACTTCACGTTCCGAACCGGGGCCGCCAAAGAGGACGGCGATCTTCTTGCCTGTGATGTCGAGCATGGTTTGCAGATATGCTATGACTCTGGCGTGCGCGCAAGAGCGCCTGAAGAAAATCCCAACGTGATCTCTTGCCAGCCTGTGGCTGCATTCATACTCTGGCGATCATGAAAATGCTGCCGCTGCTGCTGATGGGAGTTTCAACTGTCGTTTATGGCGATGAAACACGCGATGCCCTGTTCGCCGCCACGGTGGATGAAATGTTCCCCAATCTGGTGGAGACCCGGCGCGACATTCATTCCCATCCGGAGCTTTCCAATGAAGAGGAGCGCACTGCTGCATTGGTGGCTGACCGCCTGCGCGCACTGGGACTGGAAGTGCAGACCGGCGTGGCCAAGCATGGTGTGGTGGCTTTGCTCAAGGGCGGTCAGCAGGGCAAATGCATCGCCGTACGGGCGGACATGGACGCTCTGCCCATCAAGGAACTGCGTTCCGTTCCTTATCGGTCACAGAACCCAGGTGTCATGCATGCCTGCGGGCATGATATTCATACTACCGTAGCCCTGGGCCTGGCGGAACTGCTGGTCAAACATCGGGACCAGGTGCGTGGCAGTGTGAAGTTTCTTTTTCAACCTGCTGAGGAGGCGATGCCCTCCACTTATAAGAAGGATTGGGGGGCCAAGCTGATGGTTGCTGAAGGGGCGATGGCGAATCCAAAGCCGGATGCCATTTTTGGTCTGCACTGCACCGTCTCTGTCTCTCCTGTGGGCGTGATGGATGATGACACGCATTACCTCAAAGCAGGCCAAATAGCCTATAGCTATGGTGCGGATAGCGCCAACAGCGACCGCTTTAACATCATCATCCGTGGCAAGATGGCCCATGGATCTGCACCGCATAAAGGGGTGGACGCCATCACCGTTGCCGCGGAGGCGATCACGGCTTTGCAGACCATCCGCAGTCGTCAGACGAATACCCGCCAGCCGCTGGTCATCAGCATTGGCACGATCCAGGGTGGCCAGCGGGAAAACATCCTGGCGGAGGAGGTACAGATGGGCGGCACCGTCCGCACTTATGATGCCGGTTTTCGGGATGGCGTGATCGAAATGATGCATCGAATCCTCAAAGGGGTCACCGAGGCCCATGGGGCGACCTATGAAATGGAGTATCGCAAAGGTTACCCGAGCATCCTCAACAATGATGGGCTGGTCAAAGCTACGCTGCCAGTTCTCAAAAGGATCGCCGGAGAGTCCAACGTGATCGAGGTCATCCCAAGCATGGGTGGAGAAGACTTTTCCTATTTTGCCCAAATGGTGCCAGGATTCTACTTTCGGTTAGGCGTGGCCAATGAAGAGAAGGGCATCATCCATGGCGGGCATACACCCATGTTTGATGCGGATGAAGAATGCCTCAAAACCGGGGTCAAAGCCATGGCGGCAGCGGTGTGTGATTTCTTGAGTAAGTAGTTCAGATCTTTAGCTCGGAACTACTTCGAGGGATATCGGAGGTCAAAAGAAGGATGCGGCGCGGGCTCATGGGGTGTTTCCGAGGCTGGAAAGATACGCCACCAGATCTCGCAGTTCTTCGCGGGTCAGATTCACAATCAGCCCTTCCGGCATCAGGGACCCGGCCTCCTGGCGGTCTTTGATCTCCGTAAGCGGGAACCGTGTGAGGGTGCCGGCCAGGAAGTCTTTCAGCTCCAGTTCACCGTTGTCTTCGGCGGTGCGATAGCCCTGCAATGTGCGGCCGTCCTTCATCGTCAGTGTGGTGGCCACATAACCTTCTTTGATCTGACGGTTCGGCCACACCACGGCCTCAATCAGCAGTTCCACCGGGACACCACGCCCAACGGCATCCAGCTCTGGACCGATGATGCCACCCTGTTTGCCGATTTGATGGCAGGCTACACAGCCTGCGAGAGGTGATGAAAAAACTGCTTTACCCCTGGCGGCATCGCCGTTGGATTTCACCTCTGCCGCCAGGGTCTGAACCCAGGCTGGGTTATACACCGGCTGCACGTTTTTGACGCCGATGATCTGGCTCAGTACGGCGGTCAATGTCGCATCGCTGCGGCCCTTCATCGTTAAGGTGGTCAGGGCCAGTTTGGCCGTCTCGGGCTTGCAGGGATTTTTGTCCAGTGAGGCGGCAAAAGCTTGCACCGCTGCCGCCCGCGCCAGCAGGGGATTTAACCAAGCCTGCATCGTCTTTTCATCCTTCACCTGGTCCAGCATCGCGGCAGCTTTTAATCCTCCCTGCGCAGCCTTGCCTCCAGTCAGTGCGGTTAAGGCGGCGATTCGTACGGGCCAGGGTTCCTGCCCTTTTTCCATGAGGGCGGTAAACGTTTCTGGGGATTCACCCAGTTTTCCAAGCCCCTCAATCGCAGCTTGGCGCAGGGGCATTGCCTCCTGGGCATCCAGTCCGCTTTCACGCAAAGCATCTGCCAGGGACTTGAGCTTCCAGGCACCCGCCAGTCTGCATGCGGCGATGCGGGCGTCGCCTCCGCCAGTTTTCAGCAGTGTCTCCAGGATGGCCTCCGCTCCTTCTGGGACTGCAAACCGCCTCTGTGCGGTCACTGTCGCCAAATCATTCAATACCGCGGGATGGGTGCGGCCAATGTGCAAAGCCCGCAGCCTGTCCTCGGGGCCTCCGCGACTTACCAGCACCTTGTTCAGTGCAATCAATAGCTCAGGAGAAAGTGTCTCCCATTTTATCATCATACCGCGCGCCATCCCCAGCAGCTCCGCGCTGCCGTCTTTTTCCATTAAATAAACCAAATGATGGGCTGGCAAGGACTGCAAAAATGAGGTTCCTCCATCGTCCCGCTGCAACAAGGGTTTCCACTG
Source organism: Prosthecobacter fusiformis (assembly GCF_004364345.1). Classification (NCBI taxonomy): domain Bacteria; kingdom Pseudomonadati; phylum Verrucomicrobiota; class Verrucomicrobiia; order Verrucomicrobiales; family Verrucomicrobiaceae; genus Prosthecobacter; species Prosthecobacter fusiformis. The sequence continues at coordinate 1,224,742 of NZ_SOCA01000001.1, read as the reverse complement.
CGGAGCTGTCGCATGAACCGCCAGCCACAGTGCCCGGTCCAGAAAGCTGTCCATCGGTCTGTCCAGGGCCATTAACGCCACCTTGATGGCCTCAGGTTTATGGACCTTCGCGCATGCAACGATGGCTTCGAGGCGCACGAGAGCCGACTCGTCCCCTATCCGCTGCTCCAGCTTAGCCAGCACTTCTGGCATTTGCCCGGCCCAGTTTCCGAGCGCGTGGGTGGTATAGGCTTTGAAGCCCTCCTCAGCCGTGTCTCCTGGAACGGCCAGCTCGGGGGCGGGTCGCTCATAGGCCTCATGGAGCTGAAGGTGCAAAAATTGCTTTGAATGATCGTTTGTTAAACCTTGGATGGCCTCAGTCCACGGCAGGGAGCGCAGAAGTCTCATCGCTTGGTAGGCGGGCCAGCGGTCTGTTCCTGCGGCTATCTCCTGTAGCTCTGTTGTTTTCATCTGAGCACTCAGTGGTGTGAACCGGGCGCTAGCTTTGTCCTTCACTGTCATCCGCCATATCCTGCCATGCCCTTTGTCCCGGTTCGGGTGTCTGAAGCTGGCCTGATAATGACCGATGATCGGGTTATACCAATCTGCGATGTAGAGTGCGCCATCCGGCCCGAAGCGTACATCCACCGGGCGGAAAGCGACGTTGTCACTGGTGATCAAGGGCGGCTGCTCGATGGCTTCAAAGGCACTGGGATTCTCCTTGTCAGCAGTCAGCTTGTAACGATAAACCGCATTCTCAAAAAATCCGCCAGCCACCACTTCGTTGCACATTTCGTTAGGCCAATGTGCATTGAGAGGGATGTCCACCCCGCAGTATTTGCGCAGGCCGCTAGTTTTGATGATCTGGCCGCTGTTGGGCATCATGAAGCGGCTCAGCAAAAAATAGGGAATACCATGTTGTCCAGGCACCTCCGGCACACTGACCTCCTTGGGCCGTGCCCAAAACATGCCCGCTGCGCCAGCCACCATCACTGGCTGTCCCCATTGGGTGAAGGCTGTACCCCAGGCATTTAGCGGCATGCCTGTGGGATAGGATTCCAGCTTCCGACTGTGCGGCCAAAAACGCCAGAATCCGGCACCATAAAGCTGCTTCACCCCCCAGGCGGTGGTGACTCTGGAGTAACAATGAAGTCCCTGGTGCATGACCAGTGTTCCGTCGGGTGACCAGATGAAACTGTTCAGATTCTGATGCGTATCAGCGGTGCCAAAGCCGCTTAAGATGACTTCCGTCTGGTCAGCCCGATCATCACCATCGGTATCTGTCAGCAGCAGCAGCTTTTCGCCTTCGCCCACATAGAGCTGGCCTGGACTGCCCAATTCCATGCCCATGGGCATGCGCAGACCATCCGCCCACACGGTCTGCTTGTCCGCACGGCCATCGCCGTTGGTGTCCTCCAAAATGATGACTTTATCATTCACCAGCTCACCTGGGGCCGGCTGTGGGTAGGCACTTGTTTGCAGACACCAGAGGCGGCCTTTTTCATCCCAGCGGATGGCCAGGGCATTGGCGATGCCCTGGCTTTCATCAGCAAAAAGATTGACCTCAAATCCATCCAGTACCTTGAAAGAGGCCAGCTCTGCTGCGGGTGAATGGTCAGTGGGAGGTTCACCGACAGAGATGGATTTCCGCTCATTTTTTTGTGCGCCGACATGAGTGGTCAGCAGGGCCAGGACAATCAGCAATGGCAGCGCTTTCATGGCAGCTTCCTCCCCAGTTCTTCGGCCTTTTTCCATAATTCGTTTTCCTTGGCTTTGATCAATGCTTGATACTTCTCCAGCTCCGCTGGGAACCAGCGTCGTCTGGGGTCCAGATGGTCTCGGCTGCTCGGCTGGGAAGTGCGGTCACCATGCAGAAAGGCCCAGTTGGAGGGCCTCCAGTAGTCGTGCCAGAGTTTGTTCTTCATCATGATGTCCGCCTTCAATTCCTGGGCGGCTTTACTTTCCGGCAGCATGCTGGTCGTCAGCACCCGCAGCCCGACTTCACGTGCTCCTGACTGGGTAAGGTTGACGCCGTCCATGGTCATCGGCTGCGGGCGGGCATGGTTCCATCCTTCGGAGGAACCTGCATAGTAGGCCCCATGTGCCTGCGCTATTTCGCGGATGACTTCGTTATACTTCACCAGCACTGGATTCAGCAGACTGAGATCCCGTAGCGGCGCGGCTTTCTTTTCAAACGGCGCAGCCTCCACCAGCACCAACCGCGGAGTGATTTCAGCGCATGCCTTGACCATTTTATTCAAGGCTTCTCGAAAGTCTGCGAGTCCTTCCTCCCCACGCTCTAGGCACTCCTGACGGCCAAACATCATCACGGTGCAGGTGGCTGTCGTACGTTGCAATTGCTGGCGCAAATCTCCAAAATTCAGCGGGCGATCCTGACGGAATACCGTGTCCGTTTCCCAGGCCAGGGAGCGCATTTTTGGGTGCTTGTCGGCATGGCCTAAAAGGATCACGGATTCCAGGCTGCCTTCCTCCATCACTGCCACGGCTTCCGTGCCTCCAAGCACCGCGATGACCTCATCCTTCATGATTTCAAAGTTGTACATGTCCTTTGGACTGGACTTTGATTTGACTGGAATTTTTTGTCCCAGTTCCAAAATTTCCAGTCTGGACAAAGCGCGGTCATAGAGACGGACATCTGACACCACTCCCCGGAAGGCATTGTCCCCGATCATGAGCGAACCTTTCGCTAAAGGAATAGCTCCAGGTGCCAGCGGCCCGCTGGCAAGCTCGACCCCGTCCACCCACAGTCCGGTCAGCGACTGGCGTGCCTCTCTTCTCACTCGCAGCACGATATGATGCATTTCCGCCTTGGAGAGTTCGTTTGCAGGAAGAGGTACATTGAGGTCGAGTTTTGCACCTGCAGGAGTGCTGATTTGAAGATCCAGGTCCGTCCCGTTTTTGAGTATAATTTGAAAATGCTCCGCCTTTACGAGCGGAACTGCATCCCTTGGCTGCTGGCCGTCTGTGAAGAGCTGAAAGGACAGGCTGAAGTGATCCAGCTTCAGGTCCTCCGTATCCACTGCCCTTGTGAAGGATTTCAGCACATCGCCATCATCATGCTTCCTTTGCGTGTGATCCAGGCGGCCTAGCACGCCCGAGTCTAGGCCCGGACTGTCAGGTCCAGGCTCCACTTGGGCCAGAATAGTGGTGCTGATGAGGAATAAGAGACTGGCCACATACAATCGCATCGCATGAGAACTGCGGCCATGGAGCAATCTTGCCAAACAAATCCTGTTCATAGCCCACCCTGGCTGCTACTGCTCAAACAGTTCCTTTTAATCCCTCCGCTCCCATGAAACTCAAACTCGACCTTCACGACTTCCGGGTGCCGGACGGCAAGCCATTCCGCATCTCCAAAGCGAAGACTAAGGTGAAGAGTCTGTACTCGGACAATGCTCATTACGAGACACTGATCGCCCAGTTCCGGGAGGAGATTGATGACCTGCAGCAGAAGATGTATGCGCAAGACCGCCAGGGCCTGCTGCTGATTTTTCAAGCCATGGATGCCGCGGGAAAAGACAGCACCATCAAGCATGTCATGAGCGGTGTGAATACGCAGGGCGTGGAGGTGCATAGCTTTAAACGGCCCACCAGTGCGGAACTGGACCACGACTTTCTCTGGCGCACCTCACGGGTCCTGCCTCAGCGGGGTCGCATCGGCATCTTCAACCGCAGTTATTATGAAGAGGTTCTCTGCTGCCGGGTGCATCCGGAGATCGTGACGGAAATCCAGCGTCTGCCGGAGAAGACGACCCGCAATTTGGACAAGCTCTTCGCTGACCGTCTCAAAGACATCCGCAATCTGGAGGCTTACTGCCACCGAAACGGCATTCGCATCGTGAAGTTCTTCCTCAATGTCTCCAAGGACGAGCAGAAGAAACGGTTCCTGTCCCGCATTGATACTCCCAGCAAGAACTGGAAGTTTGAGGAGGGCGATGTCAAGGAGCGCGGCTTTTGGAAGGAATACATGCACGCGTATGAAGATGCCATCCAGAGCACCGGTACGGAAGAGTGCCCCTGGTATGTGGTCCCTGCGGACGACAAGAAGAACATGAGGCTCATCGTCAGCGCGGCGATCCTGCATGAGATGCAGGGCATGAAGCTGAAGTATCCAGAGCTGCCCCCAGAGCAGAAAGCCCAGCTAGAGGTGGCGAAGAAGCTGCTGTTGGAGGAACCCGCTAACTAGGCGGACTGGTCATGCCTTCCAGATGAGGATACCTCCGATAAAGCCGGGCTGGTGGATGTCCAGGCGCGGGCCTTTTTCGATTTTGCGAGTGAAGATCCCGGCTTTCGCATTGTTGGGGTCTGAGTAGTGGAGGAAGTCCTTGGTACGCTGCCATCCGCTGATCTTCGCAGTGAACTGGCTGATCATATAGAGGGTGGCATCGGTTTTGGGTGTGATGCGGATGGAGTCAAGCTCACCACCGGGAGTGAGGATATAGTTCCATCCTTCATATTTGGCGGGAACGTGGTTCCAGGCATAGCTTCGGTTTGAAAATGAGCTGGCTCCATTGCTCAGTTTACCGACCTCAGTGAAAGTGCCATCAATGATGAAATCTTTCGTTTCATGACGTTTCATGATGTTCTGGCCGAGCCAGGGACTGTCGTCCTTGGAAGAGAGATCCCGGAAGTTTTTGGCACGGTGAAAGGTCATGTAATTGGCATCATGCGCATTGTGCGCATAGTCCCAGGCCGTGCGGCTGACGTAAATGATGTCATCACCGTCGAATGCCCAATCCACATACTGGAAGGAGTGGTATTTCCAGTCGTGGTGACGAAGGAGGACACAGCGCTGCTCCCAGTAGATGAGGTCTTTCGAGCTGGTGAGGACCAGGTAGTTGCGCCCCGCCATGGGATCCATTTGCTGCGTGGCGAGGGACCAGTAGGTTTTTGATCTTTCGTCATAACGAACTGTGAATTTGACGGCACCACCAGGGAAGTCGATCTGGGAGGCCTTGCCACGAGAGATGAGTTTTTTGCCATCCTCGGAGCAGTCCAGGATAATGGCTTTGTCACGGCCCTCAGAAGCACAGCGCAGGATGTTGACGACTTTGCCATCGGGAGAGACGACTGCATTGCCTTCGAGGAAACCGTTGCCCATCCAGTTCTCGAAATCGTAGTCAAAGGGTTCTGAGACCGTCCAGTTGGATGCGTCCAGAAGATCGGAGTCAATGGGGGCTGAGGACATGTGCGCCCGGAAGAAGTGGCCCCACTTGGTGTTTTTGAGCTTGAGTGTGCGGACCTCTTCCTTGGACATGATGGTCTCCAGCGCACGCCAGAGACGGCCGTTATGAATGACCACGGAGCAAGGTGCGGTATGATAATGCGCATCGGCACGGAGGAGGCCGTTTTTGGAGTCCGTGGGCTGTGTCCATGTCCTGCCGCCGTCTGTGGATTTGCGAATAGCGTAGCAGGAGAAATCCTCCTTGCTATCGGCTACGGGCTTGAGGATGCCGAGGATGTAGAGGTCACCTTTGTGGACGAAGACATTGGCCCACAAGAAGGGAAAATCAGCGAGGGTCGTCCACGTATTGCCCTTGTCCTTGGAAGAGAGGATTGCGGTGGTACGGGCGAGATCCGTTTTGCCAGCCCAGTTATGGGAGGCGATGTAGGTGCCGTCCGGGAGAATGGCAATGGAAGGGGAACTGACGTAGATGTTTTCGAAGTCGGGCGACTTGCTAATGACAATGCCTGGGACGGGGCCAGAATCGTTAGTGGCCTTGGAAGGAAGGCTACTTGAGGGCGGATCCTCTTTCTGTGCGTGAGCTGGAACGCTCAAAAGCACAAGGATGGCAGTGAATGCGCACAGGGAGGGCAGATGTCTCATACAAGGATGCAAAACTATAACACGGTTTCATCAGGCCGGTCTTTGCAGGATTAGGCTTGCAGGGCCCAGTATCGGGAGCGGTAGCAGGGCGCGAACATACGCCAAAGTTGCGGAGAGCTTAGGCTTTGCAAAGAAGGAATTCCAACAGCCTTTGACCGGGGCTCCTCCAATAAATGACTTCAGTCCCACAAGAAGATCTGGGGACTAGCAAAGTACGTGGAAGGAGAGGCCTGCCAGTAGCAGAGGTTACTTCTTCCCGAAGAAAGCGGCCAGCTTTGCCAAGTCCTGAGCCTGAGCCGGTTTCATGGCGCTTTCGATGGCTTCCTGCTGGATGGCACACAATTCGGCGATGCCTTTGCGGCCGACCACCAGCATGGCGTCCAGCTCGGCCTGGCTGAAGGTGGCTTCTTCACCGCTGCCCTGGATTTCCACGAAGTCGCCCTTGTCGGTGAGGACGAGGTTGCAGTCCACATCAGCATCGCGGTCTTCCACATAGCAAAGATCCAGCAGGGTCTCACCCTTCAGCACGCCGGCGCTGATGGCGGCCACTTTTTTGGTCATTGGCTGCTGGGTGATTTTGCCTTTTTCCAGCAGGCGATTGAAGGCGATGGAAGCGGCGATGCAGGCTCCGGTGATGGAGGCCGTGCGGGTGCCGCCATCGGCCTGGAGAACATCGCAGTCAATGCACAGGGTGCGTTGGCCGAGTTTTTTGAGATCCACCACGGCGCGCAGACTGCGGCCAATGAGACGCTGGATCTCGATGCTGCGGCCATCGGGGCGACCCTTGCTGCTGTCGCGGTCTTTGCGGTCCAGCGTGGAATAAGGCAGCATGGAATACTCAGCCGTCAGCCAGCCGCCTTGGACATTCTGCATTTTCATCCAGCGTGGCACTTCATCCTGGATCGTTGCGGCACAAATGACGCGGGTATCGCCAAAGGCGATGAGCACGGAAGCGGTGGCGTGGGGGGCTACATCGAGGATGTAGTCAATAGGGCGAAGTTGGTCGTGGGAGCGTCCGTCGGGTCTAGGCATCGCTGGCCTTAGCACAAGGCAGGCATGGTTGCCAAGCGCCAAAGCAGATCACACCCGGATCATGTCCTTCACCACCTGAAACCAAAGGTAAAAGCAGCCGCGCCAGGAGTAGCGGAAGACGCCTTCCCCCGCAGGCTCAATGACGCCGATGGTGATGTTGTGGTCAATCTGCGCGCTCATGTCACGCTCGATGTAGTTGGACAGCTCTTCTGTATCCAGTTCGGCAAGCTGGTCGGTGACTTCATTTTTGGCCAGGAATGCCTGATGCGCTTCCACGAGTTGATCCATGGATTCCGCATACACATGCCGGTTCATCCGATGCTGGGGGGAAAATTGCATCGTGGGGGCAAACGGGTAGTTGGTGGTCGTAAACGTCACGCCTTCCTGGGTGCGGGAGGTGAGGCTGACATACGAGAATGAATACAGGCCCTGCTGCGCGAGTGCAATGGAGGCCTGGGTGCGCATTTCACTGTGGTAAAACAGACGCATGAAATGATCCGTCTCACTCCATTTCCAACCTGTGTCACCGGCTTCGACGAAACCTGCGGCTTCGGTTTCCTTACTGAGTTCATCCAGGTCAGGAAAAATTTCACGAGAAGGTGGAAAGCGATGTTTCACCTCGCTGGTCAGAGGGAAACGCAGCTGCCGGACCCGGCCCACGATTTCGAGCCAAGGTAACATGAACCACAGAGCGATGCCAAAGGCCCCGGCTGCATGACTGTCTGTCAAAAAGTAACCGCCCAAATAGGATGCACCGAGATAAGCCAGCCAGCCGAGCTTTTGCAGGAAACGGTTGTCAAAGGTACGGCACGCCACCGCAAATACGACGATCGCGGCCAAATAGAGGAATTGCTGGAGTTCCATTACACACAAATGCGCCCGACAAGCAGTGCCGCATTTTCCTATTATAACTGACGCTGGAACTGAGGCAACCGCTCAATAAGACCTTGGAGGAAGAGACTTTTTTCTTTTCGCTCAGCGCCTCCGGCTCCCATACTGAGAGGATGAAACGCCGTCGTTTTATACAAACAGCCGCCTTGGGAGCCCTGCTGCCAGGAAGGGGAAGCACCCAGGAAACCACAGCCCTGCGCGTGATCGATACCCATACCCACTTTTATGATCCCTCCCGTCCAGGAGGTGTGCCCTGGCCTAAAAAGGACACTCCCCTGTATCGCACGGTGTTGCCTGCTGACTGGCAGGTTTTGGCAAATCCGCTCGGCATTCATGAAACCGTAGTCGTGGAGGCCAGCCCTTTGGTGGAGGATAATCAGTGGATACTAGATCTGGCTGCGAGGGAGAAGTGCATCGTGGGTTTTGTGGGTAATCTGGATCCGAATGATTCCCAATTTGTGTCCAATCTGAAGCGTTTTGCTGCCAACCCCCTGTTTCGGGGTATCCGCTGGAGGGGAGATCTAGTGCGGCTGGATGAGCATCACGATCAGGTTTGTGCGGCTGCCCGGCTTTTGGCGGAGCTGGGATTGGAACTGGATGTGAATGGTCCGCCCACGAGCCTCCCCCATGTAGCGAGACTGGCTGAAGAGGTGCCTGATTTACGAATCGTCATCAATCATTTGGGCGGTGCAGGAGATCCGCAGAATCTAAAACCAGAATGGAAGGAGAACATCCGACTGGTGGCCAAGCAGCCCCGTGTATTCATGAAAGTATCCGGCATGCCGGAGCAGGTGCGTGCGGAGGAAGGCCAGGCTCCCCGGGATACAGAATACTACCTGCCCGTGCTGGAACACCTTTGGGAATGTTTTGGCCCTGACCGGCTTATTTATGGCAGTAACTGGCCTGTCTCAGACCGTGGTGCAGCCTATGAGACCGTGTTTAAACTCGTGTCTGAATACTTCCAAGGCAAAGGCCAGGAGGCAGCGCAGAAGTACTTTTGGCGGAATGCCAAAGCTGCTTACCAATGGGTGGACAGAGCCTGAATCACTGTCGATCCCGGGAATCGCCTGGGGCAGGTTGGGCCATATTGATGGCCGGTATGGAACCCGAACGCTGATTTTCAGAAGGAGCCACAGGTGGAGTGGCCTGAGCAGGGAGCTGGACAGGAGGTTTGACCAGACCTTGCTTATACTTGGCGATTTCCTCCGGCGTAGGGAGGATAGCCTTCCGAATGATGGGCACCGGCTGAGCTCCAGGGGGCGGGGCAGGAGGCTCGGCCTCGGCCTTTGGCTCAGGCACTGGAGCCGGAACTCCCACGGTGGCTGGTGCGGGAGGAGTCTGCGGTTTTTCACCAGGCATCGTGACGGGGCCTGGAGCAGGATTGCTAGGCTTCGCCGCAACGGTGGGTGGGGCAGGGACGTCCACTGGCTGGCTGGGAGCGGGCTTGGGTTCAGGCTCCACTTTGGCCACCGCAGGAGGTGGGGTAGGAGCTGAAGGTTCATTTGCCACCACCGGCGCATCCTCTGTGGGCACCTCAGGTTTGCTCGCTGGTTTGGAGACAGAAGCCGTCTTCGGTGGCGGAATGGGATCCTCCCCGGAGAACAGCCACCAACCTGCTGCGGCGAGTGTCACGGAAGCCGCCGCTGCCCAGATGGGCCATCCCATGCCTTCGTTCGGCTTGCGACTGCTAAAATCAGTGGGCTTCAGCTTGCGTGAAATGGGGGTGACCGGCATGGCGGGTTCTTCATCCTCATCGGAACCCGAGGCCCATTCGTTATCGAAATCCGAGACGCTGCCCATGCTCTCCATTTCCTCAATAGGCACAGTGACCCCGCGCAGCCGTGAGGCGAGGTCGGGTCCTGTGGTGGTGGAGGCATGCATCAGACTTTCAAATTGCATCAAGAACTCCGCCGGGTTGGGTGCCTGCCCATGGTTGCGTGACTTTTCCAGGCATTCCTGTACAAAGTCTGCCAGTGGTTCAGGCGTGGCTTCTGGAAAGCGTGGGCTCCCCCCGGTCTGGCGCTGGCCAGTCAGCAAGTAGGCCGCTAGAGCGATGAAGGCGCGGCAGCGATAATCACGGTCTGCTAGGTGCGCTTCCATGTGCTCACCATGCTCCGGTTTGTCCACGAGCGGCGGCTCATACAGATTGCGCATGGTGAGGTGGGCGCGCAGCTTCACACAAAAGGCTGGCCAAGCGTCCAGCCTCTTCTGCATCAGCCGGTCATGCTCACGGCTCATGAGAGGGCCGTTTTTACCCACACGCAGGACGATGTTGGAAGGATGGAGGTCCAGCCGCTGGACGCCGCATTCCAGCGCCTGCTCCTGGCCCGCCTGCACTTGACGGAGAAGCACGGAAACTTCCTGCGGATTCAGGGTGATTCGTTCGGCCAGAAGGCGACTGAGTGAAAAACCGGGTTCCCTTTCTTCGGTCAGGAAGGTCCACTCCGGGCTCTCCCAAAGGCTAAGGCTGCGGAGGATGTTCGGATGTTTATCCGCATTGAAGCGCCACATTTGCAGCGGTACGGCCTCATACTGCGTCTTGTCCACGATCCGCGAAGGCGGCAGCAGATGCACGGTGACAGGCTGCTCGTTTTTTGTATTGAGGCAGGGAATGGAGAAAGGATAACGGCGGACGTCGTTTTCACCCTCCACTCGGAAACGGTTTCCCAGGATGATCTCCACGGGCACATTTTCCAAAAGCAGATCCTGAAGCTGGGAGCGTGGCTGCAGGGCGGGTATCACCACCAGTTGCTTGCGCGGATTGCGTGCATTGATGCTGCTGACGAGTGCTCCGATGGCCTCACGCACATCGTCACGCACGCGCTCGATGGAGGTCGGGCTGTTGGCAGGATCTGTCAGGGCCGCACGCATGGCCGTGCGCAGGCTCATGGGCAGGGAAGTGAGGGACGGATAGCGATCCGGGTTATCTCCTGCAAAGGTCTTGCCGGTCAGCATCAGGAACATGAGTTCGCAGATCTGGACTACAAGCCGCGCGCCTGATCCATGTTCACTTTCCGTGGATGAAAGACCGTAATCGTAGATCCGCAGTTGGAGAAAGGTATCCTCCAGGGTAGTCATGACCACCCGATCTAAACGCATCTGTGAGACGAGGCGCTGATACTGTTTGAGCTGCAAGAGATCGTCCAATAGCTGGAAGACCAACGAAAACACGGTCGCCGGCTGGAGAGGACCACGGCGTTTCACATAGTCCTCAATGAATTCACCGTCGTTCAGGTTGCTCGTATAATAGACAAGACCCTGGTCTTCACCCACATCCAGGATGCGCATGAAGGAAGGGCCACGGATTTCGGAGGCCTGCTTGGCACGGTCAAAAGCGGACTTTTTGGCGACGGAATCCAGAGTGCGGCCACTGCGCAAGATGTGCAGTTCCACCAAGCGCTTGATGGAAGCATCAAAGGCCAGAAACACCACTTCGTCGGGTGAACGCACCAACCCCACTGGTTCTCCACCAGCGCGTCGGGCGATCATCAAGTGACCAAAGCTTTCAATTTCCGGTATCATTGAAGCGGGAGGGGGTTCAGCCGTGCAAGGGCGAATTCAGCAAGCTCAGATTGAGCCAAAGTTTAAACGAAACGGACATGATTTACCAAATACTGTAAGCGAGCGCAACGATTTGGCAAAAAAATTCCAGAAAATCTGATAATTATGAACCTAAAATTACCTGTTGGATGTGGATTTTATAAAATAAATAAGCATTTGCCCCGTTTTTCGAGTGCAAATGCTCTTGGTTTTGCTAAATGCCAGGGCAGGGACGAATGATTCCCAAACATCATTCTGTCTCTTGCCTCTACCTAAAATACGTTGCTCCTATCTTTCCTAGGCTGCATAACTGCGCGATCTGTCTCCCCCCATGCAATTTGTTTTTCCTACCACTCTTCAGCTCGGCCATGAACACAGCGATGGGTTTCACCAGGAACTGCTGCGTGGGCTGACCCATAAGCTGAACAATCTGCTGGCTGTGATCCAAGGTTTTAGCAGTTTGATTCTCATGACGGACGATCTGGATCCGGGCGTGGCTGAGAATATGCAGCATATCCGCGAGGCTTCCGTGGGCGTCTCCGCCTTGAGCGAGCGTATACGCTCCGCTGGCGGTTGTGCCAAGCTGACCCTCCAACCACTGAGCCTGAATGAATACCTGGGTGTCGTCGAAGCAGCCCTGCTGGAGCCATTCACCAAAAACGGTATTCAATTGGAGGCGGATGTGCAGCAGGGACTGCCCCCTGTGCAGGTGGATCCGACCAAGTTTAAAGACATCCTGATTGAACTGCTGAAAAACGCGGCCGAAGCCGCCAGCAAGGCAGGTGGACGCGCCATGCTGAAAATCGCAGGTCCTGGTGTCATCACTCCGGCGGAGCAACGTCGGGTGGACATCCTGGTGAGCAATACCGGATCACACATCCCCCAGGAAAAGCTGGCTGAAGTTTTCCGCCCTTTCCACGGCTCTAAAAACAGCAACCACCTGGGCCTGGGACTCACCATTGCCGCCATGCTGTCGCATCAGATGAATCTCCAGATCGGCATCGCCTCCGAGAATAATACGACGACTCTCTGGCTGAGCTGCCCCGCCGCGTGAGGACATCCTCAAGACCAGTCTTTGAGGCGCTCTGGAAACGGGCAGTCGGCGCAGGCTGAATCATCTTGCAGGCAGAAGTCCTCGTAGATTTGCAGCAGCCCCTGATGGTGATGCAGTTTCTTTTGGAACTCAGTACCCTGCGGGCTGTCACCAAATAACCGTTGAACTGCCCTGCGCACCTTTTGGTTATCCAGGAGAGCAGGCAGCTCCAGATACTCTGCCCATAGACGTGTGCGCTCAGGCATGAGTAAAGGGTAGGCGACATTGGCCAGCATTTCCTGCACGCGCGTTTCACCGATGAGTGCCAGCGGCTTGGCAGCCCCCTCTGCCAATAAGGTGTAATGGGTGGACCAGAAGTCGTGCTTTAAGGAAAGCAGGGTCTCTCTCCAGCCTTCCTGGGACCAACGGCCTGCATCCAGCAGCGGTGCAGACACCTGGGGCCATTGCTTCAGCATCGCGGCCAGGGCACCCAGCCTGCGTTGTGGGTGATTGCCCGGACGGATGGCGGCGAGCTTCCAGCGCAGAGCCTGCTGGGGCAGCAACCAGCGTTGGGAGGCATCCCTTTGTTTCCACCAGCTTTCCCACAGCTCGCGCAGGTAGGCGCGTGTCTCTGGCAGGGTGTCTTCGTAACGCACGCTTTCCAGAAAACCGCTGACGCCGAAGAGTAAGGATTCACGCTCAGCCGGAGGCAGCTTTTGCAACCGCTTCACCGGCAGGCGCTGCGCCAGGATATTGAATGGCTGCTGGTTGTTCCTGTAGCCCAGCGCCTGGGCCAGAGCTTGATAAACAGCCTGCTCGCGTCCATGCGCCGCCACACAGCGATGCAGGCGCAGGCTTTTTTTCTCCAGCCGGTGTTGGGCGGCGGATTCCAGCAGGGACTGCACGCGCTCTGTTTCCATCTCACGCAGGGGCGCATGGCAACGGCCTAACCGAGCTGCCGCTAGGCCAAGGTTGGGTTTGGCCTGATCCGGCAAAGACGCCGGATTCAACTGGACCTGCACGATTTCGCGATGCTCGCAGTTACGGGTAAAAAAGCGCTCCAGCGGGGCATCCATAAACAGGTGCAGCACGACCTTCGTATAGTCCTGATTGGCTCCATGCGCATGGCGCTCCCAGTCGCGTGCATCCGGGTCCAGTTCGATATCCCCGCGCAGTTTCTGTCCTCCCACTTCCACGGTGCAGCCTGTAAAGTCAGGTCCGGCGCTGGAGTTCCAGATTCCGAAGTCAACGATACGGACGGCTTTCCCATCCACACTGGTGAACTGGCTGCCAAATGAGCCGCCGAACCAAAGGCTCTGCAAATCCAGCTCGCTCATCGGCTGGCTGTATCCAGGAAGGGTGATCTCCTCCAGCCCCATATACACGGACTCGCGAAAGCGTGTGTAACGCGCCGCGAGAGGCAGGTTCAAGGCTGAAAGGTCAGGATTGGCCATGGGTCATTTTTCCACAAGCTCCTGAAGGGACACCTCGGCCAGGGATCCCACCCGGCGCAAGGCTCCTTCAAAATTCAGATGCCGTGTCATGGGGCCTGGGACGACGATGCAGCGCATCTCCGCCGCCTTGGCCGCCCGCAGTCCGTTGAGGGAGTCTTCAAAAACGAGGATGTGCTCCGGCTCCACTCCCATCCGGTCCGCAGCATGCAGAAACAGGCTGGGGTCAGGCTTAACCTTGCCCGTATCATCCAAGGTGGTCAGGTGATGGAAATAGGGGCGCAGTCCAAGCTGCTCGATCCACCCACCGACCCATGACAGAGGGCTGCTGCTCGCCACTGCGCAAGGCAGACCCAGCGCACGGGCTTCTTCCAGTCGGTCAATCACGCCCGGCAGGGTGACTAGGGAGGTGCGAAGCTCCGTCTCCCGCACCCTTCGGCCCTCTTCCAGTTCTTCCCATAGCAGGGCTTTCCCCATCAGCGCATCCAGATCCCGGCGCGGGTCATAGAGATCATTGAATTCTGTGCCGATCGCTTGGGCATAAATTTCCACCGGCAGATCATGGCCATGCTTTGCATAGAGTTCATGCCATGTCTGGTAGCCGACACTTTCTGTGTCCACGATCAGTCCGTCGAAGTCAAAAAGGATGGCGCGAATGGGAGGCATCCGTTGACTATGGAGTACTGAAGAAGCCTGGGCAAAACAAGAATCCACTTCTTGAGCGGTCGTTGTTTTATTCTCAGTCCCGCAGCGCCACGGCAGGGTCCACACGTGCCGCGAACCACGCCGGAATCAGGGCAGCGAGCAGGCAGAGGATGATGGCCAGACCACAAATAAAGGCCAGATCTACGAACTGGATATGGGAAGGAATTTCACTGAGGAAATACATTTCCTGGGGGAAGAAGTCCCGCCCGGTTATCTCGGACATCAAGTCGCGCAGGTCATTGCGGAAATGGAGCACGAGCATGCCGCCGATAATGCCAAGGATGATGCCGCAAATGGCAACGACCCCTGCCTGGACGAGGAAGATGGTTACGATCTGAAGTGCACGGCTGCCAAGCGCGGTCAAAATGCCAATCTCCCGTCGCTTTTGTACGGTGACGGTGATGGTGGTGTTCATCACACAAATGGCGGCCACGAGCATGATGAAAAACAGCAGAAAGTACATGAGGGACTGCTGATTTTCCACGGACTGGAGCTTAGCCCCGTGGGTGTTGCTCCAGGTACGGATGTTCCAATCCATGGGCAGACTGGAGTCGTCGAAAAGCTGCTGGGCGAAGGTCTCGGCTTGGTCAGGATCTGTAATTTCCACTTCAATGCCTGTGACATCGTCTTCGAGATTGAAGAGCTCCTGGGCGACAAAGAGGGGCGCGTAGCAGCGATCTCCCGCCGTATCCGCGCGGAGAATGGCCACGACTGTCAGATCACGCGGCAGGACGACGATCTCGTCCCGCACCGCTTCGGCTTCTTTCGGGTCGGTGGTTTCCTCAGCTGTCCGCATTTCGCCAATCATTTGGCGGATGGTTTCGGAGGCGAGAATGGAGAGGACATCACCGACTCTGACGCCGAGTTTATCAGCGAGTTTGTCGGTGAGCACGATGTTGTCGTTCTTGAGGTTAAGCTCTCCTTCTAAAAGGTGCTGACCGAGCTTTTTGAGAAGGCCATTTTCAGGTTCATCGCGGAGGCCAAAAAGTTCTGCGCCTTCGGGGTCCGAAGCGCCGTTACGGGCAGCGATCATGCCTTCAGCCATGGGTGTGGCGGAGACGACCCCCGGGCGCTGTTTCATCTGTTTGAGCACATCACGCCAGTTGGAGCGTTCAGGCTCAGGAGCACCTTCAGGTAGTTCGCCAGTATAGCGGGCATCCTGAGTCAGGATGATGTGGGGTTCAAACCCGAGGATGAGCTGTTTGAACTCGACTTGCCAGCCTTTGAAGATGGACATGACGACGACGAGCACGCCGACACCCAGCATGACCCCCAGGACCGAGATGAGGGAGATGATGGAAACCAGGGACCGCTTGGGTCGCAGGTAGCGCAGGGCAAGGAAGAAAGGAGCGTTGGAAAACATGGGATGATTTCAGTCTCTCAAAGCTTCGGCAGGTTCCATGCGGGTGGCGAACCAGGCCGGGAGAAAGCCGGCGACGATGCAAAGGGCGACGGAGATAAGACAGGTCAGGGCCACGTCCATGGGCTGGATATACGCAGGAATGGTGGAGAGAAAGACACCCTCCACAGCATGTACTTGGCCTCCGGTGGCCATCGTGAGAAGCTGGCGGATGTCATTGCGCAACCACAGGACAAGCAGGCTGCCGATGAGGCCTAGACCCGTGCCGATGACCCCAACGACGACGGCCTGGAGCAAGAACACGCTGACGATCTGCCCTGGCTGGCTGCCGAGCGCGGCCAGGACACCGATTTCGCGGCGCTTTTGGGTCGTGACGGTGATGGTGGTATTCATCACGGAAAAAGCGGCGACAAGGGCGATGATGGAGAGCACGAACTGCATCATGATCTGCTCATTCTGCATGGCGGCCAGCCGGGATTCCCCAGCATCGGTCCAGAGTGTATATTTCCAGCCGGGAAGGCGCGGTTCCAAGGTGCGGGTGAAATCTTTAGCACTCTGAGGATCGCGGATTTCGATGGCGATGCCGGTGACTTCCTGACCTAACTGGAAGAGCTTTTGCCCTGTCTGCATGGAGACGTAGCCGTTGTAACCGCCCGTCTCCGCACGCAGGACTCCGGAGATGCGCAGGGGTTGGGGATTCAGTTTGATCTGATCCCGGATGGCTTTCTTTTTTTCCGGGGAATCCTCTTCATTCGCTTCCCCGTATTGGCGCACGGCCAGATTCACATTCTGCGAGGCATAGACGCTGATCTCATCCCCCAAACGGACACCGAGCTGCTGGGCATGGTAATCGGAAATAACGATGGTGCCTTCCAGCAGATCCAGGCTGCCGTCCATGAGATGAGGGGTGAGCTTGGCCAGATTGGCCTGCCCGTCTTCCTTGGAAAGTCCCAGGACCTGGGTACCCGTCTGGTAATCATCACGGGCCATGTAAAGAATACCGCCTGCATAGGGTGCTGCGGAAAGGGTGCCTGCCTGTGCTTTGGCGAGCTTCAGCGCCTCCTGCCACGGGGGGGCGTTTTCGGCAGCGTTGTCTTTTGCCACCAGCACATGCGGCTCCGCCCCCATGAGGGTATCCCGGAAGTCCACTTCCACCCCGAGCATGACGGCGCGGACAACGACCATCATGAGTACACCTACCGCCACTCCTAGGATGGAGATCGTCGTGATCACCGATACAAAGGAGCGCTTCGGACGCAGATAACGGAGTGCTAAAAAGAGAGAGGCGCGGTTCACCATGGCCGCGGCTACTTTGGAGTCCTGTGCGGAAAGGTCAAAGAGTCTCCTTGATTGCTTCTGCGGGGATATTGTGACGGTCAGCCCTGGCTGTTTTGAGGGGTTTCTCCATCCTCGCTTTGCAGGTTACCTTTATAGAAGACCTGACCCTCTTCGATGCTCATGTAATTGGCGGCTCCTTCCAGTTCTTCCTCCCCCAAGCCGGAAACACGGAAGGTGCGGCCTTTGAGGGTGCCTTTTTTGATGGTGATGCCTGCGGACAGTTTACGGGCGATTTCCAGGCTGGTCGTGGTTTCTTCCACCAAGTTTATCCCCGCCGCATCGATTGCCTGGCAGAGCGTGCAAATACTCTGGGCATTCTTTTGGTCACGAGCCTGACGGAAGTCGTCGGTTTGTTTCCCATACCACGGCAAGGCAATACTCACCATGATGCCCAGGACCGCCATGGTCATCAGCATTTCGATCAAGCTGAAGCCAGGTTGAGAAGGGTTAGCTGGATGTGCAGTATTCATCTCCAGTGCAGGTGCGCGGATATAGTATGGAAATTCCGCGCACCCCTCAACCCGAAATTCTATAAAAACGAGATTCATGGTGGTTTAGTATTATTACAATTGAGAAATCGTGATCTAAAATGGTTTTGGGCTTTTCATTGGCGTGCTGAAATGACCTCCATTTCCGCAGTTAGCCTTTTACCTTCTGCATGAACATGGAGCGTGGTATGCTCGTATGTGTCTAGGCCCATGCAGGTTTCCTCATCATATCCACGCCCGATGCGCCATCTTCTGTTGGTGGGGTTCCTGGTTGCATGTTTGCTGGGCAGATTAGGGGCGCAGGAGCCTCCTAAATCCTGGGGAGAGCGCGAAACACGACTGGCAAATGAATACCTGTCGTTGCTAGTCAGTCAGCCGGACTATGGACGTGTCGTGGATCTCCTGTGGGGACTTTATGAAAAACACGGTGCCACTCCGCTGCTGCTGGAAAACATTTCCGCACAGGCGGAGGCGACACGGCATCCCACGGTTCTACTAGTGCAGGGGCATCTCTACCGGCGGGCAGGAGATTTGAAAAAAGCGGCTGAACTTTACGATGAAGTGCTCAAGGCACAGCCCAAAAATTTCCGAGCTCTGCGTGCCCGTGCGGATGTGGCGAGCGAGCAGGCTGATCCTGGTCTGGCCTATACTCTGATGCGTCGCTGGGCGGAGGGCATGGAGGCTGGGGACCCGGCGCTGCCACAGGCCTGGATTGAGGTAGGCACCCTGGCTCTCGGCTCTGGGGAAATGGAAGCGGCTGCCAAAGCCTGGGAGGAGGCGGCACGCCTGCGGCCTGGGGATACAGAGATGGCCCGGCAGGTAGCTGAACTGCTTTTGCGTGCGGGTTTTCCAGCTCGTGCAGCCACTTTTTATAGCGCTCTTGCTGAGCAAGCAGACCCGCAAAAAAGGCTGGACGCCCTGTATGATTTGGCGCGAATTTTAGAGCATGCTGATGAATTTGCCAAAGCGGACAACGCCTTGCTGAAGGGGCTGGCTTTGCTGGATTTTCGTGATGGGCGTTACCTGGAGTTTTTCCGCCGACGGGTGCGCCTTCATGAGCGATTTGGGAATCTGGATGATCTGCGCGGGCAACTGCAAAAAGCAGCCGGTCAAAAACCCGTCAGCGAACAGGCCTGGCGGGATCTGGCACGGTTTTATGAGATCACGGTGGATCTGGATGAGCATCTGGCAGCCCTGCGGGTGTTGGTGAAAGAGCTTCCCCAGGTGGATGATTATCGCTGGGAACTGGTGCGGGCGCTGCTGGATCATGATGGTGCTGCCGAGGCGGCCCAATTGCTGGATGAGCGAATGAAAGCAGATGGCGGAGACCTGCCTGCCATTGTCTTCCTGCGCTGTGAGGCGGATCTGCGCCAGGGGAAACCAGCGGAGGCCACGGCCCGTCTCAAGCAACTTCTTGAGGCCCAAGGACAGAGCGAGGAGGTCGAAAAACAGGCCTTTAATTTTGCCCAAAACCGCGCGCTGGATGCAGTGATCGAGCTGATCCTGAAGAGCCGGGTGGAACGCGAACCTTCCAAGGCGGAAGCCCTCTTTGAACTGGCCGGCTTTTACCGGGCACGCTCGGACACGGCCAAGGCGGAGGCGCTGCTGCGGGAGTTCACTGAACAGGCACCCTCACCGGAGGAAAAACAACGCCGCCTCAATGATTCTGCGGCTTTCATGGCTTCAGGCAATGATCTGGACAGCGCCATTATCCTGGCCCGCGAGGCGGCGGGAAAACCTGCTGCCGGGAGGGAAGAGTGGCTGCGGCTGGCGGATCTGCTGGCTGAGCATGGCGACGGGGCTGAGGCGGCGGAACTGTTGGAAAAAGCCTGGAATGCCAGCACCACGGATGAGGACCGTCTGGATGTGGATGAAAGGCTTTTCTCTGTTCTGATGGGGGATCAGAAAACAGAATCTCGTCGAGTGCAGGGCACGGCGGGGGAATTCCGCCTGCCTGATGCCTTTACTGGCCGTGGTTTCGCCAGTGGGGCCACGGAGGAACCTGTTGAAAGCGTCCTGCCGGAAGCGGTGATGGAGAGAGCCCGGCGCTTTTTCGTCCCAGTGGATGAGAATAAGTCCAAGCAATCCATCCTTACAGCTTCCAGCCTAGACCATGAAGTCTTCCGTGCTGCTTGGTGGGCTCTGCGCACTGAACTGCTGGATGAGGCTTATCAGATGTTGTTGCGGTTGCAGACGGATCCTGCCACGGGACGGCTTCGTGAGATTTCTCTGGAAGCCGAGAAGATGCTCCTGGACCTGGCCATCACAGATAAAAACAAGGCGCTGGCGATGCGTGTGCTGAAGCGTCTGATGCAGCGGGATGTGCCTAACAAGGTGCGCTACACGCTGCGCCTGAGTGAGCTGCTGATGGAAACTGAACAGGCGTCCGTGGCCGCTTCTCAAAACAGCCGGTGGCGCAGTAGCGGCCCGACTCCTTTGCTGGCCACCGAGGCTACGCGCTTGCTGGAGCAAGCGTATCGGGAAATGCCGGAATCCGACCAGCTTCTCTCCGCACTTACCCAGACCTATACCATTCAGCGGCGGATGGATGATGCGCTGAAACTTTGGAAAGAGGCGGTCAAAAAGGCCAGTGGTAGTGCCGCTATACCCTTGCTGGAAAGGTATGCGGATCTGCTCCTGCGCCAGATGAAGCTGGAGGAGTATGTGCAGGTGCAACTGGAGATCGTGGAACGTGAAACGGATGTGAAACGCCGCCGCGATGCCTTCCGGCGCTTTGCTGACCGTTTGTTCTGGTCCGCCGATGGTGGGGAACTGCCAGCAGAACTGGCGAAGGAGCGCCTGCAAATGTTACAAAAGGCGCTGACGGAGCAGACTCGCAAACACCCCTTCGACGGGTTTTATCATGAGGCTCTGGCCGTGGTCTTTGAGCGGGACGGGGATGATGCAGGGGCCTTTAAGTCCATGAAGCAGGCGTATTACACGTCTCCAGAAACGCCCTTTTCGTTAGGCCAGTTGCGGGAGGCGGCCTTGCGCGTGTCTGACCTGAAGTCGGCCATTTATTTCCAGAAGCAGATCGCTGCTAGGGCGTCCGGGGCCGAGCTTGCGGCGGAATCGCGAAGGCTGGTGGAATTGCTGGAGCAGACCTTCCAGATCGAGGAAGCTGACCGGGTGCGTCGGCGCCTGGAGAGCCGGTTTTCCCAAGATGTGGTGGCATTGGAAAACCTAGCCGAGCACTATAAAACGACGGGTCAGGACGAGGCGGAAAGGCGGGTTTACGAGCAGGTGGCCCGGGTACGTCCCTGGGATGCGCGTTCCCAGCTTAGGATTGCGCTTAAATGCCTGCGGCTGGCGGACGATGCGGCAGCGGACCGATATTTGAGGGAAATTTTGACCCGCACCCAGGGCCAGGCTTACCATGTGCAAGGGGTGAGTCCGGAGCGGCTGCCCTTGCCTTTGTCTGATGTCAGAAAAACGGGCTCACCCGGTCCGGTCACGGAGATCACAGGGTTGCTGGACACGGTTCCTGGGCTGGACAATTCAGAGATGAGCCGCTTGCGTGCGTTTTTGAATCTGCAGAGGCCTGAGTTTAGCGAATTACCGGAGCCTGTTGAGCTTGTCCGGCTGCGGGTCATCGAGGAACTGGCACGGCTGCGGGTCCAGCAGAAGGATGAGGTGGCCCTCCAGCAATGGCGGATGGAGTGGAGTAACCCTCAGCGCGCTCCGGTGGAGCGTTTGTGGGCTCTCTATTATGCGGGTGCCGGGTCGGAGTTTCGCAGTCTGTTACGGCAGACCCTGAAGGATGCGCGGACACTCGAAGCAAGTTTCTGCCTGGCGTGGCTGACCCTCCGCTCTCATGGCATGACGGATGCCATTGCCTGGGCACGCCAGTCGGCGCTGGACAGTCCGGTACTGGAGGAAAGAAAGCGCCTGTTGCTGGCGGTGGTAGCCATGCTGGGGGATCTGGACACTTTTCGTTACGCCAAAGGGGAACTGACGGAGCTAGGGGCTGCGCGTCTGCTGCAAAACACATCCACTCTGGAGATCACCCGCGACCTGCAAGACCAGCAACGTTATGCGGAAGGGCTGGAGCTGGGAGAGAGCCTGCGGCAAAATGCCACCTCCCTGGCGGATGACTATGCGCTCTTCCTGTCCCGCATTGCGGAATCCGCAGAGCGATGGGATTTGGCCCGTGAATATCTGGGCCAAGTGGTGCGCGGCCCGGTGAAGGCGGGTGCCTATCGGGGTACCTACGATCCATACCTTTACAGCCTCAGCATGGCCAACCGTCTGGCCACCTCCGAGCAGGAGCGTGAAGAAACGCTGCGTGCCGCCTGGAAGAGACTCCAGAGCACGCCGGATTCCTCCCTGACCCGGCTGCGTAAATCTGCGGTGGCAGGTCTGGCCGGAGCGCAGGATACTGCGGCTGAGGAACTGCGAGATTTCATCGCTGGAGACTTCTTGGGAGCCAGGCGGATGGGGGAATCCCAGGGGCTGCTGATGCCCCAGGGTTCCACCAGGCATGAGGAGGCCATGCATCTGCGCGGGCTATGGGAAGAGACACGTGAAATCCAGGCCAGCTTTGTGCAGCAGGGCCTCGGCGGCGTGGTGCAGAAGGCCAATGAAGGGCTTGTCGCCACCTGGGGATCGGTGGGACTCAGCTCGCGCACAGGCCAGGAGTTTACCGAATGGCGACTGGGCCACCTGACGCGGCAGCTCAGGGAGGTGGATTATCCGACACGCCTGCGGCTGATCCGGGAGTATCTAGTCAGTGTGGACATGAATATGGAGGTCTCCGTGGAGACGCTGAGCGAGCTGGGCGGCCGCCTGGAGTCCCAGGGCATGGCCCGTGAGGCCATTGAGGTTTACCGTCTCCTGCCAGGCCGTGCACCGGCGAATCCTGAATACGCGCAGTGGCTGATCCGGGCCAGTGAATCTGCCAAAGAAACTCAGATGGGGATTAAATTCACCCTGCAACTGATCCTTGCTGAGCCGCCCATGAAACCGCCGCAGCCGGGTGAGGAAGTGTTGCGTGAAAAGCATGCGTACTTTCTGGCGCAGGATTTCAATTTGGCCGAGCTTCGCCAGCGGGGATTTGACCCGCCAGACTCGCGCAATCTACAGGGGCGTATACCCCCTGAAGTCCCCTATTTGCGTGAACTGGCTTTGTTGCATGAGCGGTTAGGTCAGGACAAAGAAGCGCTGGAGGTCTGGAGCCGCCTGCATCAGTCTTTCACGGACAATGCTTCCAGGGGCATCGCTCCAGATGCGGAAAGCTGCCTGCATCAGGCCCGCCTCTTGCATCGACTCGGCCGGGATGAGGAGGCGCTAAAATCTCTGCGCACTGTACCCCTGACGGAAGCGGCTGGCGCGCAGGGGCGTGAGGTCCTGAAACTGCGTGCCGAGCTGGTGGCGGCAGCAGGAGGGTGGGACGAATTCCGCTCACTGATGGCCGTGGCGGTGGAAAGGAAATCCCTGGATGCCATTGCCCATCTGGCCGAGCTGCTGAAGAAGTATGACCGCGCGACTGAGGCGCTCAATTTCCTGACGCAAGGGGAGCGCAGCGTGCAGGCGGATGCGGACCGTTTTTCCTTGCGGATGGAACTCTTGAAACTGCTGGTCCAGGATCCTTCCTGGACTCCGGAGCGAGGACGCTCCCAGGTGGCATCTCTATTGCGAGTTCGCAGCCGGGACCGGGATGCATTGATACAATTTGTCGATTGGATGACGCAGCAGGCCAAAGGGGCGAATCAAAAAGCCTGGATACGCCTGCTGCGGGCAGAGGCACGCGCCGGGCTGGACCGGCCGCTGGCAGCACTGGCTTTGTGTGCACTGGCCACCGCGGAGATGCCTGAGAAGACCGGGGATGACATCGCCTCTGGTTGGGAGGCTGCGAAGGAGGGGGACCGGGTGTGTCTGGAATTAGGCGCTGAGGCTTTGCTGAAAAATGGACGTGCTCGCTGGGCCTGGGCTGCCTGCCTGACTTTGCAGGAACTGCCGACCCTGAGGCTGGATGGGCGCAGGCTGCCCATGATGGTCCGCGTGGCACACGCCATCGGGGAGCGCGCCTTGGTACAGGAATTCTTCTCCGAGGTCATCCGCAGGAGTGTCCCGGGGGGCGTGCAGCCGATTGAATGGGCGCAGGCTTTTGAGGATGTCGGCGAAGTCGGTCTGGCGCGGGAGCTTTACCAGGAGGCGCTGGCCAAGCTGGACGCAACCCAGAGCATGCAGCCGGATCTCAGCACGGGCTGGGTGCGCTTTTTAATCCGGCATCACGATTACGAGGCGGCGGAAATTTATCTCATGCGGGAAAGCTGGTCCCTGGTGAATGATTCGGCCAATCTGATTTTTGAGCTTTACCAAGCCTGGGATAAACTGGCATCTATAGAGGCGGAACTGCCAAAGTTTCACCTGCCCGCCGGGGTGAAGAAGGAGGCGCTCTTTCTCAGCCGCCGCGCACTGGGTCTGCCACCCCCCACCCCCCAGCCATGATTTTTCGTCCCTGCCTGTTGATTTTGCCATTTCTCCTGAGTGCGTGCTCCACGCCTGAAGAGAAAAAAACGCCCCCGCTCATGTCCCAGCGCATGTCGGACCGCATGGCGCAGTCCCGTAAGCGGATGGGGGACCAAAATGACCGGAGTGTCTTTGACAAGGCCATGCAGTCCAGTATCACCAAGAACAAAAGTTCTGGCGGCTGGATGGGAAAGAAAAACTTCAAATCCGGCCAGTATGCGGGCACGAAATCCTATGCTGGCCCGACAAGCTATAAAACGGAAAGCTTTTCTGGATCCAAGAACAAAAGCAGCATGGCCTCGCAGGGCTTTGCCCAGGCAGGTAAAACGGCGGATGTGGCGGATGATGCCTTTGAGACGAATACTAGCCGTTATGCGTCCCAGTCAGCTCGTGAAAGTAACCAGGCTTTTTCCGGTTCAGACGATGTATTCAAGACGGGGGCGGATCGGGATGCCCTCCGCAGCCAGAGGAAAAACGACCGGCCCAAGTTCATTGAACTGGAAGAACACCAGAGAACACCGGCCTATACGGAACAACAGGTGCGCCGCTTGCTTGGCCGCCAGTGAGGTGAGTGCTTCGCCCGTCTGGATGATTGATCTGCATGAG